>CALVWM010000014.1 GCA_944367185.1 uncultured Clostridia bacterium | reverse complement strand
TATTTCTTCAGCTCCAGCACTTCGGAAATCTTAATAAAGTCAGGCTGTATACTTTCCTTTTGAGAACTTTGTTACCAACATTTCCATTTTAACACCTCTGAATTTGTATTTGCCTTTTTCGGGCAACAGGCGAAGGTGCATAGGACGGTATAAGTCGGAACTCTTGATAGCAAGCCAGCGGAAGTCAACGGGATAAAGCCAAAATCGTTGCGTGCAAGTCCGGAAATGCCTTATAATTGTGCAAAAATTAATTTTATATATGGAGCTAATGGAAGTGGCAAAACAACCATTGGGAATTATCTCTCAAATTTAGATGATAGTGCTTATAGTGATTGCGAGATTTTTTTTGATGGAGATGAAAGCGATATTATTGTTTATAATAGAAAATTCAGGGAATCTCAGATTTTAATGGGTGATATCCCAGGGGTTTTCACATTGGGAAAAGCCACTAAGGAAACGATAGAAGAAATAGCTGCTTTAAAAAGAGAGCGTGAAAAGGCGCAGAATGAAGACAAGGAAACCGGGGTAGTATTGGCGGAAAAAGAGAAGAAAAGGTTTATAGATAAAAATTTGGTCAAAGATGAGTTGTGGAATAGAATCTATATAAAATAAAAAGATCGTATTTCTTTTGTTTTTGATGGTGTGCGTGCCAGCAAAGACAAGTTTTATGAAAAAATAATGAATGTATACCGTTTACAGGGTGGGGTGGCGCATGATATTGAGAAATTATGCAGATCAGCTAGAAATTGATGAAATAAAATTTAACGGCTGTCTGATGGCAGCCGTTAAATTTTATCCGTTTATCCATACTGTCATTATGGCATACAGTTATAAGACGAGTCTGAATTTCGGGCTGGTGTATATTCCCGTCACGCTGCACAGCGCTGTGCGGGAGAACGGCGTCGGTTTCCGTATGATCGATAAAAAGACGATGAGCCGCGTGCGGTATGTAAAGACCTGTGAGGATTGCGGCGGGAAGCCCGTCAGACAGGAGGATATCGTCAAGGGATTCGAGTATGAGGACGGCAAGTACGTCATCTTCGAGGAGGGCGACTTTGAAAAGCTCAAAACGAAGAAGGATAAGAATATCACGATCGAGAAGTTCGTAAGTGTTTCCGAAGTCGATCCGCTCTACTTCGATAAGCCCTATTATGTCGTCCCCACGGGCGCCGAGAAGGCGTTCTCCGTACTGCTTTCCGCGATGCGGGAGGAGGGGAAGGCGGCGATTGCAAAGACCGTCCTCGGGACAAAGGAAACGCTCATCATGATCCGCGTAAAGGACGGGCAGATGTTGCTGAACACGCTCTTCTTTGCGGAGGAGATCACGGCAAATCCCGCCAAAGAACTTTCCGTGGGCGGCGAGAAGGAATTGCAGATGGCAAAGGCAATCATCGAATCCATGACGGGCGAATTCCGTGCGGAGGAGTATAAGGACGAGTACCGCGAACGCCTGCAGGCGGCAATTGAGCGCAAGATCGCGGGCAAGGAGATCGTCTCGCCCAAGGAGAAGGGAAACGGCAGTGTTTCCAATCTCATGGAGGCGCTCACAAAGAGTCTGGAACTTGCCAAAAAGCCCAAGCCGCCCGTCAGACGTACGACAAGGAAGAAGAAGGCGGAATGAGCGACTTGTTTGACGACAGGAACATCTCGCCCATGCTGCTCTATGAAACGCAGGCCTTCGACGATGAGGACTATATCTACGAACTCAAGCTGGACGGCATCCGCTGTATCGCCTATCTGGGAGACGGGAAAGTCGTCTTGCAGAACAAGCGGTATAAGGACGTGACGGCGCTCTATCCCGAACTGCACGAGATGCACTGCTGTGTCCGGCGGCGCACGGTTTTGGACGGCGAGCTGGTCGTCCTCCGAGACGGAAAGCCGGACTTCTACGCATTACAGAAGCGCAGTCTGATGGGGAACGCGTTCAAAATATCCCTTGCGGCAAAGAGCAATCCCGTGCAGTTCGTCGCCTATGATATTCTCTACAACAACGGGAAAGATCTGACGGACTTGCCTCTCATGGAGCGAAAGAAGTACCTCTCCGAGAAGGTGACGGAGGGATACAATTTAAATGTTTCAAGATATATCGAAAGGGAGGGGACGGCGTTCTTTGAACTCACCAAGCGCGAGGGGTTGGAGGGGATCGTCGCTAAGCGCAAAGACGGGAAATATCATATCGGCAAGCGGACGCGCGATTGGCTGAAAGTCAAAGTCATGCAGGACGAGGACTTGCTCATCTGCGGATACCAACCGGACGAGAACGGAAAGGTCAAGGATCTCATCCTCGGTTACTTTGACGAAGAGGGGAAACTGCAATGCCGCGGCAAAGTGTATCTTGGCATTTCCAGAGAGGAGCGGAGGATCATCGAGGCGTTTGCGAAAAACAACCGCATCTCAAAGCCGTGGTTTGCGAAGTACAGGGACGCGGTGTGGCTGAAACCTGAACTTGTCGGAACGGCGCATTTCATGCACGAAACGCAGAGCGGCGGCATGCGCCAGCCCGTCTGGAAGGGCCTTCGGGAAGATAAATAAAAGTATATTTAATAGCAGAGCAAGGTTATGTTTTGGGATCGTTCGATTTTACGTTATCTTGGTGCACCAAAAACACGGCAGGGCTGTTGCCCTGCCGTGTTTTTGTGTATTGTAAACAGTTCGAAATGCTGATTTCCCAGGAGTTCGCGCGCGGCGGCGTTATGTCCCTATGGCATGCCAACGATTGCCGATCGGACGCAGCTTTGCGTACCGTGAAATAAAAATCTCCGTTATTTTTCTGTCCAAGGGTGATGAAAGCGGCGCAGGATAACTTCACCGAGGATTAGATTTTTTCAGAAAAGCTATTGAAAACGCGGGAAGGATATGGTATAATCTTAACAAGTTCATGGTTGAGGATATCGGGTATGAAGCAAACAATAGAAATTGGCAGCAAAATTGCGGAATTGCGCAGGCAGAATGAAATGACGCAGGAGAAGCTGGCAGAACGCCTGCATGTGAGCCGTCAGACGATTTACAGGTGGGAAAAGGGGACGCTCTCCCCGAAGGCGAAGAACATTCGGGCGATTTGCGAGCTGTTCCGCGTGCCGGGCAGTTACTTCTTTGCAGACGGGGACGAAACGGCAATGGCGGACGATGCAGTACGCGGCGCTTCCGCGCCCGAGGTCGCCGCAAAGGAGAAAACGCAGGAGGACATCGCCGAACCGCCCGCCGAACCGCCGACGCCAAAATGGAAAAGCGTTCTCTTTTGGGTAGCAGTCTCGATTATCACGATATTTGTGATTGCGGTCGCCGTGATTCTCGTTTGGGGGTATCGTGTCCCGCTCGAGGATAATCCGGATACATATGTACAATCGACTGTATGGTATTTTTCTTCGACAACGATCCAAATTTTGGCAGGCATTGCATTATCCATTTTTTTGGTAATCATTATTTTTATTATCATTCGCCATTGTAAGAAGAACAAGAGGAGATGAAAATGAACAAATTTAGAAAAATGTATAGCATTCTTCTAGCAGGAATATCCTTCACGGTAGCTTTAGTGTCTTTTGTTGTGGCAAAAGATGAATTGAGCAGGGTTAATTTCGCCGCTTCTGCAGAGGAAAACATTGTCGTAGAAGAGCGAGGCGTGTTTGCAAATATTGTTCTTAAGATGAAAGGGGGCAATGGGGTCATTACCGCTACGGTTGAAAACACATTTACGTTGTTTCCGTCTACAATCAGAGTCTATGTTGAGCTATACTCGTCGGAGACCTATCAGGAATCCTATGCGAGCATGACGCTTGAAAAGATGAACATGGTGGCAGACCTGAATATGGGCGAAACCTTGTCGGTTTCAGTTTCCACGGGCGGGGAACAAAAATATTGGCGCGCCCGGATGCGGTATAAATTCGATGATCGCGACTGGATCTCGCAAGAAACAGACAGTCTGCTATACAGCGCGCAAGGAGAACTGCTTTCTCAATAAACTGTGTGTTTTATTACAAAATCACAAAAAAAGTGGCGATGTAACAAAAATGTTACATAGAATGTAACGAAAACGTGGTGGACGAACCCTTTTTTTCCGTGTTACAATGCAAGCAAGATATACCAAAAAGGAGGGCAGACCGATGGGTATTACTTGCTGAGGGGTAAGGCACAAAAACACACGGAAATATATTATAAGGGGATTCGTATGAAAAAGAAAAAATGTATTTGTAGTTTTGTTTGCACTGGCAATGGTAATGCCGGGAAGCCTTTTGTGCGGAAATGCAGCGCCGCAAATCGATCGTGATTCGGCTTCGTCCGTAGCAGAGACTGCGGCAGTTGCTTCCGCGAATGTCAAGCAGCTTGAAGGCGCCGGAACGGTAAATGATCCATATCTTATTTATAATGAGGAAGATTTGAACGATATTCGAAATTATACGGTTTACGATACGGCAACAAGAAGTACGTTGATCAACGGTTACTTTGAACTTACGAGCAGCATTGCCCTGGAGTCGGATTGGGTTCCGATCCCTTATACTTTCAACGGCACATTGGACGGTAATTTATTTACGATTATCGGAATGTCTATGAATGTCAATGCCGCAGGAAGTTATGGTTTGTTTAAGATCAACAAGGGAACAGTCAGAGATTTGTTCTTTAGCAACGTACATGTCAATGTGACAGCGAACCAAGGCGCAACCATAACAGTGGGCGCGGTGGCTGCCACCAACTATGGCACGATTACAAACTGTACGTTGGCGTCATCCAACATAAATCTTAAAAATTATTATGGTGCCTTTCTTGGCGGTATTGCCGGAACGTGCTATGGGGGTACGGTCTCTAATTGCGAAGTGGTTTCAACCTGTTCTTTGACTTCTTCAGGATATATCGGGGGAATTACCGCATATGTGCGTTATGCGATTGTTACCAATTGTGAAAACAGCGCGGAAGTCAATTACTCTTATAATACGACAGAGCGGGCGATCGGAGGGATTGCGGGTATTTTTGAATACGGCGGCACGATTTCCTATTGCACCAATAGCGGAACCGTAAGGACTTCCATGTCCGGAGGAAGCATCGGGCAGATCGTAGGGATCTACGATCAATACGGATCTATGATAGGCAATACACATAATGGTAGCATAATTAAAAATGCAAATATCTGAAGCGAGTATTTGAAGGACCGGCATCTTTGGCATCGCTTCGGGTTGTTGCCAAAGGTGCCGATAATTCGTTATAAAATTTCAATCGAACAAGGGGGAGAATATGTTTGTTTTATCCAATGTCAAAAAGACGTTCCGTGACGGCAAAATGCGCACGGAAGCGCTCAGGGGGATCAGCTATACCTTCCCTTCGCGTGGGCTTGTGTTTCTCGTCGGCAAGAGCGGCTCGGGCAAGAGTACGCTGCTCAATCTGCTCGGCGGCCTGGATCGGCCGACCGAGGGGGAAATTATCTTTCGCGGCAAGCCCATGTCACAGTTTTCTGCCAAGGAATGGAAGCAGTACCGCGCGCAGGATGTCGCGTACCTCTTCCAGCAAAATAATGTATTTGCAACGCTTACGGTCAGGGAAAATATCCTGTTTTCAGGCGGGGAAGTAGAGGCGTGCGAAGCGGTCGCGCAGCGTCTGGAGATCGGGGATGTGCTGAATCGTAAAGTAAACCAGCTCTCAGGCGGGCAGCTGCAGCGCGTTGCGATTGCGCGCGCGATCTTGCAGGGCGCGCAGGTCCTGCTTGCGGACGAGCCGACGGGAAATCTGGACGAAAAGACGGGGCAGGAGATCTTCTCCATCCTCAAAGAACTGTCGTCGGAAAAGCTGGTCATCGTCGTCACGCACGACCGCGAGAGCGCGGAACGCTTCGGCGATGTCGTCATCGCGCTGCAAGACGGAAAAATACAAGAGGTCCGCGGCGCACGGGATGCGTCGCCGACGCAAAGAAGTCCCGCACCGACTTCGCCAAAACGCTATCGCTATGCGGCAAAGGTGGGGATCGCAGCCCTTTTCGGCAAGGGCTGGCAGGGGGCGATCTCCCTGTTGTTATCTCTCTGCCTGCTGCTCTGCGTCATAGCGGTCTCTCTGCTCCATGACGTACAGTTTGATGACCTCATGCAGCGCTTTGTCGCCGAGCATTATGAAGATTATCCGCACGTGATCCTGCATGGCAGACCGACGGGAACGGGCGGAAGTTTTTCTATAGGGGATAGACCGGGCGGCGAGATCGAACTCTCGCGGGAAGTACTGTCCGCTGCGGAACACGCCCCGGACGAAATTTTTAATTTTGCATCAGGCGCAGCGTGGATCTGGGACGAAAGCGATCTCGCGCTGTTTTCGTACACACAGGAAACGCAGATCCTTCCCCTTGCGCAGGATGTTTTTTATGTCAACTGCGGAAGGACTCCCGAGGCCGATTGGGATTGGCTGCTGTCCGGGTCGTATTCCCATACAGAGGGGGAGTTCGATCCCTTCAATCCGACGCAGCTCCCCGTGACGACGGAATACTATAACTGCGTGATCATTGACGGGGAAGAGATCCCCTTCCATGAGAGCGGACTTGCGATCGAGGATTGCGTCGGCATGCAGTTCAAGCTGTATGGCGATTTTCTCTCCGACTTCTTCTATTCTTATGCCAATGAGGATGTTGAGGACGCGCTCGGGCGTGTCCCCGTGCTGACGTTTGGCGGCATCGTAAGGGAAGGAAGGGTCGGCGTAGACGCTTCCGGAAATCTTGGCGACGGTTGGGGGAATCTCACCATCTATAGTATCGGGTATATTTTTTCGCATGCCCTGCAAGACGAGCTGGAGGAACAAAACGGCATCAACATATGGGACTATGCGTACGTCTCCGTCGATGAAAACTTCTATGAGTTTTTGGCGGAGATCGGATATACATGGGGAGACTTCGAGGTCTATAAGGCGGGCCTTACGGAGGACGGGACGGATTTAATGGCAGGCCGGGTCTGGCGGGAAGTCGAGGATGCGGTCATCGCGATCAACGAGATCGACGACACGATGCAAATTATTCTTTACGTTGTTCTTGCCGTTTATCTGGTGCTGATGCTCTTCTTCGCCGTCTCCGCATTGCAGCGCAGGCGCGGAGAACTCGCCCTGATGCGTGCGCTCGGCATGACGCGTCGGCAGGTGTTCGGCGCCTGTATGACCGGCATCGCGCTGCTGACCCTTCCCATGCTCCTGCCCGCGCTGGCGCTTGTCGCGCCTGCCGTACCGTTTTTGAATTATGCGGTCATCCGTGCCGTGGCGGACGGGAACGTCATTACCGTCGCGGGCGTCTCATGGGAGGCATTTGTGTTCCCGGTCGTGATGTCGCTCGCCGCCATGCTCCTGGTGACGTTGGTCGTCGCGGTCTTTTTGTGGCGGCTGCCCCTGGCCGATACCATACGCAAGGAGAGATAATATGATCGAGCTGAACAATGTCTGTAAAGTCTACCATACGGCGGCAGGGGACGTCACGGCGCTCAAGGGCGTTACGCTCACTCTGCCGGACAGCGGACTTGTCTTTCTCGTCGGCAAGAGCGGCTCGGGCAAGACGACGCTGCTTAACCTGCTCGGCGGGCTGGATGTGCCGACGTCCGGAACGATTGCATATGGCGAGGACCGTAAATGCGGCTATGTCTTTCAGGACATCGGCCTCTTTCCCTTCCTGCGGGTCGGGGAGAATATGCGGCTCTCGGGCGCATCGGACGAGGAGTGCCGCAGGTGCCTTGCCGTCGTCGGCATGGCGGGCTTTGAACGCCGCCGCACGCGCACGCTCTCGGGCGGGGAACAGCAGCGCGTCGCCGTCGCAAGAATGCTCGCGCGGGACCCGTCCTTCATCCTCGCCGACGAGCCGACGGGCGCGCTGGATTCGGAAAATGCGCGTCAGGTGTTTGAAGTGCTCAAATCGCTCTCCGCGGAGCGCCTTGTCGTGGTCGTTACGCATGACAGGGAGAGCGCGGAACGCTACGGCGATGTGATCTACCGCATTACGGACGGGCAGGTGGCCGAGGAACGGACGGTCGTCCTATCCAGAAAGCGGCATGTCCGCCACGGAGAGGTCAAGGAACATATCTCGGTAGGGCTTGCCTGTCGGTTTGCGTTGCGGCAGGTGAAAACTTCCAAATTGCGCAGCGCGCTCTGCTGCCTGCTGTTGGCGCTTCTGATGTCGGTGCTCTGCATCTGCGTCTCTATTTTGAGCGTCACACCCGCGGATATTGCATGGAACTATTTACAGGAAAATGAC
Source organism: uncultured Clostridia bacterium (assembly GCA_944367185.1). GTDB lineage: Bacteria > Bacillota > Clostridia > Christensenellales > Borkfalkiaceae > Gallimonas. Next base: position 20,518 of record CALVWM010000014.1, on the reverse strand, counting down.
CTGCGCTATATCGAACTGGAGTATCTTTTGCCCAACGGGGAAAATGGTACGCTGGATAGCGATGTGAGGGCCTATCTGTTCTCCAATACGGATGCCATGCTCACGCGGATCACAAAGGGCGAGCACAGAGAAAGCGTCGGCATTGCCAATCATCCGTATGAGTTTGTCACGGTCAGCGGCGATGCGAGCGGCGCCATTTTGCTGCGCCGTACGGGCGAGGAAGCGCAGGTAGGCGAGTACGCCTTCGTATTCGGGGAAATGGCCCTCGTCTCGGGCACCGTTGCGACGGAAAACTTTTCTCCGTATGAGACCGACGTGCTCCCGAACGTCATCTTCACGCCCGAGGCATGGGACGAGGCGGGTTTGGGCGGATACCTGTGCTATGGCGTGACGCTCTTGCCTGAAAATCTCACCAAGGAGATCCTGGAGTATGCGCTCGACGAGGAGGGACTGGGCCTTCGCCTCGGCAATATGGGCACGCTGATCACCGAGCAGGGGGAAATTGTGAAGGTGGCGGAGTTTATCAATGCCGCCTATGAGAATCAGGTCTATGTGCGCAATATCGCCGCCGTGTTCGGCTGCGTCCTGACGGTCGTCACCTTTTTGTACACGGCGTACTTTACGGCGCACTCCATTTCCGAAAATCGCCGTGCGATCGGTATTTTGAAATCGCTCGGCTTCCGTGACGGGAAGATCGCCGTCATCTTCGTGTTGCAGGCGCTGCTCCTGCTCGCGGTCGCGATCTTGCTGACCGTTGGACTGACGGCGGGCGGGGTGTACTGGCTTAATTACGTCGCCGCTTTTGCGGATGCCGTCCCCATTACCGTCTTCATGCCCCAGGCGCTGTTCGCCGTCGTTCCGGCTGCCGTTTTCGTCGTCTATATGGCGGCGGTGCTGTTGCCGCTCGGCCGTATCAAAAAGGTGCGCATCAACGACCTTTTGCGCAGTTTATAAGCATGATTTTTCCGTTCTGCGCCTATGTCGGCAGCTCGTCTGAAAGATGACCACATGTAAATGGCGAACTGTTTTTGTGATAAATGATTTTATTAAATTTCAAGTAAAATATTTCAGAATAATGTTGACAAAATGCAAATCTCTGCTATAATATGGGCGAGGATCAGCGAGGAAAAAGACCTCAATTTATGCACATGCTGATCAAGGGCAGCTGACCCAAACCCGAGTCGCGGTGAAACAGCGAAGGAGAATCAATGGTACAGTACACGTTGGACGCAAAGAAGAGGGGCGTAGACATTTCCAAAGAGCTCTACGGTATCTTCTTCGAGGACATCAATCAGTCCGCAGACGGCGGCCTGAATGCGGAAATGGTCATCAATAACTCGTTTGAATTTGCGTATTTCGCGTACGACGATTTCAATGCCGAGAGCCATGTGGACGCGCGCAGCGCAAACTGGTTCTATTGGGACATTTACGGCGCAGGTCCCAGGTATATTTCCGACAGGGGCGGCATGAACGCCAACAATCCGCACTATATGGTGCTCAATGTCGGCGGCATCTATCATCTGGAAAACCCCGGGTATTACACCAACGGCGGGTACGATATGTACGGCATGCCCGTCTACAACAAGGAGACCTACAACTTCTCCATGTGGGTGAAGCGTATGGGCTTCAAGGGCGTTGCCAAGGTGTTTATCCGCGGCGCGCATGGCCGTCACACGACCATCGGCGAGATCGCGATCCCCGAAGGCAACGAGGGCGACTGGATCAAAGTTTCCACCTCCGTCGTGGCGGAAAAGGACACGATGGGCCGTCTTTGCATTGTGCTTGAGGGTAACGGCACGATCGGCATCGACTATGTCTCCCTGCTTCCCGCAACGACCTGGGGCGATCCCAATAAGTACCGTAACGGCAAACTTTCTCCCCGCCTTGTGCAGGTCCTGAAGGATTGCCATCCCTCGTTCGTCCGCTTCCCCGGCGGCTGTGTCGTCGAGGGCGACGTCTCCTTTGACTACCAGTACAAGTGGCGCAACACGGTGGGGCCTCTGGAGCAGAGAAAGCAGATCCCCAACCTCTGGCGATATATGCAGTCCTACGGGATCGGCTTCTATGAGTACTTCTGCCTGTGCGAAGATATCGGCGCAACGCCGCTTCCTGTACTTCATTGCGGGCTTCTGTGCCAGATCCGCATGGGGGAACAGCGCAAGACGGGGTATCAGCGCATCATGCCCGGTACGCCCGCGTTCAAGACGGAAGTCATCGACAACGTCGCCGACCTCATCTACTTTGCCAAGGGTGACGTCTCCTCGACCGATCCGAACGAGTCCTATTGGGCAAAGGTGCGTACCGATATGGGACACCCTGCTCCGTTTGAACTCAAGTATATCGGCATCGGCAACGAGAACTGGGGCTATGAGTACTTCGACAACTTCGCATCCTGCCTGCTCGGCGTGCGTCAGTACCGCTATAAGGGCAGAATGACCGACCTTCTCAAGCTCTTCGACATCACGGTCGTGACGTCGGCAGGCGTGGATATCCGCCCGCAGGACAGCAACGACAGCTGGAAGGTCATCAACGAAAAGTACCGCGACATGATCGTGGACGAGCACGTTTACAACTCCTATCAGTGGTTCATCGATAACACCAAGCGCTATGACTGCTACGACAGGGATGGCGCAAAGGTGTTCATGGGCGAGTATGCGATGCACACGATGTCGGACGGCAGAGGCCGTCTCAATGGTGACAACAACCTGCGCAGCGCGCTTGCCGAGGCGGCGTTCCTGACGGGCTGTGAGCGCAATTCCGACGTCGTCAAGATGACCTGCTATGCGCCCCTGTTTGCCTCCACGCTCAACTATCGCTGGACGCCCGACATGATCTGGTTCAACGCGCGCGAAGTCATGCTGACGCCCAACTACTATGTCCAGCAAATGTTTGCTGCAAACGTCGGCAACTACACGCTGACCGACGTCGGCGAGGTCAACGACGACAACGCGGGCGGGCTTGTGTTCGGCGGACATCGCACGGCAAGCGCCGTCAAGAGCGTCACGGTGCGCGATCTCAAGACGGGCGAGACGCTCTATCACCACGATTTCAAGGACGGGCTTGGCGGCTGGAAGGTCTATCCCAATTCCCGCGGCGGTCACATCGAAAACGGCGAGCTCATCGTGGAGGAGAGCGACGCGTTCAACGGCTTCTACTATGACGAGCAGAAGTTCAGCGACTGCGAAGTGCTCATCGATTTCCGCAGGCTGTACGGCGAGCAGTCCTTCATTGCAGGTGTCGGCGTTGCCGATGTCCGCGACGCGGGCACGATCGACTGCGCGGGCTTCTCGATCTGCTGCCAGTACGGTAAGAATCATAAGGGCTATGACGTCTCCTTCGACAAGCGCGTTGACTTCATGCGCACCGTCTGCGAGATGATGGGCAAGGACAAGTTCCTCGGTTACAGCCCCGAGGGCAACACGATCAAGCTCGTCTATACCAAGAAGACGTTCACGGCTTCCATCAAGAAGGACGGCGAGTGGCATGAAGTGCTGTTCAAGAATATCTGGAAGGTCAATGAGCGCATCTTCCAGTCCGCAACGGTTGGCAACGACGGCAAGATCTATCTGAAGGTCGTCAACGTCTCCGGAAAGGATGAGGAGATGCAGGCAAAGCTTGTCGGTTTTGCCGGCAAAACCAAGGCGCATGTCACGACGCTGTGGCATGAGGATGTGACGGTCATCAACGAGATCGGAGTCCGCTATGGCAAGCAAATCAACATTGAGCCCGTTGAGAGCGACATCGCTTTGGACGGCGACACCTTGAAGGCGACGATCAAAAACAACAGCGTTTCCGTCTTTGTGATCGAGTAAAGATGAAGAATGAAAAACCGACCCGTTCGTGGGTCGGTTTTTTTTCGTGCGCGGAAAATCAGGAAAGAAGTTCATATTCGGCAGACTTGTCCCATATCATATACCATGCTGGAGTTCCTTCCGCCGCGTATTTCTGAGGCAGTGCGGCATGTCAATGTCAATCTTTTATATGAACTTCGTGTGCGATCCGAGAAGCCGCTGCGCGCCAATTACGGCGGACATTTTTGCTATCTCGGTGCGCAGGGGACAAGCGAAAATTCGGCCGCGGCGCTCATTCCGACGCTTCGGGAGGTGGAGGATATTGTCTATGCGGCAAGCGGCTACAGCGTCTATTCGGTAGCGGAACAGATTAAGCAGGGCTTTCTGACGGGTGCGTGCGGTGAACGGATCGGCATTTGCGGTTCTTACGTTTATGAAAGCGGGGGAGTGCTCTCCGTTCATGCGATCACTTCGCTTTGTATCAGGATCCCGCATTCCGTGCCCGGCTGTGCGTTCCCAATTTATGATCGGTGTCTGCATGATGGCATGCGGTCCCTGCTTCTTATGTCGCCGCCCGGCGACGGAAAGACGACCATGTTGCGCGATCTGACGCGCCTTGTCTGTGAACGCAGAAGGCTCAACGTGCTCGTTTGCGACGAGCGCGGAGAACTCTCGGCGTACGATTTGGGAGAGACGTCGGACGTCGTGCGGTATGCCGATAAATTGACGGCGTTTACGGCGGGGATCAGGGCAATGCGCCCGGAGCTCATCGTCACGGACGAGCTTCTGCCCGAGGATTACGCCGCGGTGAAACGGGCGATGGACGGCGGGGTCTTTGTATTTGCGTCGGCGCATCTTTGCGATATTGCGAACATCCCGCAATATATTTTTGACCGATACATTGTGTTGGACGGGTTGGGCAAGATCGGGACGGTCTACGGGGCGGACGGGCATGCTGTGGCTTAAGCTCCTGCTTGCGTGCTGTGTCGTTCTGTTTTCGGTCGCGCTCGGATATTTTGCCGCGGAGAAGTTTCGCAACAGAGCGCGGTTTTATACGCAGCTCCATGATTTCAACGAGCGCTATCTGAATGAGCTCGGATATGCGCGCAAGCCTCTTTCTTCTCTGCTGGATGGATATGCGGGCAACGGAGATTTCCAAAAAACTCTTCGCATACTCGCTGCAGAGCATAAGATCAGTTTGAAGTATTCCTACCTTACCGATGAGGAGAAAAAGGAGTGCGCAAATTATTTATCTATGCTCGGGCGCAGCGATGCTCATACGCAGCGGGAATATTTCGGCGGGCAGCGAAATGGTTTGTCTGAGAAGAAGTCCGCCTGCGCAAAGGTCGCAAAAGAGAAAGGGGAGCTGTATCTCAAGCTAGGGTTGCTGGCGGGACTTGCTTTCATCATTCTCATCGTATAAATGGATATCTCCATCATCTTTAAGCTGGCTGCAATCGGGATCATTGTGACCGTCGTCTGTCAGGTTTTGAAAAAATCCGATCGGGACGATATTTCCACCGTCGTTTCAATCGTCGGGCTTGTGCTTGCCCTTACGGTGGCAGTTACCATGATCGGTGACCTGTTTGAGACAGTACAGGAAATTTTCGGTGTGACATGACGACGCAGATCTTCCAGCTTGTAGGCGTAGCGTTTGTGACGGCAGTCGCGGCGATCCTTGTCAGGAGTACCAAGCCTGAGCTTGCCGTCGTCGTGACCATTGCGGGCGGGATCATTCTGCTCCTGTTTGCGCTGGAGATCTTTCGGGGCAGCATTTCCATTTTTTCGGAGATCGCCGATGCAACGGGGCTGAATGCGTCCATTGTCAAAACACTTTTGAAAATGGTCGGGATCGGATACATCATCGAGTTCAGCGCAGGCGTGCTGCATGATTTTGGGCAGGATTCTCTTGCGGACAAACTCATCTTTTGCGGAAAGATCATCATACTCGTCCTTGCCGTCCCCATTCTGGAGAGTGTTTTGGGGCTGGTGAGCGATCTCTTGGGGTTGATCGCATGATGCAGCGTCGATATAAAGTGCCTGTGTTCTGCGTTTTTGCTACGATCGCGATGTTGTGTGTGCTGATCTTTTTGCCGACATCGGAGCTGACGGCTTCCGCGCTGACGGCGGAGGAAGAGGCTGCGATCGAGGCGTTACAAGAAGAGGTGCGGGAGCTCCTCGACGCGCTGGATACCGAGGAATTGGAAGAATATCTCAATTCGCTCCCGCAGTATCAGGGTGGCGATCTCAAGGATATGCTTGCAAGTATCGTGACGGGTGATTTTTCCCTTGATTATTCCTCGCTGTGGCAATCCGTTCTTTCGCTCGTCTGGGAGGAAGGGAAGGTGTTTCTGCCTGCATTTGCGATCATCCTCTCCGTCACGCTTCTGTGCGGCGTCCTCAATTCCGCCAAGAGCGGTTTTATGAAGAGTTCGATGTCTGACATCATTCATTTTGCCGCCTATCTGTCTGTCGGCGCTTCTCTGCTGTCCGTCCTTCTGACGGTACTTCGTGCGGGGTTTTCTGCAATCGAAAGCATGCAACGGCAGATGCAGATCGTCTATCCCATTCTTCTTACGCTGATGGCGGCGAGCGGCGGCGCCGTTTCGGCGGGCATCTACCGGCCTGCCGTCGCCTTTCTCTCGAGCGCGATCTGTGAAATGTTTACGGCTGTGGTCTTGCCGATGTCCGTTGTCGTCATCGTGCTGACGTTTATCGGCAATCTTTCCGAGGAAGTCAGGACGACCAGACTCGCAGACTTTTTCAAGAGCATCAATAAATGGCTCATCGGACTGTCGCTCGGTCTGTTCGGGATCTTCCTGACCGTGCAGGGCATCACGGCGGCGCAGTATGACGGTCTTTCTCTGCGTGCGGCGAAGTATCTCGTTTCCGGATCTGTCCCCATTGTAGGCGGTTTTCTCTCCGGCGGACTCGATCTGGTGCTGGCGGGAAGCGCGCTCATCAAGAATGCGGTCGGCTCATTTGCCGTATTTCTCCTGTTCGGCGTCATTTTACGCCCCGTTCTGCTGTTTGCGGCATGTCAGCTCTTTCTGCGGCTCTGTGCGGCGGCTGCGGAGCCGGTCGGGGGCAAGATCTCTGCGTTTCTCTCCCGCCTTGCGTCCGATTGCGGCTTTTTCGTTGCGGGTCTGTGCTGCGTTGCGTTTCTTTATTTTCTAACGCTTGTGCTGCTCATTTGTTCTACCGGGGTGATCTTCTGATGACGGGCTATATTTTAAGTATCGCAGGCGTTGTTCTGTTGTCTGCACTCGTTGCAATGATCGCGCCGAGCGGAAAAATGGGAGAATTTCTAAAGGGGGTGACGAAGTTGGTCACGCTGTTTATTCTGCTCGCTCCGATCGGGAAACTGGCAGCGGGAGATGAGTTTATCTTTTCGGTCGGAAAGATCGAAACGGACGAGGCGTATCTTGCATACTGTGTGCAGGAGCTCTCTGCGCAGGACGAAGCGGAGATCGTTCTTTGGCTGGATGAAACGTATGACGTCGTGGGGGAGGCGGATGTCAAGCGCAATGCGGATGCGACATTTTCCTATCAAAAGATCCAAGTTACGATCCTGGATTTCGGAATATACGAGCAGGACGAGCATATACATATTAGTGAGCAGATCGAAGCCGCGCTGGAAACCCGTTACGGCTGTCAAGCGGAGGTCATGTGAAAGAGTCGCTGCGAAAACTTCGGGAGAACAAGACGGCGCGCGTTCTTTTGATCGCTGCGGTCGCGTTTGTGCTTCTGCTCGGGTGCTGGCTGGTATTCGGGCGAGAGCAGAATACAGCGCCGACGGGCAGTTATGCGCCGACGGAACAGGAAGAGCGGATCGCGGCGCTGCTTTCTGAGATCGAGGGGATCGAAAGCGTCAATGTGTTGATCGCGGAGGAAGATGGCGTACCTGTCAGCGTTGTCGTTGTCTTTGACGGCGGGGACGGGATCCTTACGCGCCTCAGGATCACGCAGATCACGGCAAGCGCCCTCAACATTGCAGATAATCGGGTGCATGTGTACCCGTCTGACAAAAAATAATTGTGTAGAAGGAGAAAGAAGATGTCCAATACCAAGAAAATTGCCCTGATGTCCACGCTCGTGTTGCTGCTTGCCGTCACGGCGGTCTGCAACTTTGTGCTGGCAGGGACGCAGTCGCAGGACGTGGATGCGGCGGTCGAAGCCAACTACTTCACGACCTACCGCGCTGATCGCAACACCACGCGCAGCGAAGAATTTGTGCAGCTCGACAGCGTTATTTCGGCGTATGAGCCGGGCACGGAGGAATACGACGCGGCAGTCGCGCGCAAACAGGAGCTGGTAGAGATGATGGAGGATGAGCTCATCATGGAATCCATCATCAAGACGATGGGCTTTTCGGACGCCGCCGTTGCAATCGGTGATTCCGACAATATCAACGTATTTGTCAATTCCAGCGAGCTGACCAGCGAGATGGTCACGAAGATCTTCTATGTTCTGGAAGAGGAGCAGAAGGTGCGGGACGGGAATATTATAATTATGCCTGTTTACGCGGAAAGTTGAAAAAAATAGTGGTAAAATTCAAAAAGATGTGCTATAATGGTTGAAAAGGAGACTGTTATGGCAAGTATCAGATACAATCCCAACGGTCAGAAGGGAAAAATCACCTATAATTCGGATATTGTGAGCGGGATCGCCGTTCTCAGTCTGCGCGAGACGGAGGGTATCGAGCTGGTGCCGTCCAAGAACCACGGCATCAAGATCTGCTTTGAGAAAGAGGGTGTCTTTGTCGACATCTCCGTCATCGCATACTACGGTTACAAAGTGCCGGAGCTTGCGTTCCGCATTCAACAGAACATCAAGCAGATGGTGGAATCCATGACAAAGTATAAGATCGCGAAAGTTGACGTCCATATCACGAGCGTCATCTTTCCTGCGCCCAAGGCTCAGCCGCCGGCAGAGCCGGCGCCTGCAGATCAGGCAGCGAACGCGTGATCGAAGATCGGCAATGCAGCGTTCCCTCTCGCTTGCGAGGGGGAACAATTACATGAGGATAAAGAGATATGAGAAGCGACGCGCGGGAAGCCGCATTCAAGATCGTCTTTGCAGATCTGTTCGGCGGAGACAAAGAGAAAAATTTTCGGGCAGCTGTCTATCGGCATGCGCAACTCGGTGAGGAGGATGCAGCGTTTGCGGAACGCATCGTCTCCACCGTTTTGGCGCATAAAGAGGAGCTCGCAAAGGAGATCGCGGATACGGTCACGCGTTTTGCGGACTATCGCATCTATCCTGCGGACAAGGCGGCAATGCTCATTGCCCTGGCGGAGATCAGGTATATGGATGATATCCCTCCCGTCGTCTCCGTATCTGAGGCAACTGCGATCGCGCGCAAATACTCAACGGAGAAGTCGGCGGACTTTGTCAATGGTGTTTTGGGGGGAATCATCAACAAATGACGATCATAGACGGAAAGCAGACCGCTGCCGAGGTACGCGCACAGTTGCGCGTTCGCGCAGCGGCTTTTGAAGAAAAGTATGGCAGAAAAGTGGGGCTTGCCGTCGTACTCATCGGCGAAGACCCTGCGTCGCAAGTTTATGTCCGCAATAAAATCAAGGGCTGTGAGGATGCGGGGATCCGCTCTTTTGCGCACTATCTGCCCGCTGACGTGACGCAGGCGCAGGCGGAGGAGCTTGTTCGCGCGCTTGCTTCGGATGAAGCGGTACACGGGATCCTTGTCCAGCTCCCCCTGCCAAAACACCTGGATGCAGAGCGCATTCTCGCGTGTATTCCTGCGGCCAAGGACGTGGACGGGTTCTCTGCGGAAAATATCGGCAGGCTTGCGCTCAACGAAGAGGGGACTGTCGCCTGTACGCCGCTCGGCGTCATGGAACTGCTGCGTCGTTACCATGTAGAAACGCGTGGGAAGCGCGCAGTCATCATCGGCAGAAGCAACATTGTCGGTCGTCCTATGGCGTTGTTGCTGCTCAATGCGGATGCGACCGTGACCGTCTGCCATTCGCGGACCGTCAATCTTGCAGAGGAGTGTGCACGGGCGGATATCCTTGTCGCGGCGATCGGCAAACCAAATTTTATTACGGCAGATATGGTCAAAGAAGGGGCAGTCGTCATTGATGTCGGGATCAACCGGGTTGACGGAAAGTTGATCGGCGATGTGGATTTTGCGGCGGTCTCACAGAAGGCATCGCTCATCACGCCTGTTCCGGGCGGTGTCGGACCGATGACGATCGCGATGCTGCTGCAAAACGCGATATCCTGTGCGGAGCGTGCAATGCGATGAATTTTTGGACGGAATACGAGAGATACCTTGCGCACTTTGAGGGATATTTACAAAAGAAGTGCGCGGAAATGGCATTCAGACCGGAAATTCTCACGGAGAGTATGCGCTACTCCCTGCTTTCGGGAGGAAAGCGTGTGCGCCCCGTGCTCTTTTTTTCCGCGCTCGAGGCGCTCGGATGCGACTATCACGGAAAAGAAAATTTTGCCGTGGCGCTCGAGAGTATTCATACGTATTCTCTCATTCACGATGATTTGCCGGCGATGGACAATGACGATTTCCGAAGAGGGCGTCCGTCCAATCATAAAAAGTTCGGCGAGGCAAATGCGATCCTTGCAGGTGATGCACTTCTTTCCTATGCCTTTGACCTTTTGTTGGGGGAATGTGGGCGCGGAACGGGTTTTCTCCGGGCAGCGCAGGCGCTCTCCCGTGCGGCAGGCGCGGATGGCATGGTGGCGGGGCAGTCGGCGGATCTCCTCTACACGGGCGAGAACGGCGGTGAGGCAGAGCTGCTGTGGATCTATCGCAATAAGACGGGGCGGCTGATCGCGGCTCCGTTGATCATGGCGGCGTGTATCGCAGGTAAGTATGAGGAAGAAGCGGAGGCGTTCGGACTGGAACTTGGGAAGCTGTTCCAGATCACCGACGATATTCTCGACGCAACAGGAGAGAGTGAAAAACTCGGGAAAACGGTTGGGAAAGATGCGGCGGAGCAAAAATTGACCGCGGTCAAAGTATATTCGCTCAGCGGCGCACAGGATAAGGCGGAGAAAAGCGCCGCGCGCTGCCGCGATATTCTTGGTTCGATGGAGTTAGCGGATACGGCGTTTTTGAGCGGGATCGTCAATTACGTCCTGAAGAGGGACAGGTGACAAAGTGGAGATCATGACGCACGAGGCGCTTTGCGGCGCCTCAATTTCACAGTTAAAAAAATTTTGCGAACAGATCCGGGAGGAGATCTTTCAGACGGTAGCCGTGCGCGGCGGTCACCTCGCCTCCAATCTCGGCGTGGTGGAGCTGACGGTCGGATTGCACCGTGTTTTTTCATTTCCCAAGGACAAGATTGTCTTTGACGTGGGGCACCAGTGCTATACGCACAAGCTTTTGTCCGGTCGCGAAGACCGCTTTTTTACGTTGCGCCAAAGGAATGGGATTTCCGGCTTTCCGAAGCGCACGGAGAGCAAATATGACAGCTATGATACGGGGCATGCAGGGACTTCTATCTCCGCTGCACTCGGCATTGCGAAGGCGCGCGATCTGAAAGGAGAGAATTTTCAGGTGATTGCGCTCATTGGCGACGGTTCGCTTAACAACGGACTGGTCTATGAGGCGCTCAACAGTCTGAAGATCCTTAATACGAATATTCTGATCGTTTTAAATGACAACGGGATGTCCATCTCTCCTACGGTCGGCGGGACGCATGAGGTCCTGGATGAGATGAAGGGCGCCGAAGTGCCGACGGAGGACATTGCGCTGTTTGAGCGGTATGGCCTGCAGTATATGGGCATATATAACGGGAACGATCTGGAAGAGGTGCTTCCCGCTTTGGAGCGCGCCAAAAAGGCGTTGAAAACGGGAAGTGTACTGCTGCATGTCACGACGCGCAAAGGGCAGGGATATGCCTTTTGCGAGCAGGAGCCCGACAGAACGCACGGGATCTCACCTTCCAAGCCAGGGAAGGAGTATTCCACCGCGTTGGGGGAAGAGCTGGTCGCTCTGGCAAAAAAGGACAAGAGAATCGTTGCCGTGACGGCGGCTATGACGGACGCCCTCGGGTTGCGCCCGTTTTTTGAACGCTATCCCGAACGCGCGTTTGACGTCGGCATCTGTGAAGAACATGCGTCAGTTTTGTCCGCCGCGCTTGCCGCGGAGGGGATGCGTCCGTACTATGCGATCTATTCTACCTTTTTACAGCGTGCTTTTGATGAGGTCATTCACGATATTTGCGGGCAGAATCTTCCCGTAACGTTTTGTATCGATCGGGCGGGGGTCTCCGGCTCGGACGGGGAAACGCACCAGGGTGTATTTGATCTATCCTATCTCTCCATGATCCCCAATCTGACCGTTGCGATCCCGAAAAATATTGCAGAATTTCGTCTCATGTTGCGTGAGAGCGCGCATATGAACGGACCGCTTGCGATTCGCTATCCCAGAGAGGGGACAGAGGGGGAGGCTGGTACTGTCGATATCGGGAAATTTGAAGTTTTGCATAGTACTATGTCTGACATAGTAATTTTCGCGGCTGGCGAGAGATGCCTGGCTCTTGCCCGCGGCGTCATAGAAAAAGCCGAAAGCGAAGGGATCGGTGTTACGCTTGTCAATGCTCGGTTTGCAAAGCCTCTGGATACCGAAATGTTGGATGCACGCGGCGAAAAGTACGTCATTACGATCGAGGATAACGTGCTGCTAGGCGGGATCGGAGAAGCGATCGCGCAGTATCTTTGTAATAGCGGAAAGCATGTGTTTTCGTTTGGCTTTAAGGACTGTTTTATTCCGCACGGCAGCGTACGCGAGCTGATGGAGGAATTTGGCCCCAATGCGGATGAGGTCTTGCGGTGTATTAGGGACTGCCATGCGCGCGGATAGTTTTTTTGCGGAGAAATACGGTTCGCGGACGCGCGCGAAAGCTGTCCTGCAAAAGGGGTTGATCGTGCGCGGCGGCAGGCCGCTTTCGCCCTCCGACGAGGTAATGGACGGGGACGAATTTATTTTTTTGTCGGAAGATTCGCTTCTCGTCTCGCGCGGCGGCTATAAACTGGAGCGCGGGTTGACGGCTTTTTCCCAAAATGTTGAAAACTGCGTCTTTGCCGACCTCGGCGCAAGTACGGGCGGCTTTTGCGAGGTGTTGCTTTCCCGTGGGGCGCGTCGTGTCTATGCGGTAGATGTCGGCAAGGGACAGCTTGCCCCGTCTCTTGCGCACGATCCGCGCGTTGTCGTTATGGATGAGACCAATGCCCGCTATTTGCGGCGCGAAGATTTTGATATGCCTCTTGACGGTGTCGTCTCCGATCTGAGTTTTATCTCTCTTTCTTTGATTTTGCCCGTCATTTCCGCGCTGCTGGATCGGGGAGGGCGTGCCTTTGTTCTGTTCAAGCCGCAGTTTGAATGCGGGGGCAGGGGGCTTGGGAAGAGCGGGATCCTTTCTGTCAAATATCATGCGGCGCTGCTTTCGGAATTTTACGAGCGGTGTCTGTCCGCTTTGCTCGCGCCTATGTCGATCGTCAATGCGCCCATTCATGCGAAGAAGAATGTGGAGTATATTGTCTTTTTGCAAAAAGATGGCAGGCAGATCTCCCGCGAGGAGTTTTTGCGCCTGGCGGCCGAGCGGAGATTTCCCGAGGAAAAATCTTAAAAAACTATTGCATATATGCACAGAATACTGTATAATATATACAAATGAAAATAGGAATTTTTTACAATGCCGATCAGGCAGATCGGTCCGTCGCGGAGACGATTGCATCGCAGATCGTCGCACGCGGACATGCGGCACAGATATACTCCAAATTGGATGAGATCGAACGTGCGGACAGGCTCGTCGTCCTGGGCGGCGACGGGACGATGCTCCGCGTTGCGCTGCGGGCATCCGTGCTGCGTATCCCGATCGTCGGGGTCAACTTCGGAACGCTTGGGTTTCTCATGGAGTTCGAACGCAACGAATATGAGCGCGTTGTGCCGCTTGTCCTTGACGAGACGTGTGCGAGGCAGCAGCGTTCCATGCTCGAAACGGAGCTGAACGGCAAGACGTTTGACTGCCTGAATGAGCTTGTTTTGCTCCATCCCGTTGCGCCGGGACAACCCAACAAAGTGGTGCGGATCTCGGTGACGATTGACGGCAGTCACGCGGGCGAATTTGTTGCGGACGGGCTGATCGTCAGCACGCCCACGGGCTCTACTGCCTATTCGCTCTCCGCGGGAGGGAGCATCATGACGCCCGATTGCGGGACGTTCCAGCTCACGCCCGTTTGCGCCTTTTCCATGCGCAGCAGGCCCATTGCCTATTCCGACAGCAGCGAGCTCGGTTTTTCCCTGCTCAAAGGGAAGGTCATTCTCTATGGGGACGGCGTCTATCTCGGCGAAGCAGGGGCATCGGATCGACTGATCGTGCGCAAATCCGCGCGCTCTGTAACATTCCTGACGCGCGGACTGAGCGAGTATTTCCGCCGCGTGACGGAAAAAATCAATTAAAGGGGGCGTAATATGGTTCGTAATCAGCGGCACGAAGCAATATTGTCGCTCATTGAAGAGCAGGAGATCGAAACACAGGGTGAACTGTGCGAGGCGCTTGCCAGACAGGGGTATGCCGTCACCCAGGCGACTGTCTCCCGCGATGTGAAAGAGCTGCATCTGTTCAAGGTGCGCGGCACGCAGAAACGCTTCCGCTATGCCTGCGCCGTGCGACAGGAGGGTGCTTTGTCGGAAAAGCACCGCGAGCTGTTCCGCGCAAGCGCTCTGAATATCCGCCCTGTCGGCAATCTGGTCATCGTCAAGACGTTGCCCGGCAGCGCGTCCAATGCAGGCGTTGCCGTAGACGAGCTTGCCTTCCGCGAGGTCGCAGGCAGCATTGCGGGGGATGATACCCTGCTTCTCATCTGTGAGAACGCGGAGGATGGGAAAACGGTTGCGGAGCGGCTCTCCGCCGTCATAAAAGGTTGATATGTTACAAAAGCTGTCTGTTCAGAATGTCGCGTTGATCGAGCGCGCGGAACTGGAATTTGCCCCCGGGGTCAATGTGCTCTCGGGCGAGACGGGCGCGGGAAAGTCCGTCATTCTCGACGCTATCGATTTTGTACTGGGCGCGAAGGCGGACAGAAGCCTGATCCGTTCGGGAGAGGCGTTCTGTGCCGTGCGCGCAGAGTTTTTCTGCGACGATCCGCGTGTCGCGGCACTCCTTGATGAATACGATATCGAGGCGGACGAAGCGCTCATTCTCTCCCGCCGTCTCTCGGCGGACGGCAAGGGCTCGCTCAAGGTGAACGGCTGTTCCGTCACGGCGAGCATGCTGCGCCGTATGACGGCTTTGCTGGTGGACGTGCACGGTCAGAGCGAGCACTTCTTTTTGCTTAAGGAGTCCAATCAGCTCAAGCTTCTGGACGATGTCGCGGGCGCGCCCGTCGCATCGCTCAAAGAACGCCTGGGAGAATTGCTCACGCGCAGAAAACAGATCGTCTCCGATCGGGCAAAGCTCGGCGGCGATGTGGGAGAGCGCGAACGTCGTCTGGATATTCTGAAATTTCAGATCGATGAGATCGGCCGGGCGGACTTGAAGGAGGGCGAAGAGGAGGAACTGATCGCATTTCGCGATCGCTGGCGCAATGCCGAAAAGATCCTCGATGCGCTGGGTGCGGTACGGCAGTATCTCGGTGCGGACGGCGGGAGCGCTGACACGCTCCGCGGGGCCCAGCGTTCGATTGCTTCGATCGGACGTCTCGATGAACGTTATGCCGCGCTTGCGGATCGCCTTGAAACGGCCGCGGCAGAGGCGGAGGATATTGCCGATACCGCGCAGCAATATGTGGATGAACTTGACATGGATGAGCGGGAGGCGGAGCGTGCCGAAGCGCGCCTCGATGAGATCCGCTCCCTCAAGAAGAAATACGGGGGCAGTATTGCGGATATTCTTGCGTTCCGCAGGAATGCCGAAGAGGAATTTGCGTTGCTTTCGGACAGCGACGCGCAATATGAAAAACTGGGCGCGGAACTCGAAAAGGTCGAGGATGGCATATATGCGGCATGCCAGCAGCTGACAAACGCGCGCATGGAAGCCGCGGACGGCTTCGCGGCACGCGTTACAGAGGAGCTTAAAACGCTGAATATCGCTTCGCCGCAGTTTGAAGTGCAGTTCGGGGACTATGCGCGCGACGATGTGCCGCATGCGACTGCCGAAGGGCTCGGCAGTGTCAGATTTCTGTTTTCCGCAAATGCGGGAGAGCCGCCGAAGGAGCTTGGAAAGATCATCAGCGGCGGTGAAATGAGCCGCTTCATGCTCTCTGTCAAGACGCAGCTCTCCTCGGTCAATGCGATCGGGACGTATATCTTTGACGAGATCGATGCGGGTATCGGCGGAAAGACGGCACGCGTGGTCGCGGAGAAGTTCTGCAAGATCGGAACCGGCGTGCAGATCATTGCCGTATCCCACCTGGCGCAGATCGCTGCATGTGCCGACCGTGAATTTTATATCGAAAAGCAGGAAGATGGCGGCAGAACGTTCACGGTTATTCATGCCTTGGAGGGCGAGGCTCGCGTCAAGGAACTTGCGCGTCTGATCGGCGGGGATACGGAGAGCGAACTTGCGCTCCGCCATGCTGAGGAGCTGCTGGCAAACGCCGCCTCATACAAAAAATCCCTCTCGCGATCGGAATAAATCTTGCATAGATCGCATGCAGCTTACGCAAAGTAACTTCTGTTAC
Source organism: uncultured Clostridia bacterium (assembly GCA_944367185.1). Classification (GTDB taxonomy): domain Bacteria; phylum Bacillota; class Clostridia; order Christensenellales; family Borkfalkiaceae; genus Gallimonas. Next base: position 4,052 of record CALVWM010000014.1, on the reverse strand, counting down.
GGAGGTTCGGATGCGTAAGCTGTTTTTTGTTCTCACGGGCGCGTTGCTGCTCTGCTTCACACTCTGCGGCGGAGGGCGCTTCGCAGACGCTGCCGCGTCGCAATACTATCTCGGCGGCATGACGGCGGGTTTTTTGCTGTCCGCCAACGGCGTGGAGGTCATCGGGCTCAAGGAGGTTATCTCCGAAAACGGCGTCAGCTGTCCCGCGGCAGATGCGGGCATCCGAACGGGCGATAAGATCGTCGCCGTCGACGGGATTCATACCAGGACGATCGAAGATCTCGGCGCCGCGTTGGAACGAGGCGCTGGAAAATCTTCGGAATTTACGCTCAGGCGCGGCGGGCAGACCATTAAGGCGGACGTCACGCCCGTCAAGGACAAAAAGGGGACGCAATACAAGATCGGCGTGCTGATCCGCGACGAGCTCTCCGGAATCGGCACAGTCACTTACATCGAAAAGGGGAGTGGGCGGTTCGGCTCGCTCGGACACGCAGTCTGTGACGAGGAGCGCGATTCGCTTTCGATCGCCGACGCTTCCGTCTATCTTTGCAGCATCATTGGCGTCAATCGCGGGGAGCGGGGCAGAGCGGGGGATCTGAAGGGGCTGTTTTTAAGCGACTATAAGATCGCGTCAGCGGATAAGGTCTGCGAAACGGGGTTGTACGGTACGTTTGACGACGGGTATGACTGTTCTGCGTTGCCGACGGTGGAGATCGCCCCGCTTTCGGCGGCGACGATCGGAAGTGCCGTTATCTATTCGACAGTCGACGGGACTGTGCCGCAGGCGTATGACGTGGCGATCGCAAAGGTCGATCCCAACAACAAGCAGAACAAAAACTTTGTCATCAAGGTGACGGACGAGGAACTCTTGCGCGAGACGGGCGGGATCGTGCAGGGCATGAGCGGCAGTCCCATCGTGCAGGACGGGAAGCTCATCGGCGCCGTGACACATGTCTTTCTCAACGATCCGACGCGCGGCTACGGCATCGGCATTGAAAAAATGATCGGAAATTGAAAAGGGACGTGATCGTCCTTTTTTTCTGCTAATTTGCAGGACGATAAATAAAATTTTTCAAGTGTCACAAACTGCGGGTATGAAGACGGGTATGAAGAGAAGTTTGATTTGCGCCGCGGCAGCATTCATGTGCGTCGCGGCAGTAGGGGGCGGCGCGACGATCACCGCAGGCGCCGAGGAAGTGGAACTTTCCTGCAAGGCGGCATATCTGATGGACGAAGTGAGCGGTGTACCGCTGTATGCCAAAAATGAGGAGACGCGGCTTCCTATTGCCAGTATGTGCAAGATTATGACGCTGCTCCTTGCCTTTGAGGCGGTGGACAGCGGGGAACTCACCTATGAGGAGGAGATCACGGTCTCCGAGCGCGCGGCCGGAATGGGCGGCTCGCAGGTGTTTCTGGGCGCAGGGCTAACATATCGGGCGGACGAACTGTTAAAGAGCATTGCGGTCTGTTCGGCGAACGACTCCTGCGTCGCGATCGCTGAGCGCATCGCGGGAAGCGAGGGCGCATTCTGCGCGGAGATGAACGAGCGCGCCAAAGAGCTGGGCGCGGAGAACACGTTGTTTGCCAATTGTACGGGCCTTCCGAAGGAGCCGCAGTATTCCTGCGCGAAGGATGTCGCGCTCATGCTGCGTGCACTGCATAAGTACGAAAAGTATCACGAGTATTCACACATCTGGCTGGAGGATTTTGTCCACCCGGATGGCAGGACGACACAGATGACCAACACCAACAAGCTCATCCGATCCTATCAGGGCTGTGCGGGCGGAAAGACCGGCTTTACCAACGAGGCGGGCTTCTGCCTTGCGGCAGCGGCACAGCGCGGCGGGACGCAGGTCATTTCCGTCGTCATCGGCGCGGACAGCTCGCAGAATCGTTTTTCCGCCGTCAGCTCGCTCTTTGACTATGCCTTCGATAACTTTGAAAGCGTCACCTACCTCAAGGCGGGGGATGCGGCGGAGCGTGAAATCGCAGTTCGCGGCAGCCGTGTCAAAAATATGGCTACGACCGCAGAGCATACGCTCTCCGCGATCAGCCGCAGGGGGACAGAGGAAAACTATGCGCTTGAATATGAGTTGGCAGAGGAAGTCCGTGCACCCATCTGCCGGGGGGATGTCCTCGGGTATGCGGTTTTGATGCGGGACGGTGTGGAGGTTGACCGTAGTGCGCTGCTCGCTGCAGAAGATGCTCCCGAATTTACATGGTGGGAGGCTTACCGCGAGGGCGCGCGGCATTGGCATCACGGATAACTTTATGAGACAAAGTGACACGGCGGCGAAATTTTTTCCGCCGCGTCATTTTTTTATTGACCGAGCAGACAGTTTTGTGATAAAATAGCCGCATGATTCACGCAAGAGATACATTAAAAATCAACGAAAAAGGGCATCTTGAGATCGGCGGGGCGGACTGCGTCGAACTTGCAAGTCAGTTCGGTACACCGCTCTATGTCTTTGACGAGGCATATATCCGCAAAATGATGCGCGTCTATCAGGACACCATCAATGAAGAATATGGAGGCAACGGGCTGGTGCTGTACGCGTCCAAAGCGTTTTCCTGCGAGGCAATGTACGCCATTGCAAAACAGGAGGGCATCGGCGTCGACGTCGTCTCGGGCGGCGAGCTGTACACCGCCATGCAGGCGGGCTTCCCGGCAAAAAAGATTACGATGCACGGCAACAACAAATTGCCTTATGAGATCTCCTATGCGCTCGATTGCGGCGTTGGCACGATCGTCATCGACGCGTACACCGAAGCCGACCTCATCGAACGCGAAGCGGAGCGCCGGGATATAGTGCAGGACGTGCTCATTCGCATCAACCCCGGCATAGAAGCGCACACGCACGCCTATGTGCAGACGGCGACGCCGGACTCCAAGTTCGGCTTCTCCATTGCAAACGGAACGGCGGAAAAGATCACCGAGTATGTGCTCTCCAAGAAGCACCTGCGGCTGCGCGGCTTCCATTGCCATATCGGTTCGCAGATCTTTGAAAAGCAGTCTTTCGTGCTTGCGGCGGAAAAGAATCTTGCCTTCGTCGCCGAAATGAAAGAAAAGCTTGGCTTTGAAGCCGACATGCTCAACATGGGCGGCGGCTTTGGCATCTGGTACACCGATGCGGACGCGAAGATCGATCCGGAAGGGTATCGGGATTATCTCACGGCGCTTCTTTCCACCGTCAAGGAAGGCTGCGAGCAGTACGGGCTGAAGCGTCCCTTCATTACGATGGAGCCGGGACGCTCCATCGTCGGCGAAGCGGGCATCACTCTCTACACCGTGGGTGCGATCAAGGACATTCCGGGCATCCGCAAATATCTTGCCGTCGACGGCGGCATGTTCGATAACCCCCGCTTTGCGCTCTATCAGAGCAAGTACACCGCAGTCCTCGCCAATCGCGCGGCAGAGCAGCCCACCGAAGTTGTTGCGATCGCGGGCAAGTGCTGTGAAAGCGGCGACCTCATCGGCACCGAATTCAATCTGCCCGAAGCAAAAATCGGGGATATTATCGCCGTGCTCTCGACGGGCGCTTATAACTACTCTATGGCGTCCAACTATAACCGAAACTTCATTCCTGCGGCAGTTCTGGTGCGGGAGGGGAGAGCGGAGTATATCGTCAAACCGCAGACATATGAGGACCTCGTTCGCAACGATGTCATTCCGGCGCATCTGAAATAAACTACACGATCCGCGGCGCTGTCCGCGGATTTATATTTAAAAAAGATACAATCTTTGCATTTCGACGAAAATTGTGTGATCGTTCCGTTTGAAATTGCGTGCAAGGCGGACATTTCCTTGCAATTTTGCCGCGAATCCTGTATAATGATTGATAAGTTATGGATTACCTCACTGAGTTGCTGGCGTCCTTCCTCGCCGTCGTCATCGTTCTGACGCTGCACGAGGTCGCGCATGCCGTTGTCGCCTATACCTGCGGCGATCCCACGCCCAAGTGGCAGCACCGCCTGTCGCTCAATCCCCTGCGGCACTTCGATCTGCTGGGGCTGATTTGCTTTACCTTTGTCGGCTTCGGCTGGGCAAAGCC
>CALVWM010000013.1 GCA_944367185.1 uncultured Clostridia bacterium | reverse complement strand
GTCAGCTCCGTGATCAGGCTGTAATCCTGAAAGATGATCCCGCAGCAGCTGTTGCGGTACTTGTCGCGGTCACGTTCAGAGAAGTCGGCAAAGCGGTTTCCGCGGTAGGTGATGTCTCCCGCGTCAAAGCTCTCCAACCCGCTTAAAATGTGCAAAAGCGTGCTCTTTCCGCTGCCCGAGCGCCCCAACAGGAACACCATGCCCGTATCGGGCAGGGTGAAGCTGATATCTTTCAGCGCCTGCACGGGCGGCGCGCCCTTGGTGCGGTATGTCTTGGAGAGGTTTTCTACTTTCATATCCGTCCTCCGATCTTTTACTAACTGATTTTAACTATAATGTGTCGTGACATGTTTGTCAAGCGATTTTCCAAATTTTTGAATGCTATTTGCGGTTGAGGAGGGGAAATGGGACATAATAAACGCGCCCGCGGCGAGAACTCGCCGCGGGCGGTTTGTGAAAAAAGTTACGACTTGTCAAGACGGCGGCGGCAATAGCTTGTCCTGCCGCAATGGGGGCATTGCAGGCGGCGGCGCGTGAAGGTGTGCGGCGCAAGGACAAATTGCTTCATCGTCGGCACAAAGCGTGCCTTGCAGTAGGGGCATTCAAAGCTGCCCGCCTCGCGGTCGATGACGCAGATGATCGCGATTTGTCCGCCGACGACGAACAGGGCGACGCTCAGGAGCAGGATGCGCGCCCAGGTCTGCATCTCGGCAAGCCCCGCGGTGAGCACGAGCGCGACGCCCGCAAGCAGACTGACGCCGCAGAGCGCAATGCACACCGCCAGTTTCTTCTTTGCCTCCTGCCGCGCTTGCAGAAGGCGGGCGACGTTCTCCTCCGCCTGCTGCCGGAAGGTCGCCCCGTCCAGCCGCTTGCCCGAGAGCAGTTCGTTGACGGTAATTTGCAGCGCGTCGCACAGCGGCAGCATCAGCCCGACTTCGGGCATCCCCTTGCCCGTCTCCCATTTGGAGACGGTTTTCTCGGAAATGCTCAGCATGTCTGCAAGCGCCTGCTGCGTCATGCCCCGTTCCTTGCGCAGTTCCCGGATAAATTTCCCCGTTGCGATCTGATCCATAATTCCTCCTTGTATGCCTATTGTATCAGAAATTTTCTAAAATGTACACCCACGCTCCGTAGAGTTTACGCCCGCGGCGAGCAAATGCTCGCCGCGGGCGCGTTCCTTCGTCGCGGACAATATGATACGCGCCTCGGCTTTTGCCGAGGCGCGAAAAGTTGTATCGGATTATCGGCTGATGACGGCTTGCAGCACGTTGTCGGGCGCCTGCTCGTAGCGGGCAAAGCTCTCGGTGAACTTGCCTCTGCCCTGCGTCATGGAGCGAAGGCTCGTGGCGTAGGTCAGAAGTTCGCCCTGCGGCGCCTCTGCGGTGATGACCTGCATGCCGCCCTCGGTGTCCATGCCGATGATGCGGCCGCGGCGCTTGTTGAGATCTCCCATGACGTCGCCCACATACTGTTCGGGCACGGCGATCTTGAGCTTTGAAAGCGGCTCCAACAGGACGGGCGATGCGTTCCTGATGCCCTCCTTGAAGGCGATCTCCGCCGCCGCCTTGAACGCCGCTTCGGAGGAGTCGACGTCGTGATAGCTGCCGTCGTAGAGCACCGCGCGTACGCGGATGACGGGGTAACCCGCGAGCACGCCGTGGGGCAGGCATTCCATGAGTCCCTTTTCGACGGCGGGGATGTACTGCTTGGGCACCGAGCCGCCCACGACTTCCTCGGCGAACTCGAAGTCCCTCTCGCACGGCTCGAAGCGGATCTTGCAGTGCCCGTACTGGCCGTGTCCGCCCGTCTGCTTCTTGTACTTGCCCTCGGCGTTGGACGTGCCGCGGATGGTCTCCTTATACGCGACGGCGGGCGTGCGGAAGTCGGCGTCCGCGCCGAACTTGGACTTCAATTTCTTGCGGATGACGTCGAGGTGCACTTCGCCCTGACCGCCGACGAGCGTCTCGCCCGTGTCGGGGTTCTTGGTCACGGTAAAGCTCTTGTCCTCCTCGGCAAGGCGGTTGAGCCCGCCGAACACCTTGTCCTCCGTGCCCCGCACGGCGGCGTACACCGCCATGTATAAAACGGGCTTGTGGAAGGGGATGGGGTCGAACATGACGGGCGCGCTCTCGTCGCATAGCGTGTCGCCCGTGCCCGTGTTCGCGAGCTTGCTCACCGCGCCCAAATCGCCCGCGCCCAGCTCGGGGACGGACTCCAGCTTCTTGCCACGCACCGTGTACACGGCGCTGATGCGCTCGGTCGTGTTGGTGTTGGGATTGAGTACGGTCATGCCCGGCTTCAGCACGCCGCGGCAGATGCGGATGTAGTTCATCTTGCCCACAAAGGCGTCGACGGAGGTCTTGAACACCTGCGCCGCGAAGGGCCCCTCCGCATCGCAGCGGATGCCGACGACGGTGTCCTTCGTAAGGTCGGTCGCGGGCTGTTCGGCGCGCTCTTCCGCCTCGGGCAGGTACTTGACGATCTCGTTCATCAGGTTGATGACGCCCTTGTTCTGCGACGCGCTGCCCGCCATGACGGGAATGACGTTGATATTGAAGATGCCCTTGCGGATGCCGTGGATCATGTCCTCGCGCGAGAGATACCCCTGCTCGAAGTACTTTTCCAGCAGCACGTCGTCGTTCTCGGCGGCGGCTTCGGTGAGCGCGAGCTGCATCTCCTCGTAGTCGCGGCGGTACTCCTCGGGCACGGCGATCTCCTCCGGCCCCGTGTTCGTGAAGTGGTATGCCTTGCCCGTCAGCGCATTGGCGTTGCCCACCATCTTCTTGCCGTCCATGATGGGGATCTGGATGGGCGCGAGCTTGTTCTTATATTTCTCGCGGAACGCCGCGATCGTGGCGGGGTAGTCCGCGTTCTCCTTGTCCATGCCGTTGATGAAGATGATGATGGGCTTTTTCGCGCGCAGGCAAAGGTCGATCGCCTTCTCCGCGCCCACCGTCACCGTGCCGTTCGCGCCCGTCACGACGATCGCCGCGCCGCAAGCGCGCATTGCCTCGGCAAACTCGCCCTCAAAGTCGTAAAATCCGGGGACGTCCAAAAGGTTGATCTTGACGTCCTTCCAGGTGATGGACGCCATGGACAGCGAAACGGACATCTTGCGCGCGATCTCCTGTTCGTCGAAGTCGGAGACCGTGGTGCCGTTTTCCACCTTGCCCATGCGCTCGATCGCGCCGCTGTTGAAGAGCATCGCTTCAAACAGCGTGGTCTTGCCCTCGCCGCTGTGTCCGACGATGGCGACGTTGCGGATATCTTTTGCCGAAATACTCATAATTTTTGCCCCTTTTTCAAAGTGTGCCGTTTTCTTGGCGCAGCGCCGCAAAACAGCCTGCTGTTTCTATTATACAGGAAACGGCGGAAAAATCAAGACCCCTTTGAAAAATAATTGTCTTTTGCTGACATTTTTCGCAAAAATTGCACAAAAACGGACGAACTGCACTCTGCCTCCTCGCATTTTTACGCCGCGCCCCCTCGCAGAGGGGGCGCGGCGCGTTGTCTTTCCGGCTTTTCCCAAAATATAATGTTAAGTTATATATCATATAACAGATTGTGAACGCGGGAAATGTCGAAGGGTACGGGTTATGATTTGCCTTTTGCCTCGCCGAGGTTGTATAATAAAGAAGTATCACCATAGAAAAGCGGACGCTGCGCGGGACAAACCGTCCCTGCAATGCGCTGCAAAGGGAGCAAAGATATGATTCTGGAAGGACAGGAACGCATTCCCTCCGGTTGCGCCATCACGGGCGTCATCGACCGCAGCGGGAACCCCATGAGCGGAGAGGACATGATTCGCTCCATTGCCGTCATGCACGACAGGTCCAACGGCCTGGGCGGCGGCTTTGCGGGGTACGGGATCTATCCCGACTACAAGGATTTTTACGCGTTCCATCTCTTTTATGACGATACGTTCGCCAAACAGCAGACGGAGGAGTTCCTCGCGCGCCATTTTGAGATCGCGTACGCTTCGGAGATCCAGACGCACAAGATCCCCGAGATCACGAACGAACCGCTCATCTACCGCTATTTTCTCTCGCCGCTGCGCAGAAAGCTGGAGAGCTCGCACCTGGACGAAGGGGAGTACACGGCGCGCTGCGTCAACCGCATCAACGCGGGCATCACGGGCGCTTATGTCTTTTCGTCGGGCAAAAACATGGGCATCTTCAAGGCAGTGGGCTTTCCCGAGGACGTGGGCAGGTTTTATCGGCTGGATGAGTACTTCGGCTACAGCTGGACGTGCCACGGCAGATACCCGACCAATACCCCCGGCTGGTGGGGCGGCGCGCATCCCTTCGGGCTTTTGGAGTATTCCGTCGTGCACAACGGCGAGATCTCTTCCTACGACGCCAACCGCCGTCACATGGAGATGTTCGGCTATCAGTGCACGCTGCAGACGGATACCGAGGTCATTGCGTATATCTTCGACTATCTGCTGCGCAGAAAGGGCTTGACGCTGACCGAGGCGGCGCACGTCATCGCGCCCTCCTTCTGGACGACGATCGCAAACAAGAGCGAGGAGGAGCGCGCGCAGGAGACGTTACTCAGAAAGATGTTCCCGTCCCTGCTCATCACGGGTCCCTTCTCTATCATCCTCGGCTACACGGGCGGACTCATGGCGCTCAACGACAGACTCAAACTCCGCTCCATGGTCGTCGCGGAGCGCGGCGACAGGGCGTACATCGCCAGCGAGGAAGCGGCGATCCGCGTCATCCGGCCCGAGCTGGACAAGATCCGGGCGCCCGCGGGCGGGGAACCCGTCATCTTTGAATTATACGATCGGAACGGAGGCAAATAATGGAGCCGCTTTTCATCTATCCCGAATACGAGGTCGTGCGCGACGAGGCGCGCTGCATCGCCTGCCGCGTCTGTGAGCGACAATGCGCCAACGAGGTCCACTATTACGACGAGCGCCTCGGCAAGATGCTCGCCGACAGCACCAAGTGCGTCAACTGTCACCGCTGTGTCTGCGTCTGTCCGACGCACGCCTTGAAAATCAGAAAGTCGGACGACACCTACAAGGTCAACGCCAACTGGGAAAATTCCACCATCAACGAGGTCTACCGTCAGGCGGGCACGGGCGGCGTTCTGCTCTCGTCCATGGGCAATCCCAAGCCCTACCCCGTTTACTGGGACAAGCTGCTCGTCAATGCCTCGCAGGTCACAAACCCCTCGATCGACCCCCTGCGCGAACCCATGGAGACGACGGTGTACCTGGGCAAGAAGAGCGCGAAGATCGAGCGCGACGCGAACGGCAGGCTCAGGGACACTCTTGCGCCTCAGCTCAAGCTCAGCACGCCCATCATGTTCTCCGCAATGAGCTACGGCTCCATTTCCTATAACGCGCACGAGAGCCTCGCGCGCGCCGCGCAGGAGTTGGGCATCTACTACAACACGGGAGAAGGCGGCCTGCACCGCGATTTCTATCAGTACGGCAAGAATACGATCGTGCAGGTCGCATCGGGCAGATTCGGCGTGTTCGCGGAGTATCTGGAGAACAACGCCGCGATCGAGATCAAGATGGGGCAGGGCGCAAAGCCCGGCATCGGCGGGCACCTTCCCGGGGAAAAGATCTCGGACGAGGTCTCCGTCACCCGTATGATCCCCAAGGGCGTGGATGCCATCTCGCCCGCACCGCACCACGATATTTACTCCATCGAGGACCTGCGCCAGCTCATCTTCTCCCTGAAAGAGGCGACGGCGTACAAAAAGCCCGTCATCGTCAAGATTGCCGCCGTGCACAACGTCGCGGCGATCGCCAGCGGCATTGCGCGCAGCGGCGCGGATATCATCGCGCTGGACGGCTTCCGCGGCGGCACGGGCGCGGCGCCCACCCGCATCCGCGACAACGTGGGCATCCCCATCGAACTTGCGCTCGCCGCGATCGATGCCCGCCTGCGTCAGGAGGGCATCCGCGACGACGTCTCCCTCGTGGTCGCGGGCTCCATCCGCTCCTCTGCCGACCTCGTCAAGGCGATCGCACTGGGCGCAGACGCCTGCTATATCGGTACGGCGGCGCTTCTGGCGCTCGGGTGTCACCTCTGCCGCACCTGCCACAGCGGCAAGTGCAACTGGGGCATTGCGACGCAGCGTCCCGAGCTTGTCAAGCGCCTCAATCCCGACGTCGGCTACAAGCGGCTCGTCAACCTCGTCCATGCCTGGACGCACGAGTTGCAGGAGATGATGGGAGGCATGGGCATCAACTCCGTCGAAGCCCTCCGCGGCAACCGTCTCATGCTGCGCGGCGTGGGTCTTACGGAGAAGGAGTTGAGCATCCTGGGCGTTCGCCACGCCGGCGAGTAATTTTGGGGGATATTCATCGCGGAATACCATGTCGCCTTTGCGCACGCCTTGGTCACGTACGTCTTGGTACGCTCCCGTCGGCGTTTACGCAGGCTCCTCGTCTTCCGCGTGACTATCCTCCCAAAACGGGCGCGACTTTTGCGCAAACGCCTCGTGTTTACGGTACGCTCCCTGCGTCGCTTACGCGCACTCCTTGTCTTGCTTGCATCTCTTGACTCAAATGCACCGCGGTTATGTTTGCGGCGCCGCGCAACAGCAATTGCCTGAACAGATATCCTCTATCGCAGGGCGGCGTCGCCCTGCACAACAGGAGACCATATGAAAGTTGTTTACGTCAATGAAAAATGGTGCCTCGGCTGCCACCTGTGCGAGTACGAGTGCGCGTTTGCCAATTCGGGCGATACCGACATCGTCCACGCCCTCAAGGGCAAGAAGATCTTCCCCCGCATCAAGGTGGAGGAGGGTGACGGCGTCAACTTCGCCGTCAACTGCCGCCATTGCGAGGACCCGATCTGCGTCAAGAGCTGTATCGCGGGCGCGCTCTCCAAGGACGAGCACGGCGTCGTGCGCATCGATAAGGACAAGTGCGTCGGCTGCTTCACCTGCGTTACCGTCTGCCCGTACGGCGCGATCATGCCGGGCGAGGACGGCAAGGCGGCGCAAAAATGCACGCTCTGTACGCAGAACCTTGTGGGCGAGCCCAACTGCGTCAGGCACTGCATCAATCAGGCGATCGTCTTTGAGGACAGGGGGTAAGCCATGCAATACGTCATCATCGGAAATTCCACCGCGGCGACCTTCGCGATCGAGGGTATCCGCGCCGTCGACAAGGCGGGGAGCATCACCGTCATTTCGGACGAGACTCGTCCCGCGTACGGCCGCCCGCTCATCTCCTACTATCTCTACGGGCGCATCAAGTTGGAGAACACCGACTATCGCTCCGCATCCTTCTATACGGACAACGGCGTGACCGTCAAATACGGGGTACGTGCCGAAAAAATCGATCCCGAGAAGAAGACGGTCGCGCTCTCGGACGGCAGTACGATCGGCTATGACAAGCTGCTCGTCGCCACGGGTTCCTCGCCGCTCGTCCCGCCCGCAGAGGGGCTGGATACCGTCCAATACCACACCTTTATGACGATGGATTCCGCGCTCGCGCTGGAAAAGGAACTCTCCCCCGAAAAGCGCGTGCTCGTCGTCGGCGCGGGGCTGATCGGGCTCAAGTGTGTCGAAGGGATTCTGGATCGCGTCGGCTCGGTCACCGTCGTCGATCTTGCGGCGCGCATCCTGCCCAGTATCCTCGATGAGGAGGGCTCGGCGATCGTGCAAGAGCGCCTGGGGGCGCGCGGCGTCAGCTTCATCCTCGGCGACTGCGCCGTCAGGTACGCGCCCGGGCTTGCGACGCTGCGCAGCGGCAAAGAGGTGCCCTTTGACATTCTCGTCATCGCGGCGGGCGTGCGCCCCAACGTCTCCCTTGTCAGGGAGGCGGGCGGCGAGGTCAACCGCGGCATCGTCGTCAACGATCGTCAGGAGACGACCATCCCCGACGTCTACGCCGCAGGGGACAACTGCGAGAGCTATGACATCTGCTCGGGGACGCGGCGTATTTTGGCGCTGCTGCCCAATGCCGCCTTCCAGGGTGAGACGGCGGGCAGAAACATGGCGGGCGGCGACGCGGCGTTTGACAAAGCCGCGCCCTTCAATGCGCTCGGTCTGTTCGATACCCACATTGCGACGGCGGGCGTCTACGAGGGCGAGGCGTACACCGATGCCTCGGAGGGCTATAAGAAACTGTTCGTCAAAGACAACAAGCTGGTCGGCTTTATTCTCATCGACTGCATCGAGCGGGCGGGCATCTACACTTCGCTCATCCGCGAGCAGACCCCGCTCGACACGGTGGACTTTGAGCTGCTCAAAAAGAACCCCGCGCTCATGGCGTTTGCGCGCGGGACGCGGGAAGAAATTCTTACAAGGAGGCGCTGATATGATTGTTCATGCGGGAGATATGCACTTCAAAGCGCTCGGCGACCTCGTCCGCGGCGCACAGGACAAGGAGATCGTCATCGAAAACTGCATCGGACAGCGCTACATCGGCGCGGGCTCGTCGGGCAAGAAGATCGAGATCATCGGCACGCCCGGCAACGCGCTGGGGGCGTACCTCAACGGGACGGACATCGTCGTGCGCGGCAACGTGCAGGACGCCGTCGGCGATACGATGAACTGCGGTTCGATCATTGTCCACGGCGGTGCTGGCGACGCGCTCGGCTACGCGATGCGCGGCGGCAAGATCTTCATCCGCGGCAACGTCGGTTACCGCTGCGGCATCCACATGAAGGCGTACATGGACTTCAAGCCCGTCATCGTCATCGGCGGCAGGGCGGGGAGCTTCCTCGGCGAATATCAGGCGGGCGGACTCATCGTCGTGCTCAATTTAAGTGACGAAAGTCCCGTCGTCGGCAACTTCTGCGGCACGGGCATGCACGGCGGGGAAATGTACCTGCGCGGCGAAGCGCTGCCGCCCAACCTTCCGCCGCAGGTCAAGGCGGAGCGCGTGGAGGGCATCTCCGATCCCTGGGTGCGCTCCATCATCACGGAGTACGCCGGCGTGTACGGGCTGGACGCGGAAAAACTGCTCTCGGACACCTATTACCACTTAAGCCCCAACTTCGATAATCCCTACCACAGAATGTACACCAATAACTGACGAAGAGCCCGCATGCAAAGCGGGCTTTTTTGCTGCGCAGAATACGGCGCGCGGCGGCGCTTTCTGCGCTGCCGCGCGCCGCTTCGTGACAAAAACGGTCCGATGCGGAAAAGCCGAAGGACAATTTCCTGCAAATCCTGGTCAGCTCTTGTCAACGGGCGCATTTTGTGCTATAATGAAACAATGGAACTCATCGACTGCAAACCCTATGCGGGCATGCGGGTGTGCGTGGCGCTCTCGGGCGGGCGGGACTCCGTCGCCCTCTTGCATGCGCTCAAAGCGGGGGGCGTCGGCGTCTCGGCGCTCACCTGCGGACACGGCATGCGCGCCGCATCGGAGGCGGACATCGCCTTTGTCGAAGGGCTTTGCCGCGATTGGGACGTGCCGCTGCGCGTCTTTCGCGCCGACATTCCCGCGCGCGCAAAGGCGCAGAAGCGGGGACTGGAGGAGACCGCCCGCCTCTGGCGCTATGAGTGCTTTGCACGCGTCGTCGCGGAGGGGGAGGCAGACACCGTCGCAACCGCGCATCATAAGGACGACCTTGCCGAAACGCTGCTTTTCCGCCTGGCGCGGGGGACGTCGGCGGCGGGGCTGAATGTCTTTCCTGCGCGGGCGGGCATCGTGCGCCCGCTGCTTGGCGTCACGCGCGCGCAGATCGACGCCTACGTTACGGAGCACGCGCTCCCCTTTGTCGAGGATGAGAGCAACGCGGACGTCACGTTTTCGCGCAACCGCATCCGCCACAACGTCCTGCCAGAGCTGGAGCTTGCCGTGCCGGGCGCGCGGGACAACCTCGTCGCATTCGCGGCGCGCGTCGTGGAGGACGACGCCTGTCTTTGTGCGCTGGCGGCGGAGCATGTCTGTGTCGAGGACGGCATGGTGCATATTCCGCTTGCGCTGCCCATGCCCGTCTTTTCGCGCGCGGTCGTGCAGGCGCTATCGTTTCTGGGCGTGACGCGCGACTATACCGCGGCCAACGTCGCGCAGGCGGCGCGGCTCAGGGAGCTGCAGAGCGGACGGCGCGCCTGTCTGCCGTGCGGGATCCAGGCCGTGCGAGAGGGGGATGCCGTCGTGTTCTGTCGGCCGCGGGGGGCATGTCCGCAGGAGATGCCCTTTGCATACGGCACGTTTCAACTGGGCGGCGATACGGTCATGGTGTCCCCGTCCGAGGCGCCCGGCGCGCTCATGGCGGACATGGATGCCTTCCCCGCGGGCTGCGTCCTGCGCACGCGACGGGAAGGGGACAGGATCACGCCCTTCGGAGGCGGGCGCAAGACGCTCAAGAAGTTTTTATGCGATAAAAAGATCCCCGCGCGGATCGGACATGGGCTGCCCCTCGTCGCCAAGGGGAGCGAGGTATATGCCGTCATCGGTGTGGAGATCGCGGACGGCGTAAAAGTGACGGAAAAAACGGCGCGCAGGGTGTGGCTATACGCCGCGCCGCGCCCGCAGGTATGATCAAAATACACAGGAGGAACAAGGGATGCACCCCGATTGCGAGAGGATATTGCTGTCGGAACAGGAGATCGCGGCGCGCGTTCAGGAGGCGGGCGCCTGGCTGGATGAAAAATTTGCGGGGACGGTCCCCGTCGCCGTATGCAACTTAAAGGGGAGCGCGGTGTTCTTTGCGGACGTCCTGCGCGCCACGCACCTGGATATGGAAATGGACTTCATGGCGGTGAGCTCGTACGGCGCAAATGCCGTATCGTCCGGCAAGCCCTTCGTCAAGCGTGACCTCTTTTCCTCCGTCGAAGGAAGGGACGTGCTGCTCGTCGAGGACATCGTGGATACGGGCAGGACGCTCGTCACCCTGCGCCAATTCTTTAAGGAACGGGGCGCGAGATCGGTGACCGTCGTCGCGCTGCTCGATAAGCCCGCGCGGCGCGTCGTGGATGCGAATGCGGATTTTATCTGTTTTTCCGTCGAGGACGAGTTCCTCGTCGGTTACGGGCTGGACTATGCGGAGAAGTACCGCAATCTGCCCTATATCGGGATCCTGAAGCGCAGCGTCTATGAAAAATAGCAGGGAGCGGCGGCGCATTGCCGCACGCCCGATTTTTTGCGTCCGATCGAAAGGGCGGTTGACACTTTACGCGCCGCATGCTATAATGGCGGCAAATGATGAATCAGAGGGAAAAATTATGATCGACAAATCGAAAAAAATATTGGACGGGCGATTCGTCCGAGGACATTGCCGAATGGCTTCGCATCTATTCGAAAGAGGATTCCATGGACGTAAAGCCCGTGATCTGCCATACCTGCGGCGGCAAAAGTTTTGAACTTCGCGTCGACCGGAATGAGGGCGCGATCCAGGTGAAATGTACGGCCTGCGGAACGAAAAAGATCCTGCTCGACGGTGACGAGATCTGGGAGGATGCGAGTCCGAGGCTGAGAAAGTGCCGCGTCTGCAAGACGAGCAGGGCATTTAACGTGAGGGTCGGATTTGTCCGCAGGGAGAGCGGAAGCGTCAAGTGGGTCTATATCGGAAACCGTTGTACAAATTGCGGGACGTTGGGCTCCTATCTGGATTGGAGCGTCGACTATGAGCCGACCGATGAGATGGAGCAAAATATATAACCATCGTTTGTCGGGGCAATCAAAAAGAGATAAGATCTCCGAAGATCCTATCTCTTTTTTGTTCACCGGATAAAAGTTGCGCATCGGCGGCGCTTTTTAGCCTCAGATC
Organism: uncultured Clostridia bacterium; assembly: GCA_944367185.1. Lineage (GTDB taxonomy): Bacteria > Bacillota > Clostridia > Christensenellales > Borkfalkiaceae > Gallimonas. The sequence goes on along the minus strand of CALVWM010000013.1, from coordinate 17,831 downwards.
CCGCTGAATTGCGCGGAGGAGAGGGTGTAGCGCAGCGTTCCGAGCGAGTGCAGGACGGGCACGTCCATGCGCAGCAGCACGTTGCGGTAGGTATTGCCATCGGTCATCGTGGCGTAGGTGTAGCTCTGCGAAAGTCCGCCGTTGCTTCCCGAATAGCCGAGAGAGAAGTTGCTTGCCGCCACTTCATGCTCCGCAGCTTCCGCGCCGCCGACGGAGAAGGTCAGTCGTTCGGTGACGGAGACGGCGGTCGCGGTCATGGTCAGCGTCTCCTGCTGCCGCCTGACGGGATTGACGGAGCGGAACGAGATGCCCGAGGCGGGATCGACGGCGCGCAGCGCAAAGAGGATCTGCTCGTTGTCGAGGTACGTTCCCGAGCCGCTGAGCGCGACCTCCTCCGTCAGTTCGTTGTCGTTGTTGTTATTGGAGATATTGATCGTCACGCTCGTGCAGTCGGCATTATAGGTGGACGTATAGGTGTAGTCGTACGTCTCGTACGCCTCCTTAATGGTCGTGGGCGAGGTTGCCACGGGCGAGTGGGAGAGCACCGTCTTGACGCTCTTCACCGGAGCGAGCGAATAGCGGATGTCGCGGAACCAGACTTCGGAGGTGACGACGTCCTCGAAGGATTGCGTTTCGCCGCCCACGGTATAGGTGACGGGAATGCGGAGCGTGCTCACCAGGTGATAGCACGTCTCGCTTGCGCCGCCTGCGAGCGCTGTGGTCTCGGGGGTCAATGCCGTTGTGTAGGATCCCTGCCCGTAACTGAGGAAGTTGTTCCCCCCCGCAGATTCAAACAAGACGATGTATTCCAGCTCTTCGTGCGTATTGGCGCTGATCGCGGAATCGGGCGTAGGATACCAGTTGGCGCTGAGTGACAGACTGCCTGCGCCCGTCGCGCAAGCCGCCAGGGCAAAGCACGGGACGGCAAGCGCAAGGCAGGCAAGATTTTTTTTCTTCATGGATGGCTCCGAATGGACGATTTTTTCCCATTATACCATAAAACTTTTCGTTTGTAAAAAATAATTGAAGAAATCTGCGGAAAAATTTATGAAAAAAGGACAGCGGATATGATATAATAACCCAAGAAGCTCCATGACGGAGAAATGACGCAAAGCGGAGGGAGAGAATGATCAGAGTCATCGGTGCACCGACGGCGGACGACGCGCTTTCGGCGCTCGCCGCGCGCGTGCGCGACTGCGAAGCGCGCGGCGAGCGCAGCCTTGTCTTTTGCGAGGACGGACTCACTCTCCTTGCGGAGCGCGCCGTGCTGCGCGCGTCGGGCGGCACGTTTCTGACGGAAGTCACCACGTTTTCCCGCTTTTTGTCGGGCGAGCGGCAGGTGCTGTCCAAACAGGGGTCTGTCATGGCGCTCTCCGCCATTCTGGCCGAGAGCGCGGGCGAACTGAGCTGCTTTCCCGTCGGGGCGGCGGAGACGGTTTACGAGACGCTTGCCCAGCTTGCCGCCTCCCGTGTGGACGCGGTGCAGCTGCGCGCGGGCGCGGCGGCGACGGAGGGGAGCCTGCGCGCAAAGCTCAGCGATCTTGCGCTGCTCTCGGAAAAATACGCCGCATTCCTTGCGGAAAATCGACTGCTCGACGAGAGCGGCTATCTTGCGCTCCTGCCCGAGGCGATCGAAGCACGGCTTACGGGGTATAACGTCTTTTTCGTGGCGTTCGCCTCCTTCACGCGGCAGGCGCTCGAGGGCGTACGCGCGGCGGCGGAGCACGCGGCGGGCGTCACGGGCATCTTTATCGCGGGCAAAGCGCCCCTCTATACCAACGAGGCGGCGCGCGTCTTTCGGGACGTTTGCGCGGAGGGCGGCGAGGTCGAGGCGTCCATGGCGCCCTGCTCGCTGGAGGGGGATGCGGAGCGCGTGCGCCGCGGTCTGTTCTCGCCCGAGGTGTTTTCGCAGCCGCCCCTGTCGGCGGAGCGCGTGCATCTGTTCACTGCGCAGGATGAGACGGAGGAGGCAAACACCGTGTGCGCGCTCATCAAGCGCCACATCGCGCAGGGCGCGCGCTATCGGGAGATGGCCGTCCTGACGCCCGACGAGGAGAGCCGCCTCGTCTATGAAAAGGCGTTCGCGGCCTATCGCATTCCCTATTGCTCGGACAGCAAGCGTCCCTTCTCCCTGCATCCGTTCGCGCGGCTGGTCGTCAGCGTCTTGCGCGCGGTCGCCGACGGCGGCAGGCCGGAGTCCGTGGACGCGGTCGCCGCCAACGTCTGTTTCGGCAAAGCGGACGGCTATCGCAACTATCTCTTAAAATACGGCAACTGGCGGGGCGGGTACCGCCGCGCCATCCGCGAGGACGCGCAGGGCGTTTCGCCCGAGGATCTGCCCGCATTGCGTGCGATGCGCGAGCGCATGCTCGCCGTCATGGCGTGCTTGCCCCGCAAGGGCAGCGCGCAGGCGTTTGCAGACGGCGTGGCAGAGCTGCGTACGCTCGTCGGCGCGGATGCGGTCATGGAGGAGCTCTCTGCCCAAGCGGAGGGCGCGGAACAGACCTTCCTGCGGCTGGACAAACTTGACAGGCTGCTTTCCGAGATGCGCGTCGCGGGCGAGCGGGCGTTTACGGCGCGCGAGTTTGCGGCGCTCTTTGAAAACGGCGCGGCGGCGCTCAAGACGAGCATGCTCCCCTCGCTGGCGGACACGGTGTACCTCGGCGACGCGACGGACAGCCGTTTTGCACGGGCGAACGTGCTCTTTCTGACGGGGCTGACGGACGCGCTGCCCCGTACCGGTGAGGACACGTCCGTCATCACCGACGGCGAGATGGAGCGGCTTGCAGCGCTTTCGGTGCACGTCGAGCCGGCGATCTCCGTCGTCAACGCGCGTGCCAGGGAGAGCTTTGCGCTCAATGCCTGCGCCTTTTCCGGAGCGCTGTATGCGAGCCGCCCCGTCAAGGTGCGCGGCGAGGAGCGCGCGGCGGGGGAGGCGTACACCTATCTGTCCCGCATGTTTGTGCCCGTGCCGCTGCCCGCGCGCTTTCCCTATGACTGTTCGGAGCGCGTTCCCGCGCTCATGCGGCTGTTCTCCGCACGCGCAGACTTTGAAGAGGGGCGGGAGAACGATTCCGCGCGCTTTTCCTCGCTCTGGGCGGCGCTTGCTGCGCGGATCGGCGAGGAGACGCTGCGTGCGCTCACCGAGGGCAGCGTCAAGGAGGACGTCCCCGAGGCGGCGCAGCTGTATTTCGCGGGCGAGACGTCGCCCACCCTTCTGGAAGATTACTTCGACTGTCCCTATGCGGGCTTTTTGAAACATGTCCTGCGCCTTGCCGAGCGGGATGAAGGCGCTCTCCTCGCGCGCGATGCGGGCGACTTCGTGCATACCGTGCTCGAACGCATGGGCGATGCGCTCGGCGATGCCGCTTCGGAGACGGAGGTGAAAGCGCTTGCGCGCAATACGGCGCGCGCGCTCATGTCCGAGCCGCGTTATTGCGCCTTTGACGACACCGCGGCGAGCAAGTACGCGGGCGAGCGGCTTGTCGAGGAATGCGAGCGCGTCGCCGCGGCGGTCTATGCTTCCCTGCGCGCCTCGGCGTTCCGCATCGGCGCGCGGGAGGCGAATGTGCGCATTTCCGCTCTCAGTATGAGGGGAAAAGTAGACCGCATCGACCGCGCGGGCGAGTATGTGCGCGTCATCGACTACAAGACGGGCGGCTTTGAGGATGCGCCCACGGCGTACTACACGGGCAGGAGCCTGCAGCTTGAGCTGTACCTGCTGGCAGCGGCGGAGGGGGGCAAGCCCGCGGGCGCGTTCTACTTCCCCGCTGCGGATAACTTCACCGCGCCCGATGACGCCAAGTTCCGCATGGAGGGGTTTTACGATCGGGACGCGGCGATGCTGCTCGATCGGGATGCGGGCGAGCGGAGCGCGCTCTTTCATGCCAGCGATGACCGGGGACTGAACGAGGCGGATTTTGCCGACTTTCTCTCCTACGGCGTGCTCGTTTCGCGGCAGGCGCAGCGGGAGATGCGCGCGGGCAACGTACGGCCTTCGCCCTATGACGGGAGCTGTAAGTACTGCAAGTTCCGCGGGGCGTGCGGCTTTGTGGGCGAGGCGCGCAAAGAGGACAAGATCCGCGCCGCCGATATTGCCGCCATCGCGCGCGCGGAAAAGGAGAAAGAGGGCGTATGAGCGTGACATTGACGCAAGAACAGCGCGCGGCGATCGAGGCGCGCGGACAGATCATTGTCTCCGCCTCGGCGGGGAGCGGCAAGACGTTCGTCATGATCGAGCGCCTGGTCGCCCTCGTCCTGGGCGGCGCGGACGTGCGCAGCATCCTTGCCGTCACCTTCACCAACAAGGCGGCGGAACAGATGCGCGACCGGCTGCGGCTGGCGCTCATCAAGGGAATTTCGGAGCGCGAGGGCGTAGAAAAAGAGCGTCTGAAGGCGCAGCTCGCGGCGCTTCCGCTCGCCGAGATCAGCACCATCCATGCCTTCTGCGGGCGGCTCATCCGCACCTATTTCTATGCGGCGGGCGTCGATCCGGCCTTCCGCATCGTGGACGGCGACGACGCCGACGGCAAGGCGTTGCAGGCGCGTGCGCTGGATACGGTGCTCGAGCAGGCGTATGAGGAAAAAACGCCCGCGTTTTCGCTTCTGCTCAGCGTCTACTTCCGCAAAAAAAAGGATGCCGCCCTGCGCAAGACCGTCACCGACCTTGTCAAAAAGATGCGTGAACGGGCGGGGTATGAACGCGCCCTTGCGGACATGGGTGCCTCGGACGACTTTGACGCGCTCTGCGCATATCTGACGCAGGAGTACCGTTCGCGCGCGGACATGGTCGCGCGCGGGCTGCGGGAACGGGAGCATGTCTATGCCGGGATGGGCGAAAAGATCGCGGGCTATTCGGATTGGCTCGCCTCCGTCTGCGCGTGCATCGCGCAGCAGCCCGACCTGTTTGCCATGCGGGAAAACGTCCCCCCCAAGGGGCAGAGGCCGCGCCGCACCTCCAAGACCAAGGTGAGCGCCGAGGAGCGGGAGGCGCTCGATTTTCAGGCGGCGGCAAAGGCGGAGGCGGATTCGTTATTCGAGGAGCTTGAAAAATATACCGACCGCGAGACGGAGCGCGCACGCTATCTGCAGGCGAATACCGTCGCGCAGGCGCTCGGCAGGCTTGCGCTTGCGTATGACGCGGCCTATATGCAGGAAAAGCGGGAGGCGGGCGTGCTCGACTACAACGATCTCGAGCAGATCGCGCTGCACCTTCTGGAGGACGACGTCGTCCGCGCCGACCTCGCCCGCAAGTACCGGGCGGTGTTCGTGGACGAATATCAGGACGTCAATCCCGTGCAGGAGGCGATCCTCGCCCGTCTCGGCTGCGGCGAGGTGTTCCTCGTCGGCGACGCCAAGCAGGCGATCTACGGCTTCCGCGGCAGCCGATCGGAGTTCTTCGAGGAAAAGGAGAGGTCGCTTCCCGGATCTCTGCGGCTCTCCTCCAACTTCCGCTCGGCGCCCGCCGTGCTGGAGGCGGTCAACTTCGTCTTTTCCTCGCTTCTGCCGGAGTATGTCTCCATGCGCGGCGGGGAGCGCTACAAGGAGCATGCCGGGGAGGTCAGGTACTATTATCTTCCCAAGCAGAAATCCCGGGGCAAAAAGGCGCGCACGATCTATTCCGTCCTGAACGGGACGGGCGCGGAGAAAGAGGACGCGCGCGCGGATAAGGTCGTCCGCATCATCGAATCGGAGCTGGGCAGCGAGTGGTTCGATGCGGACGCGCAGACGGTGCGCAGGGTGCGCTTTTCGGACATCGCGGTACTCACCCGCCGCAACGAGGGAGAGGCGGCGGACATCGCCCGCGCCCTGCTCGCGCGGGGCATTCCCTTCCGCGCTGCGGCGGAGGTCAATATCTGCGACTTCTTTGAAGTGCGTCTGCTCCTCGACTGGCTCTCCTATCTGGACAACGGCGAGCAGGATATTCCCTATTGCAGCGCGCTGCTGTCCGCCGTCGGCGGGCTGACCGAGCGCGACCTCGCACAGGTGCGGCTGTACTGTTCCGGGCGGGGGACGCAGGTGCGCATGTCCTTCCGCGCAGCGTGCGCGGCGTTTGAACGGGAGCAGCCGGATGATCCCGTCGCCCGCAAGCTCGCAGCCTTCCGCGCCCGCGCCGAGGAGCTCCGCGTGCACGCCTGCTTCCGCACGGCGGCGCAGGTCATGAACGAACTGCTTGCTCTCGGGCTGGAGGCGCAGATCGCGGCGAAGGAGGGCGGCGGGACGCGCCTTGCGCGCGTGCGCCGTCTGGTCGCGGAGGGGGAGGGCGCAGACGTCAACACCTTTCTTGCCCGTCTGCGCGCAAGCGACTACACCCTGAAATATACCGAGAGCGGCGGTGAGGACGCGGTGCAGATCGTCACGATGCACTCCTCCAAGGGGTTGGAGTACCCCGTCGTCATTCTCGCGGGGGCGGACGTCGCGTTCAAGGGCGAAGATGAAAAGCACGAGGTCATGTTTGCCGATCTGCCGCTGGAGAGCGGGATGCGCGCCGCAGCGGCGACCAGGGCGTTCGATCCCGAAAACAAGATCAGCTGCTCCACCGTGCTGCGGCGCGCGTGTTTGGTCAGCGCGGCTGCCGCAAGCCGCAAGGAGGAGCGCAACCTCCTGTACGTCGGCATGACGCGCGCGAAGTACCGCCTGCACGTCGTGTTCTGCGAGCAGGCGAACCGTGCGATCGCGCCTTCGCGCGCCGTGCGGCAGTCCGACTTTTTCGATTTTTCCGCCTGTGCGCGTTGGTTCGTCCCCGGGCAGGCGGCGGAGCCGATGGCGCCCGCCCGGCGCTCGCTGGTCCACCTGCCCGACGCGGCGCTGCGGGACGCGGTGCTCTCGGTGTACGAGCAGCCCTATCCCTTTGAGGCAAGTACGCGCATTCCCGTCAAGAGCAGCGCGACGGCGCTGCTCCTGAAGCAGGTGCGGCAGGCCGAGGACGAGCGCAGATTCTCCTTCCTCGACGAGGACGAGCCGTTCACGGGCGGGACGAGCAAGGAGGAGGGCATCGCATACCACGCTTTCTTGCAGTATGTGACATACGGAAAGGACGTGCGCGGCGAACTTGCGCGCATGGTGCGCGAAGGGCTGCTCACGTCCGGGCAGGCGGCGCTGCTCGATGCAGACCATTTGGAGCGCATCCTCACGCTGCCCTGTTTAAGCGCGCTTGCGGGCAAGCGCTGTCTGCGCGAGCAGTCCTTCCTCGTGCGCTTGCAGGCGGACGAGATGCTGGAAACGGACGCCGCGGACGACGTCGTCTTTCAGGGCGCCGTGGACCTGCTCGTACAGGACGACGACGGATATACGGTCATCGACTACAAGTATTCCGTCCTGTCCGATGAAGCGCTGAAAGAGAAGTACGCCGTGCAGATCAGGCTGTACCGCAAGGCGGTCGCGCGGGTGCTGCGCATCGACGAAAACACCGTGCGCGCCCGCATCGTCAATATCGCGCGTTGCCGCGAGATCGCGATGTGAGCTTTTTCGCCGGAATTCGATGCAAACTTCTGCATTTTTGCTTATATTTTTTGTGCGGATTGGATATCCTTGAACGGAGGTCATCACATGGAAATTTTTAGACAGATCTATCAGGCGATCGCGGCAGTCCCCGCATGGGTGCCGCTCATTCTCTGCCCCGCGCTCATTGTAGCCGCGGCGGTTTTGTTTGCCCTCTTCGGCGGACGCAGGGCGTATCCCGTATTGGCGGGTGTCGTGGGTGCAGCGGGCATTGCCGTGATGAGCGCGACGGCGACGGTGGGCGAGACGGTATTTTATGCCGCGCTGTACGCCTTCGTCGCCTGCCTTGCCGGCATGCTGCACCTGCTGCCCAAGCGCGTCAAAAAGGTGCGCCGCACCTCGCGGGACGAGCGTATCTATCAGCGATTCCGCGCCGAGCTGGAAAACGCGCCCGTCCCCACCGCCGCACCGCAGCCCGCGCCCGCCAAAGTCTGTTGCTTTGAAGAGGCGCCCGCCACGCAGGCTGCACCGGAGCTGTCCTATGCGCTGAGCCTTCTGGAAAAGCTCCGCCGCGAGGAGCTTGCCGCGACCGACCGCCTGGAGGCGGACATGCTGGCAAGGACGGTCTCGGCGATGCAGGGGCGCATGCTCACCGCGGAGGAGAAAAATACGCTCAACGACTGCCTTGCGTCCGTGCTCAAGCTCACCGCGAAGTACAAGCTCTGACGCCCGATCCGCGAACAGCCCGAGGGGGCGGCATGTCTGCCGCTCCCTCTGCTTTTCCGTATGGAAGGGGGCATGTCGGCATCGGATGCGGACATGCCCCGTCGCTCGGGCAAAAAGACGGCGCGCCCGCAGGCACCATGCCTGCGGGCGCGCCGTTGTTCAGTCTTTCAGATGCGTCATGCCCTCGTCCAGAAGGAAGCGGACATGGTCGCGCACCGTCTCCTCGAGCGGGCGGGGCGCAAAGCCGAAAGCGCGCACGCTCTTGCCGATGGGGAAGTCCGCGCGCGCCTCGAGCGACTTGAGCGCGGCGCTCGTATAGAGCGGACGCTTGCCGCGCAGCTTGGCGGCGAGCATCAAAAAGGGCGCGCCCAGTTTTGCCACCCACAGCGGCAGCGTCTTGGGCACGCGCCGCTCCGTCATTTCGGCGATCACGGCGAGGACGTCGTTGATCTCATCCGGCTTGTGGGCGAAGATATAGCTCTCGCCCGCCTGCGCGCGCCCGACGATTGCGGGCAGGACGTCGGCGACGTCGCGGATGTCAAAGTCGTTATACCCGCCTTTGACGGACGCGGGCAGCCTGCCCTCGATGAACTCGATCATCATCTGCGTCATGTGGCTGTTGGAATAGTCGCCCGGGCCGAGCACGCTTGCAAACAGCAGGACGCTCGCGTCCAGCCTCTGCTCCTTTGCCGCGTCCAGCACGATCTTGTCCGCCTCCGCCTTGGCGCGGGCGTAGTCGGTGTCGCAGCGCGACGGGTCGGGGACGTAGTGCACGTCCTCGTCAAAGACGCCGCCCAGCGCCTCGGTCGAGGAGATGTGCAGAAGTTTCGCGTGCGTTTTGATGCAGTGCGCGACGACGGCGCGCGTCCCTTCCACGGTCACGTCGTACAGTTCCTTCCTGCTCCCTTCGCCGATCGTGACTTTTGCGATCGTGTGGATGACGATGAACGGCCCTTCGCCCGCAAAGAGCGCGTCGAGGGCGGCGTCGTCCGCAATGTCGCCGAATACGAGCGCGGGGGCGTTGTCGCCGAAGATGCGCGCCGCCTTCTCGCGGCTGCGGGCAAGTCCGCGGACGCGGCACCCCTCGGCGAGTAGTTTTTTGGTGAGCACGTTCCCGACGTAACCCGTGCAGCCCGTTACGATGTATGTTGCTTGCATATCCATATTTCTATTATACACCGCAGCGCGCTGCGGCGCAAGTTTTTTGGGAGTTGCTTTTTTCAAATCGATATGGTATAATAACAAAAATGTCTGCAAATTTTTGAAGGGGAGGATTTTGCCATGACGGGACGCGTACGGCGGATCGCGGCAACCGGGAAGCATCTCTGCACCTGTCTTGCGGCGGGCGCGGACGGCGCCGCACGCGCGCCGGCGGGATCGCGCCGCGCAAAGCCGGGCAAGGCCTGCTTCTCCGGGGGAGACGGGCGATGAAGCGGTTGCTCGATCTTCTCAAAAACCCGCGCGGCGCATGGCTGATCGTCGCCTGGCTGTTAGGCATCGGCACTGCGGCGGCGAGCATTGCCGTCGTCGTCCTCGGGGCGGAGGGCGGCTGGGTGTACGCCGTGTATTTGGCGGCGGCGGTGCTGCTTGCGTACGCGATCTACGCGCTCGTGCGGTTTGTGCCGCGCGCGACGGCTGCCGTCTCGTCATTCGTCAAAAAGTACCCCCTTCTCGGCAAGTGGATGGGCACTTACGAGGCGCGCACGCTCCTCTTTGCGGCATGTTCCTTTGTCATCAACGTCGGGTACGTCGTGCTCAATATCGTCATGGCGGCGCTGATGTCCTCTATTTGGTACGCGGCGCTGGCGGCATACTATTTTGCGCTGGGAGCGCTGCGCTATGCCGTGCTCTTCGGGACGCGCAAGGCGAAGAAAAACGCCCAAACCGAGCGCGGCCTCGCGGCGGAAAAACTCAGGATCTACCGCAACTGCGGGATCGCGCTGCTCATCATCGAGGGCGTGTTCATGTTCGCCGTGGCGCAGTTCGTTCTTTCGGGCGGCGGGAGCATCGCGGAGCTTGCCGCGCAGAACATGCGTACCTATATGATGATCACGATGATCTCGTCCGCGGCGTTCACCTTCTATAAGATGACGCTCTCCATCGTCAACCTCGTCAAGGTGCATAAGATGACCGATCCCGAGCTTTGGGCGCTGCGCAACATCAATCTGGCGGCGGCGCTCGTGTCCCTGCTGGCGCTTCAGACGACGATGACCCTCTTTTTGTCCCAGCCGCTGACAAGGGAGATGAGCGTCTTCAACGGCATTGTCGGACTGGTCGTCGTACTCATCGTCGCGGGACTGGGGATCGTCATGATCATACGCGCAAACAAAAAGAAAAAATTGCTCGCCGCGCAGGAGCCGCCCCGCGCCGGGAGCGAACGGAAGGAATAACGCGGATGGGAACCGTCAGTTCACGCGCGAAAAACGCCCTTTCGCGCACAGGTTGTGCCGGAAGGGCGTTTTTTGTGTAGAATCATGTCCGCGCGTCAGGGTTTTATTGCACGCGCCGCGTCCCACACGTATGCCGGAGGGAGATTCGGGTGAAAAAAATTTTCGCCTTCGAACCAAAAGTTTGCGAAAACCTCTTGACAAACGAGGAAGGGCGAGTATAATAAGCAATGCAAAGAGCAGCACTAAGAGTTAGTTCTTAACAATATGTTAGGCGGCACATAAGCCGCAGGGCATGCTTTTGCAAAAAGGATGACTTTTTGTCTGCATGGGGCGCGGGGATTTCCATTTCTAACACATGGTATCAGAATTTTCCTGCCGGGTGTAATTGGAATCGCTTGACAGGGTCATGAAGCTCAATTATAATATTTTCACCCAATATAGTGAAACGATCGGGGCGGAGTATCTGCAATACATTTTTGCAAAGGAGCTACTTCATGACGCAATCAACCACAAAAGATTCCAAGGGAAGAGGGGGGCTTGTCACCACCATCGTGCTCATCGTGCTGGCGGTGCTGTTCGTTCCCATCCTCATCGTCAACCTGACGCTCATCATCAAGGGCAGCCTGCATTCCGACGTCCCGCCCGATGTCTTCGGGGTCGCGCCGATGGCGGTCGCATCCGGTTCGATGAGCGGCGACGCGGAGGACTGCTTTGACGAAGGGGCGCTCATCTTCGTGACGCTTCTTGACAACGAGGAAAAGCAGGATCTCGAAGAGGGAGACATCGTTACATATTACACGGGCGAGGTATTCGTCACCCACCGCATCATCGAAGTCGAGCGCGGCGGGAGCGGCGAGATCGTGTCCTTTATCACCAAGGGCGACGCCAACGATTCGGACGACGGCGTCGTGCCGATCGGCAACGTCGTCGGCATCTGCACCGGAAGCGTGGCGGGGCTGGGTGATTTTGCCCTGTTCATGCAGACGCCCATGGGGATCCTGGTCTTTGTCGGCATTCCCGTCGTCATCTTCATCGCGTTTGACGTCATCCGCGTTACCTTGCAGCGGCGCAGGCAGGCGGAAGCCGCGGCGGCAGGGGACGCGTCTGCCGACGCGCTTGCCGAAAAAGACGAGGAGATCCGTCGTCTGCGCGCCATGCTCGGCGAACAGAATGCGTCCGCCGCGGCGGACGGGAGCGCATCCGAGGCGCCCGCGGATTTGTCTGCGGCGGCAGACGAGCCCGTCGACGAGACGCCGGACGATCAAGACCCTGCGCCTTCCGATCACTGACACGATGCGCAAAAGGGGTACCCCTTTTGTCTGCGCGCACAGCGCGCAGACAAAGACATCTGACGGAAGCAACCGAAGATAGAAACAGTGAAATGCTCTGCTCATGAAGAGCAGGGGAAGAAAGGACGCGCCTCTGTCTTGAAACGAAGAGAATGGAAATCAAATACTTTACTCGTGCGCGGTCTGTCATGCAGCAAACATACCCGTAAGGTCAAAACTTTGCTCATGCTTCCCGCGTGAGCAAAATTATGCACTTTTTTCGGCTTATACGGTCTGTGTCCACACAGCAGACCGATCGGCAATAAAAAAATTCTTGTAAGGAGAATCATCATGACAAAGAAGAAGAACATGATCGCCAGAATCTGCGGCTTGTTGATCGTTCTTACGCTCATCAGCTGCTGCTTCCTCGGCACCACGTTCGCACGCTACACGTCGAACGTGAGCGGAACGGCTTCTGTGACTGTTGCAAAATGGGATATTGATTTTGGAGATGCCTCTACCGGGATTAATTTGACCTGGGGGGAGGATAAGCTGTCGCCCAGCGCACAGGGGTATGATACGGTAGGTCAAGCCGTGACCACCAATACTACCGATCTTGTAAAAGTTGCGACGATTAAGAACGAGGGCGATGTTGATGCTTTGGTGACCATTACCGGAGCCAATGGTACTGCGCTCGCGGAAGAGGCTCATCCCGATAGGGTTACTTGCAATGCTGCATATACCGATACGATTACGGTAGATGCTGTAAAAGGTTTGTTCACGATCACGTTTACCGACAATCAGGGATCGCCTCTCACAAGCAACACCTTCACGGTATCTTCTCATGACAGCTACGATGTCTATGCGATCGTAACGTGGACGACGGATTATTCTAAATGCACAAGTGCCAAAGCTGCAGAAGCGGTTGACGCATTGGATACATATGTCGGTCAGTATGTGACTTCCGTCTCTTGGGATGTCGAATTTACCGCAGTTCAGTCCTCTGAGCTGCCCGCGTAACCATTTTTCTGCGATACATATCGCATAAACCTGTAAAAAATACTGTGCTGTTGCCAGGTGTGGTGGGGTAGGCAAAATATTTTTTACCATTTCTTCCGTAACTACGCGCATTTATTTTGAGAGAACCCTCCGCCTTGGCGGGGAAACAGGAACTTATGTGATCGCGCAAAGTCGTCCTTTGCGGCGTCTTTGCCCGATCACTTTCCCGTTGCTTACAACAGCCGTCCCGGCTGCAGATCATACAATCACCCAACAAAAAAGCCTTTGCAGGAGTCGTTGCATATGCAGGAAAACGATCGAGCACAACTTCATCCGTCCGTGCCGTCCGCGCCCATTGCGACCAAGTGCCCGAAGCGCGGCAAAGTGCGTGACCGCGAGGGCAACCACCTCGGAAAGCTGAGACGCGGCGTCTGGTATGACCCCGACAAAAACCGCCGCGGCGCATTCGTCAAAGAGGACGGCGGCGTCTCGTTTTATGCGGGCGAGGAAGGCGACAACACGCGCGCAGGCTATGTCGACCGCAACAACAATATCCATACGCTTACCCATGAGTACGTCGGCACGATCGTCACGGCGCGTTTTCCGTGGCTGATCATCGTCTGCCTGCTGCTCGCCGTCGTCACGGCGCTGACGTGCATTCTGTGCGCCTGGGCGCTCTCCCGTTCGGAGAACGCCGATTACGCGCCCATCATCTTTGTCACCGAGGGCGACGAGACGTCCTGGGAGGACACCGAGGACCTCTCCGTGTTCTACAATCAGACCTTCGGCGATCGCGTCATCGTGCCAGGCATGTCGGGGGCCTATCGCTTCCGCATGCAGAATCAGAGCCCCGATCCGCTGGAGTACTCCCTCACCTTCTCGGAGACCAACGAGTACGGCATCTCCATTCTCTACCGCCTCAAGCGCGACGGCGTGTACATCGCGGGCGAGGAGGATTACGTCACCGCGGAAGAACTCAGCCGCACCGATCTCACCGTCGAGGAGGAGAGCATCACGCTCTTCGAGCTGGAGTGGATCTGGGCGCATAACGATGCGGTCGATACCGTCGCGGGCGAGAACGAGGCAATGTACTATCTGCATATCAACTTCCTTGCACAGGTACAGCAAGACCGATGAGCCGCGCAAACGTCAAAAAGGGCGTCGGCATCGCGCTGCGCGTGTTTCTCATTCTCGTCGCGGTGCTGCTCATCGTCTATATCGCCTATATGCTCATCGCGCGCTATGCGCTGCATATCCCCACGCCCACCGTCTTCGGACTGGGCGGCGCAAGCGTTGTCTCCGGCAGCATGGAACCGGAGATCAGCGTCGGCGACTACGTCATCACCTTGCGGCAGGACAGCTACGCGCAGGGTGACGTCATCATGTTTTACACGCAGGACGGCGTCTGCACGACCCACCGCATCGTGGAGATCGTGGACGGCTCCTTCCGCACGAAGGGCGACGCCAACAACGCCGCCGATCTGTTTCTGGTCGGGGCGGACGACGTCGTGGGCAAGGTCGTAAGCGTACTGCCCGGCGTCGGCGCGGTGATCGGCTTTTTGCAGAGCCCCGCAGGACTTTGCATCCTGCTCGCCGTCATCGCCGTCGTCTGGTTTGCGTGCGAGAACTTTTCCCGCCGCAAAAAGCAAGACGAAGCTGACGGACCCGCCGACGGGGGCGGTGAATAAAAACCCGATCATGCGAAAAGGAAGGACGGCATGAAGAAAAAGACCGATCTCAAACAGTACCCGATCATCCGGTACTTATGCCTTCTGCTTGTGGTGGCGCTCCTGTTTGCGGGCGTGACCTTTTCGCGCTATCAGACGCGTTTTGTCAGCAAAAATTCCGTGGATCTTGCCGAGTTCGGCGTCTCCTATACCATTGACAGCGTGAACACGACCTCTTTCGGCAACGCCTACTACTGGCAGTGGTACAACGGCACCTGGATGGATCAGGGCAACGGCACGGAGAGTACGGTGCGCGTCACCCTGAAGAACGACAGCGCCGTCTCCGTCCGCCCGACGCTGCGCCTGGAAGGGCCTGCGGAGTTCTGGGAAAATATCGCCCTTCAGATCGCGCCCGTGACGGGCTCGGAGGGCTCCGTTGCCGCGGATGAGGAGAACCCCCTGACGACGCAGCTCGTCATTGCCGATCTGGTCAAAGATCGTGAGCTTGCCGGAGACGATGAGGTCACGGACGGGTCGGGATCGACCGAGCCCGTGCAGAACGAGCATCGATTCACCTACGGCGATTATATCGACTGGGGGGAAAACGGCAGTTTTGATACCACAAAGAACATTGAGCGGGCCGATACCGACGGCGACGGTGAGGAAGAGATC
Organism: uncultured Clostridia bacterium; assembly: GCA_944367185.1. Lineage (GTDB taxonomy): Bacteria > Bacillota > Clostridia > Christensenellales > Borkfalkiaceae > Gallimonas. Next base: position 2,669 of record CALVWM010000013.1, on the reverse strand, counting down.
CAATCGATTACCGGCTCGGATGACTTCGGTCAGCTGGGCGAAAGGGAGTCCGTCCTCGCGATGCGCGGCAAGATCACCGAGACCAAGGATGCGCAGGGCATCACGACGGACTTTTCGGGCGCGGTCACGGCGACGCGGCATAGCACGACCGTGGAAAACGAGCCTGAAAACAGCTGGAAAATGACCATTTCGGCGAGCATGCGGGATGTCGAATTCTCGCTCGGCTTTACGCGGCAGAATCAGACGACAAATGCGGCGCTGCCCGCGCTCTATCTGGACTGCGAAGCGCGCGTCCCCTACTATACGATCGAGATCGAGTTTCCCATGTCGGTCGAGGCAAAATCGTCCGATACCTATGTGCTGTTCCTCACCTGGACCAACGCCATCCGTGCAAAGGCGCTCGGCATCGAGTTCCCCACGGGCGACGATGCGGACGATCGCGAAGATAAGACTGTTCCCAAAACTTTTTGGGAGGATCTCGTCGATCAGGCGCAGCTGACGCCTGTCACGGCAAAGGGCACGAGCTTCACGGTCACGGGCTATCACTTCAACTATACCGATGTGCGGTACAGCACAAGCGCCGGCGGAGCTCTTGCGGAAGAAAACACGACCGTGCGCCTGATCAGGGAGTTTGCCGTCCCGGCGACGGAGGACTCCCCCGCCACGCCCGAAGTCAGGGCGTATCAGCACATTGCGCGCCTGCATGAGGCCGATGCGGTTATCCCGCACGACATGGCGTTAAATGGGGATTACTATGTCTGTGTCGGGTCGACGCCGGTGTACGTCGCCCAAAGCCGCCTGGAAGATTTGAGCGATGACTTTGACCGGACGACGCTCAAGACGATGAACGGCGGTACGACCGGTACGTCCCGTTACGTCGGAGCGAGCGAAAAGGGCTATTCGACGAGCATCAGCGTGAGCTTCGTTCAGTCGAGCGTCGTGCCGTCGACATCCGCCACGATATGACCTTTTGCTTTTTGCGGCAATAGGAGGGACCTATGACGAAAAAGGTGCAAAAAATACTCGTCACGATCTTGTTGGCGGCGCTCATCATCTCTTTGATGGCGGCGTCGCTTGTCTATACTTTCACATACGGCAGATATGAGGGCGGCTCTCTCGGCGACAGCACCTATGACGACACCATTGAATTTATCGGCACGGAAAAGTATGTTGTCAACAATCCCGAGGAGCTGAACGACGCCATCGAGAACGGCTACTCTTACATTCAGATCTCCGAGGATGCCGAGCAGCCCTTTGTCATCACGACGGAAGTGCAGGATGTCGCCAGCAACCTCGTACTCGATCTCAACGGCACGGTGGTCGTGCGAAACAGCCGCAACCCCATGCTCAACGTCTCGCGCGGCGTGTCCGTCGTGCTTGTGTACGATTCCAAGGGCGGCGGCGCGTTTTACAATCCCGTCGGCAGCGCGCTGCGAGTCAGCGGCGGCATTATGACCATCGGCTCGGGCAGCTATGAAAGCGGCCCGCGCGCAAACGAGTATGATACGGCGTATCAGGGCACGCTCTCTGCGCCGACTGTCGATGTGGCATTGTATTCGCGCGGCGGCGTGACTGACCCTGACGCTGTCGATCGTGTCAGCGGGACTTCTTATTCGTCGATTGACGTGAATGACCGCGTGCCTGTCATCTCGGCGGGCAACTATTATCGGAGCTCCGGCGGATCGGGTTATTCTTTCCTGCCCGAGGATACTTTTTTGGTCCAAACCGAGGAAGTCGGCCGTCTCGCGACGGAGGCGGATGCGGAAGCCGGGATTGCGGAAGGGGATCTTCTGGTCGACGGCAGAAAGTTCGAAGTCCCCTGCGATGTCGCGTCCTGCGATTTCTACTACTATTATCAGACCACCGAGCATGAAGATGGAACGGCAACCTACGACGTGATCTACGGCTATTGGGACGTCAAAGAGCTGGCGCAGAGCGGCACGCAAAGCGAAACACAAGACGACGGCACACAAACCGACGTCTCGCTCACAAACTACGGCCTTATCTGGCCGTATGCGGCGATCCGCATGACGGCGGGCGAGGGCTATGCGCGCGGCGGAGACTTTGTCAATCAGTTTGACGTCGCCAATACCTACGGCATTCTCTCGCTGGCAGATACTGCCAACAACGCGGGAAAGCTCATCGTCTCGCAGGCAAGCAATGAGAACGGAACGAACTTTACAGCGCACGGCGCCGCGGTCTGTATCCGCTGCGAGGCGGGCGAAGTGACCGTTTCGGGCGGGAACTTCTCCTCCGAGCTGGGAAATACGATCGAAATGAACGGCGGTACGCTGGATATTACTGCCGGTACGTTCAATAAGGATGTGTCCCAAGGGGCCACGGGCGAGGAGGCGGACAATGGCTCGGCGATCGACATGAGCGGAGGCACGCTCACGATCGACGGAAGCCTGCGGACGAACAACACATATTCCGTACAGTTTCAGGTCACGGGCTCGAACGTCAACGGCATCACGGCGCAGGGCGGCACGATCGATGCGTCGTGCTTCTCCATGGCGCTCCGGGGCTCGAACGTCAACGGCATCACGGCGCAGGGCGGCACGATCGATGCGTCGTGCTTCTCCATGGCGCTCCGGGGCACGCAGTGCAAGGGCATTTATGCCGCCATGCAAAACAGCGTCGCCACCGGCTATGACGTCTCCGTATCGGAA
>CALVWM010000012.1 GCA_944367185.1 uncultured Clostridia bacterium | reverse complement strand
CCTCGTTGATGGAACCGGGCGTCTCGGGCGCGACGTGCGAGGAGATACCGCCGGGGAAGGAGAACTGCTTGCACAGTCTCGTCATGCCCTCTTCGTCCTCGGAAACGTTGGGATAGACTTCGCTGTAAGCGCCTTCGAGATAGGAGTTCGCGACAAAGAAGTTGCCGCCGTGACCGGGACCGGACAAGAGAATGAGGTCGAGGTCAAACTTTTTGATGACGCGGTTGAGGTGGACATAGATGAAGTTCTGTCCCGGCACGGTACCCCAGTGACCGACGATCTTCTTCTTGACCTGGTCACGCGTCAAGGGTTCGCGGAGAAGAGGGTTCTTCAGCATATAGAGCTGAGCTGCCGACAGGTAGTTCGCGGCACGCCAATAAGCATCCATCTTCTTCAGATACTCTTCCGTCAAAGGCTTCTTCTCGGGAATGATTTCGTTGCTCATGAATTCCTCCTGAACATTATTTTCTGTCTAACATTATATCCCATCGCGCGGGCGTTGTCAATATAAATGCGAAAAATCCATGTAAATTTTTCTTGACCTTCCCTTTTTCGCCAAAAAATCCCGCAGAGCATGAAAAAAAACCGGAAAACGCCGCGCTTGCCGCGGGCGCTCCCCGATTTTTGCGCCGATCCCGTCAGCTTAAGAAGCCCTTGATGATCTGCTCTTCCGCTTCCTGCTCCGTGAGCCCGAGCGTCATGAGCTTTAAGAGCTGTTCGCCCGCGATCTTCCCGATCGCCGCTTCATGGATGAGCTCCGCGTCCACGCTGTTCGCCGCGAGCGCGGGGATCGCAACGACGTTCGCTTCGTCCATGATGATGGCGTCGCATTCGCTGTGGCCGTGGCATTTGCCGTTGCCGTCGATGCGCAGATAGAACTCCTGCCGCGACGACTGCGCCGCGACCGAACGGGACACGACGTCCGCGCCCGCGCCGTCGCCGTCGAGCTCGACAGAGAAATCCGTCTTGGCGAACTGTTTGCCGTGCGTATAGATCTTTTCGCGAATGACGAGCTCCGCCCCTGCGGCGAGCACGCCGCGCGTCGTGCGCACGGTGGAGTCCACGCCCTTGATCTGCGTCGTCTCCATCTCCATGCGGGAATTTTCCGCCATCCGGATATCCGTCGTCGGGTTCATGACGTTCTCGCCGTTGCCGTCGCCCGAGGCATAGTGCTTTTCCACATACTTGACTTTGGCGTTCTTTCCGATGTGGAAGGTATGGATGCCGCTGTGCTCGCTCGTCGCCTCGCCGCAGTTGTGAATGCCGCAGCCCGCGATGATGAGCACGTCTGCGCCGTCCTCGATATAGAAGTCGTTATAGACCTGCTCTTTGTAGTCCGTCTCCGTGATGACGACGGGAATATGCACGCTCTCCCCTTTCGTCTCGCCCGAGACGAAGATGTCGATGCCCGCCTTTCCGTCCTTGCGGCTCTCGATGCGGATATGCGGCGTGCTGCGGCGCCCGTCCGCCTCGCCGTTCTTTCGGATATTGTATGCGCCGTCCGGCACCTTGTGCAGATCGGCGACCTGCATCAGCAGCATTTTTTCCAATTCGTCCATGTTTGCCTCACTTTGCGAGCACGGGACAAGCCCGCGACGCGAGCAGCCCGGGAAGAACTTCCTCCCTGCTGCCGTTCTTCTGTACTTTGCCGTTTGCGATGACGATGATCCTGTCCGCGATATTGAGGATGCGCTCCTGGTGGGAGATGATGAGGATGTTCCCCTTCGTGCGCTCGTGCATCTTCTCAAACACCGTGATCAGGCTCTGGAAGCTCCAGAGATCGATGCCCGCCTCCGGCTCATCGAACACGGTGAGTCGCTTTTCGCGCGCGAGGACGGTCGCGATCTCGATGCGTTTTAATTCCCCGCCCGAGAGCGAGGCGTTGACCTCGCGGTCGATGTAGTCCCTTGCGCACAGTCCCACCTCGGAGAGATAGGAACAGACCTCACTCACCGTGAGGCGCTTCCCCGCCGCCAGAGAGACGAGATCCTTGACGGTCAGCCCCTTAAAGCGGACCGGCTGCTGGAAGGCATAGGAAATGCCGCGGCGGGCGCGGTCGGTGACGGAAAGGGCTGTAATGTCCTCGCCGTCCAGCAAGATCCTGCCCTCCGAAGGGGTCAGAATTCCCGCGATGATCTTGGCAAGCGTACTTTTACCGCTGCCGTTGGGACCTGTGATCGCGACGAACGGCTCCTCCACACGGAAGGAGACGTCGTCGAGGATCTCTTTATTGGTATCGCCGTCTGCGGCGACAAAACTGATATGCTGTAACTCTAACATGGTTTTTGCTCCGCGGCAGAGCGCCCCGCGAAGGAGCGCCTGCACGATATCTTGTCTGATTGCGCGCAATATTATAGCATATCTTGCGCAAAAAGTCCAATAAAATTGCATTGTATAAAACAGGGAGCGCCGCGCGCTCCCCGTTTTACGCCTATTTTTTGCCGTCATCTTTGTCCGCGGGATCGCGGCCGATATCCACCCTGCCGTTTTGTGCGTGCATGCCGTCCAGACGCCGCTGCTGTTCTTCGATCGCCTTTTTGGTGCGATGACGGTGTACGAGCACGACGACCACCGTGACGACGGCGACCCCTGCGACGACGCCGAGCAGGATGAGTACGGAGTTGAGCGTCGAAACACCGCCCTCGTACGGATCGTACGTCGTGGCGGCCTCCTCCGATTCCGCGAGCGTAAACGAGAGATCGCCCATGGGCAAGCTGTCCCTCGTACAGGTATATCCCCCTTCGCGTTCGTTGAACAGCAGGGAGCTGCTCTCGAGGATATAGTCCGTATCGATGTGGATGGTGATGCCGTCGATCCCCGCCCAGCAGGCATCGGCGGAGAAATCGTAGTCAAAAACCCAGGAGGTGCTGTCCCCGCCCAGCGTATCCGGAAATACGGGCCGGGAGACGGTATGGACGAGCGTCCCGTTCGCAGGCACGGTAAGCTCATATTCGTACCAGCATCTGAGCGCGCCCGCAAGGTTCTGCAAGCCCTGGTCCGTCACTGGCAGGTAGCTCAGATATGTGCCGTCCTCCATGATTTCGGCGACGATATTGTACCAGTCCGTCCTGTTTACCGGCGCCGATCCGCACGCCGCTTCATACATGGAGAACGCCCACGCTTCAAACGTCGTCTCCTCCGCCTGCCCCTCGATGACGGCATCCGCGACGACCTCGCTCTCCTCGGAACGGGAGCGGCTCACATACGTCTCGATGTTCTTCGGCGCTTCGCCGAAGGCGACGACCGTCACCTCGCTTTCACGCCCCGTCGGAAGGCCGCACGCGCTGTAACCGCGTCCGTTGTAGATGACGCCGTTGACGCCGGAAAAATTGATGACCCGCGTCTTGCGCGTGTTGCAGTCATAGGAGAAGAGGAAGTAACAGGACTCGGCGCCCTCCACGTCGGGAATAGTGACGCGGTAGCGGTAGACATGCACCTGCATGTCGCGCGCATACGCGCTTTCATCGTACGTATCCTTAGGGATCGCCTCCATGATGTCGTATGTCCCGTAAAACTTTGCGGAAATATCATCGGCAGAATAGGTGTAGCGCACGGAAGGATCCAGCGTGACCCCGTCTGCCGTGACCGTCGCCGTCGCGCCATCCGGAACTGCGGAGACATAATCCGTCTTTGTCCCGACGGGCAGGAAGAGGCGGAAGGACACATCCTCGCCCGTTGGATTCGCGAGCAGATACTCCGCCGTCAGCGACGCGCCGATCCCGAGCGACATGTCCCCGCTCGGCGATGCGGGCAGCGTCCCGATGGAAAAAGTGAGCGTTTCGCTCGAGACCCTGACGGGGCTGCCGCTCTCCGGAATGACGCCCGCGCTCTGTGCGCCCTGATAATAGGGCGGAGCGACGGCAGCATCCGCCGCAACACCCGATACAGGAGACGCGCCGCCCGCCGCCGTGATCGGGATCAGCAGCAAAACGGCGCTCAATCTGCGATTCATAGTGAGCACTCACTCCTCCTTTTTGCTCTTATCGCCGCGCTTTTGCGCCGGAGTGGGAAATTCCACCCAGAAACAGCTCCCCTTTCCCTCTTCGGAGATGACGCCGAAGGGGAAGTTGTGCTGCAAAAGAATATTCTTGACGATGGACAGCCCCAGCCCCGTCCCGTTGACGGCGCGCTTGTGCGTTCTTCCGGAGCGATAATAGCGGTCCCAGATGGTATCCACTTCGTCGGCGGGAATGCCCTTGCCCGTGTCGATGACTTCAAAGCGGGCACATCCCGCCTTGGAAAAGAGCTTGATGCGGACGCGCTTGTCGTCCTCGCCCGTATAGTTGACCGCATTCCCGATCAGGTTATACATGACCTGCGCGATGCGCTCTTTGTCCGCATCGACAAAGATGCCGTCTTCGATCTCCGTTTCGACGATCAGCCCCTCCGTCTCTTTGAGGTAGGAGAAGCGATCGGCGACCGCGCGCACCTCGTCGGAGAGATCGAAATACGTGATATTGTCCTTTGCGATGCCCGCGCGCAGCTTGGACAGATCGAGCAGATCGCTGACCAGAAGGGTGAGACGGTCGCACTCGTCGATGATGATCTGCGCGTGCGCGTCGCGCTTTTGCTTGTTATCGCCCGAGATCTCGCGGATCATCGAGGCATACGCCTTGATCATCGTGAGCGGCGTCTTGAAGTCGTGTGAGACATTGGCGATCAGCTCTTTCTGCACGACGTCCGCCCGCGAGATCTCCGTCCGCGCGTATTCGAGCGCCTCGGAAAGCTCGCCGATCTCGGCGCAGTAATAGTCCTTTTTGAAATTGATGTCGTAATTGCCGCGCGCCATCTCCTTTGCGCGCGCCGTGACCTCGGTCAGCGGACGCGTGATGAAGGGTGTGACGATGCCGCTCACGACAAATGCCAGCACGACGGCGGCGAGCGCCGTGATGAGAGACATCCAGCGCAGCCCGGACTCCAGCGCGGCATGCAGCTGCGTGGACGTTGAGAGATATAAAAACGCGGGACGCCCTTCTACCTGCGTCGCATTCACGAGGATGATCTCATCGTTCCCCGAAAGCAGAAATGTGGGCAGTTTGTCCGCATCGCGCTGTTCCGTCAGAAACTCCGCCAAGTCGGAGAAATCCTCGGTCTGCGTCGTATATTCAAAGGCGCTCGTGCCGTTCTCGTAGAACAGCCACACCGTACAGCCGTTGCTGTTCGCAATGGACAGAAGCCGCCGCTCCAACGTCGCGGAGCTCTGCCCGGACGCGATCTCGGCAAGCATCTGATCCCCGGTATCATCCATGTACCGCAGCACGTTTTCGCGGTACTGACGGGTCACGAGCGCATTCTGCACAAGCGCAAACACGACGACGACCATGAGCGCGAACATGGAAAATGCAAACCACAGGAGAAAGCTCAGACTGATCCCCGCGGTCTGTTTTTTTTCTTTTTCTCTCCCTCTCTCGCTGCCCATAGCCCTGCCCCGGATCCGCTCAGGCTTCGAACTTATACCCCAGCCCTCTGAGCGTCACAATAAATTTGCGGTATTCCTTCAGATTGCCGCGCAACATCTTGACGTGGGTATCCACCGTGCGGTCGTCCCCGTAGAAGTCGTACCCCCACACCTTGTTGAGCAGCCTTTCGCGCGTCAGCGCAACGCCGTTATGCCGCACGAAGTAGAACAGCAGCTCGTATTCCTTGGGCGTGAGCTCTGCCTTTTCGCCGTCCACCGTGACGGTACGCCCCTCCATGTCGATATGCAGTCCCTCGAACTCATAGACTTCCTGCGAGGTCTGCGCGCCCTTGCCGCGCTTCATCACGGCATGGATGCGCGCCATGACTTCTTTCGGCGAGAAAGGCTTGGTGACATAGTCGTCCGAGCCGATCTCGAACCCGAACAGCTTGTCGTATTCCTCCCCGCGCGCAGAGAGCATGATAACGGGAGTCTGCTTGAACTTCCTGATCTCCTTGACGGCGGAAAACCCGTCCAGACGGGGCATCATGACGTCCATCAGGATGACGTCGTAATCCCGCTCGCGGCAGAGCTTCACCGCCTCCATGCCGTCGCTCGCTTCGTCCGCCTCTCCGCCTTCAAACTCGATATATTCGCGAAGGACGGCGCGGATCATTTCCTCGTCGTCAACGATGAGTATCTTCATGGCATCCTCCTTGTTCTTTCCTTCCGATTATACATACCTTCCTTTATCCTCTCTTAATCGTTGCGTGAAATTTTAGTGAAATCCTTCACTTTCTTAAGTATCATTATACCACAACCGTCTGCGTTTTGACAACCGCTTGACATACATTATTTTATATTTTTATCGAACGAATGTTTGACTTTTCCGCCGGCATATGGTATAATGACGGCATGATCGCGGAGAGCAAGCTGAAGATCCTCACGGAAAGCGCAAAATATGACGTCTCCTGTTCCTCGTCGGGGAGCGGACGAAAAAACGAGGGCGGCATCGGAAACGGGCTGCCCGACGGCTGCTGCCATTCTTTTACGCCCGACGGCAGATGCGTCTCACTGCTCAAGCTGCTCATGAGCAACGACTGCGTATTCGACTGCAAGTATTGCATGAGCCGAAGAAGCTGCGACGTTCCGCGCGCGAGCGCCACGCCCGACGAGGTGTGCGAGCTGACCGTGGATTTTTACAAGCGCAACTACATCGAAGGACTTTTCCTCTCCTCCGCCGTACATAAGTCGCCGAACTATGCCATGGAGCAGCTCGTCCGAACGGTAAAGCTTTTGCGGACGAAGTACCATTTTCACGGGTACGTCCACTTAAAAGGCATTCCGAAGGCAGACCCGGAGCTGGTCACGGAGGCAGCAAAATACGCCGACCGCATGAGTTATAACGTCGAACTGCCGAGCGAGAGCAGTCTCAGACTCCTTGCCCCGCAGAAGAGCAAGGAAAGCCTGCTCCTCCCCATGAGGCAGCTGCAGCGCGAGAAGGCGGTGTTCAAAGCGGAAAAATGCAAGGGATTTTTCCTGCCGGCGGGGCAGACGACGCAGATGATCATCGGCGCCTCCCCGGAGCGGGACGGACAGATCCTGCGGCTGACCGAGAGCCTGTACCGCGTCACGGGCCTCAAACGCGTGTACTACTCTTCCTATATCCCCGTCGTCGAGGACAGCGTTCTGCCCGCCGTGCAGAGCCCCGCGCTCCGCGAACACCGGCTGTACCAGGCGGACTGGCTGCTCCGCTTTTACGGGTTTGACGTGGAGGAGCTTGTCCCCGCGGAGGAAAATCTCCCCCTCGATTTAGATCCCAAATGCGCCTGGGCGCTGCGCAACATGCACCTCTTTCCCGTGGAGGTCAACCGCGCACCCCTCGAAATCCTGCTGCGCGTGCCCGGGATCGGCGCGAAGAGCGCGCAGAAGATCTTGTCCGCGCGGCGGTACGCGACCCTCACTTTCGAACACCTCAAAAAAATGCGCGTCGTCTTAAAGCGCGCAAGGCACTTTATCACGGCAGGCGGGAAATTTTACGGCTCAGACAGTCCTTCCGCTGTCCGCGGACTGCTGACGGCGGGCGAAGCGCGGGTAAATGCCCGTCAGCTCTCCCTCTTTGACAGTCCCTCCTCACTCGGCATGCCCCTGCGACTGGAAGCCGCGCGCTCGGCGCTCACGGGGGAACTATGATCTATTTTTTTGACGGCAGCAAAGATGCCTTTCTGACGGCATTCCTGCTCGCCTTCCGCGACGAACACGCCTTTCTCACGGCGGGGAACTGCCAGCTCACGCTCGGGCAGGAGAGCGTCTTTGTCCGCGCCGACCCGGAAAAGGCGCGGCGCTGCGAAGCACGGCTCTCCGAGCTGGATCAAGGCTGCATGCACGACCTCGACATCCTCCTTCGCAGCGGCGAAGAGGACCGCGGACAGATCGCATACCGCTACTTCAGGTTCATTGCACTGCGCAAGCGCCCCGTGCGGGGCATGCTCTCCGAGGACGCCGTCATTGCCGCAAGCGAGTGCATGCGGCGCGTCACCTTCGAAGTCCACCGCTTCAAGGGATTTGTCCGCTTTATGGAGAGCGAGAGCGGCGCGCTCTATGCCCCGATCTCGCCCGACAACGACATCAGCGAACTGCTCCTGCCCCACTTCCACGGCCGCATCCCGGACATCCCCTTTGTCATCCACGACGTCCGCCGCGCAAAGGCCGCCGTCTGGGACGGAGTTCATGCCTTCACCGCCCCTCTTGAAAGAGCGGAGATCGTACTCTCCGCCGATGAAGAGGGCTGGCAGGCGCTCTGGCGCAGGTACTATGCGAGCGTCAATATCCCCTCGCGCAGGCGGCTGAAGCAGATGAAGGGATATATGCCCGTACGATACTGGAAGTTCATGCCCGAAATGCCCGCCGCCGCGATCGGCGATCTGCCCGCTAAAGAGCGGACTGCATCTCCCGCAGAATGTGAAGATGACGCTCCTCGTCCGCGCGGATCTTCGTAACGACGGAACAAACTTCCTCATCTTTGACGCAGGAGAGGATGCGCGTATAGCAGGCGATCGCCTCCTGTTCCGCCGAAATGTCCGCCGCAAGCATCTGCGGATAGGGCTTGACGTAGTCGACGTTGGACGCCGAATAGTAGCCCACGGGATAGGGCGGACATGCCGTAAACACGGGCGGCACGCCAAATTTCACGAGAAGCGCGCCGATCATCTCCAGATGACGCATCTCCTCCACCGCAATATGCAGCAGCTTTTTTGCCTCCTCCCCTTTTCCGCAGCCGTCCAGAAGGATCCCCTGATAGACGTACTGCAAAATTGCCGTCAGTTCCCCGTCCCGCCCCGCATATGCAGGCGAGAGCGCGCGGATGATATGCAAATGATCCATAAGTCCCCCTTTTTCCCAAGATATGCACAAAGTAAATTTCGGGTGCCTGCAATCGCTTGCAATTTTTCCCGCCCTATGATACAATATCCGCGTTTTTGGAGGTATGACATGGACGAGAGCACGTTCAAGCGTCTGATGAGCAACAAACAAAGACTGCCCGATCCGATGCGCTATAAAAATGCGGCGGTTGAGTACCGCCGTGTGGGAAACAGCGGCCTGAAACTCCCCGCCATCTCGCTGGGGCTGTGGCAGAACTTCGGCAGCGTCGATAACTTCGAAGTCATGCGCGACATGATCTTCACCGCGTTTGACAAGGGTATCTGCGCTTTCGATCTCGCGAACAACTACGGTCCCCGCGGCGGCAGCGCGGAAGAGAACTTCGGCAAGATCCTGAAAGAGAATTTCTCCTCCTACCGCGACGAGATGCTCATCTCCACTAAAGCGGGATTCCCCATGTGGGGCGGGCCTTACGGCAAGGGCGGGAATCGCAAATATCTCGTCGCCTCGCTGGACGCTTCGTTAAAGCGCATGGGCATCGAATATGCGGACATCTACTATCATCACCGCCCCGACCCCGAGACGCCCATCGAAGAGACGTGCTATGTGCTGCACCAGCTTGTGGAGCGCGGCAAGGCGCTCTATATCGGCATTTCCAACTACAACAAAGAGCAGACGGAGGCGGCGGTGCGCGTATTCCGCGAACTCAAGACACCTTTCGTGCTCAATCAGGTGTGCTATAATCTGCTCGATCGACGCGTCGAGGCGGACGGGCTCAAGGACTTTGCCAGGGAAAACGGCTTCGGCCTGATCGCCTACTCCCCTCTTGCGCAGGGACTGCTGACCGAACGCTATGTACACGGCATTCCCGAGGACAGCCGCATCAAGAAGAGCTTTACGCTCAAAGAAGAGACGCTGACGCCCGCCTTCTTTGCAAAGCTTGCCAAGCTGCGCGATGTGGCGGACGCACGCGGACAGACGCTTCCCGCCCTCGCTCTCTCGTGGGTGTTGAAGGACGAAGTCGTCCCCAGCGTCATCATCGGTGCGTCGTCCTCTGCGCAGATCCTGGAGAACATCAAGGTAAATCCTGTATTCTCCGCCGAGGAACTGGCGACCATCGAAGAGATCTGCAAATCGTAAAAACAAAACAGCGCCGCATGGCGGCGTTTATCCGGAAGGTTGGCAGAGCGGTCGATCGCGGCGGTCTTGAAAACCGTTGAAGTGAGAGCTTCCGGGGGTTCGAATCCCTCACCTTCCGCCAAACAAATCCTAAATCGAACACCTAAATTCGGTTTAGGATTTTTTCTTATTTAAACTACTTTATTCTACACATAAACAAACATTTTGAGCCATTTTTATGATTTTAACGGGAGTTCGAATAAGCGAGGTAAAATCCTGCCCTGTCGGTTGCGATTCGAACTCACCGATCACACAACCCCGAATAAATAATTTTTCCCTATGAACAACGTTTCCCGAGCATGTTTTCTCGCCTAAAACTTAGTAACCTTTTCTTTCCTTTTCCATTGTCTTTTACCTCCGAAATTTGATTGCCTTTCGGCAGGCAAAAGGGAGCATATGACGATAAAAGGAAAGTATCTTTAATATCTGTATGGGAAAGTCAGCGGACAAAAGAAAAATCCTTGCTTTGCCGTCTCTTAATTCAGACGTTTACGCAAGGATTTTACGACCGTTTACTTTCCCGAGGAGTATGCGACAATATGCCCACGAAAGGCAATGTTCGGAGAATAACAAGCATAATATCGTACGACAAAGTAAAAAGGCTGCAAAAAAGGAAAAACACGGGAGAGCTTAAAAGCGGAAGATTTCGCAAGCGGTTCAGCGCGAAACTCCGCTTCGCTCTCGTTTTTCGTTAAGCCTTTTAGTTTGTGTTACAGCGTGTGCTTGTCTGGCGGAGCGAAGCGACGCCACTTGTTTATTCAAGCACCCGCCACAGTGCCATAAATCCGTTTTTGCCTATGGTATACGCTTGCAGAAATCGTTTGATTTTGCTATAATATTAAAAAACATGAGAGTGGTATTGAATTGAAAAATTTATTTAAATATGCTACAAAAGAACTTTCACAAGACGCTTTTCTTTGTTGGCTGTTTGCAAATTATGATTGCGAACAAGAAGAAGTAAGCATATTTTCTCGCTATATGCTTTCTTGGCTAATTTCGGATTCACTGTCGATAGAAAATAGTAATCTTATCACAAGCGTCGATGTTGTAAAACAATTCAAAAACATAGATATTTTAATAAAATGCTCATTTCAAGGCGTTTTATATGTTATAATAATCGAAGATAAGATAAGTTCTACGGAGCATAATGAGCAATTAAATAGGTATAAAGACATTATAAAAAATCATTACAATACTTCTTGTCAAAAGCGGTATGTTTTTTTCAAGACTGATATAATAGGCAAAGAAGAAATTACCAATTTAAATGCATATTCGGAATGGAAAATCAAACAGGTCAAAGATATTTTTGAAGTGTTTCAAACCTTTTTGAAAAGTAATAATAAAAAAGATTTTGATAATGAAATTTTGCATTACTATTACGAAAATTTGTCTAATATTTTTAACGCAATTTCAAATCGTCCTCAAAAGGTTTCCGATTGGCAGTTACATTCGTGGCATTCTTTTTTTGAAGATTATACCCCCATATGCGGCTTATTATACAACACTGAAATCCGTGCATATCAAAAACAATACTATTATTATAAATTTATTATTGATGGACATGAAAAAGATTTGCCGAGTATAGAAGTCAGAAGTCGTGATTATGATAAAGAAAAAAATACTCTCAAATTTAGAGTTGTTGTATATAATGTTGAACCAAACAATATCACAGCAGAAATCATAACGGAATGGAAAAATATATTGACTGCAAATTCAATTAGGGTTTGCAATAGAAAAGATATTACCAAAAACAAACAAATCGGAATTTTTAAATGTCATATAAAAGGCGATAATGAAAAGGCATTAAAGAATGTGTTCGATAAAGTTGGTCATCTATTGAAAGCATTATTTGCTTTATGAAATATTGCATAGTAATAGGAGGTAAAAATGGCTTATTTGAAAATTTTCAGCAGTGGCGGAGGTCGGCAAATCGGCGAAATGCGCATTATAGATAACCAAAATATCATTTTCGATATGAAAGGAAACAAAGTTGGTTATTGTGTAGTTACTAATTGTAAAGAAAAATATTATGATACGGAAGGGCGTATTGTCGAAACCTTAGAGGATTTATTATTACATAAGTAAACATTAAGATGCGGAACAATTATTTATAAAGGTCATACGGTTAAACAGAAATCGAGTTGAAGATTTCGGAAAATATCCGTTTAATATTTCGATAATTGGCGGATTAACGGAAATTTAATTTGAAAAATCGGTAACGTTTATAATGGGAGAAAACGATTCTGTAAAATCAACCATAATAGAATCGCTTGCGATATCTTCTGGTTTAAGCGCAGAGGGCGGAACAAGAAATATGTTATATGAAACCTATAATTCTACATCTACTCTCGACCAATACATAACAATAATTAAGTCGGGGTTAAGCCCCAAATGGAAATTCTTTTTACGAGCAGAAACATTTTATACTATGGCGCAAGCGTCTTCTCAATATAACTATGGAGATCCAAGCATTTTTAATCAATCTCATGGCGAAGCCTTTAATGAACTATTTTCTAACTTTTCCCCAAACGGCTTATATTTTATGGACGAACCCGAATCGGCATTATCGCCTCAAAGTCAGATGCGATTGTTATCGAAGATTCACGCTCTTGCTAAAAATTCATAGTTTATAATAGTAACACACTCTCCAATATTGCTTTCGTATTATGACGGTCAAATCTTAAATGCTGACAATGATTTGAAGCCAATAGCATATAAAGATACTGAAATATATTCGATATATCGTCATTTTTTAGAATGTCCCGAAAAATGCAAAAGCATTTACTTAATGATTAAGTATTGTATTTTTGAAAATTCGATTTACGTTACTAACACTCCGCCACAAGAAAAAACAGGGCTCTTTGCCCTGTTTTATGTTTGGTTTGATTTTGAAACGATGAGGAATTTGATGGTGGAGGCGCAGGCGCGGTTAAAATGAGGAAATCTAAAATATTCTCAAAAAGATTTGCTTGCAAAGATTTTTGAGAAAGAGGAGTGACAGGCATCAAAGAAACGGGCTTTTCACAAGGAAAGCCCGTTGCAAAATTTGCCTTGTCACGACGACAGGGCGCAGCCCGACGCCATCGAGCCTTGCAGAACGCAAGTCTTTTGAACGTATGGCAAGGCGAAGATAATCCCTCACTTTCCCCCGATACTCTTACGGCGTTACATTGCTCGCCATTGACATGGACGCGATGCTATGATATACTACAGTCATGAACGAATGGTATCGCAAACAAACATGGACCAAGGAAGATGAAGAGGATTTCTTCCAGCACCTGAAACGGGCAAGGGGTGAATTTCATAAGGCGCAGTATTTGAAAATTCAAGCGGTGACCTTATACGAAACACGGTATGAGCCTTATTATGACGTGAGCCTTGCGCTGTTGGATCAATATTTTCATGATTTCCCCGATGAGCAGGATTTTCGGGCCGACTGTCTGCATCTCTACGGCAGGATCCTGTATGTGCGAAAGCTGTATGACAAGGCCTTCGTCTGTTATCGGGAGGCCGCATATCAGGAATTGAAAGTGCCCACTTTGATCAGCGGAGCATGGCTGGATTATCCCAAGCTCATCGTACAGCTAAAGCGCACGGATCTCTATGACGAAGCCGAGAGATTTCTTAAGACGCAACATTGGATCCTTCCGTTCCATCTCTACACAGCAAACGCAGTGCTTGCCGTCATTTGCCATGAACGCGGCGACATAGACGCCGCGCGCAGACATAAGCAACTTTCCCACGAAGCCGCCGCCATGCAGCGATCTGTGTTGCGCAAGCACCCGCATCTCGGCCTTGTCGAGGAAAAAGACGAATTTCTGGAAGCCGCGATGGCAGAGATCCCATAATACACAAAAACAGGACCATGCGTCCTGTTTTTCTTTTAGCCAAATTTTTCTATCCTGATCAAGGCAGCTCTTCAAGCTACTTCCCGTGTCCCGGAAGTTGATCGTCTTTCAGATTGGAGTGGCGCCGATGCAATGTGCCGGCGTATTCGAGCTGCAGGCAGGGCGTGAGATCGCCGTCCAAAACGTTGGTGCCGACAAAGCTGAAAAACTTCAAGTTTGGCAGTTGGCGCAAAAACGCAATGGACGGTATTTCTCCGACTGCCAAAATCAGCTTCCGAAGGCTGGTAAGCCCGATCAGATCTTCCGGCACGACCCCCTTGACGTGGCTCAACTCCAGCTCTTCCAGCGACGAACATGTCCTCAAGCCGCGGTAGTCCCTTAACCCTTGGCAATAGGCGATCTCACATTGTTTCAGCCGCCGCAATTCCCCCATCCCATCCAATGATTGGATTGGAAGTTGGATCAGCGAAAGATTCTCCAGCACCTGAAAACGGGAAATTACGGTCATCTCCGTTTTTACCTTGCGCAAGTACAGTGATCGCAAACACGGAGAAATGCTATCAAATGAAAAACTCTTATTTTCGGCGACCGCTAAGGTATCGAGCGACAATACCTCGGCATGTTGCAGGACAATATCCCCCGTCACGGACAGAGTCTTGAGTTTGGCGAATGGCGAAAGGTCAAAGGCCTGCCGCGCTCCATTGTTTCCAAAGGTCAATGTATGTAAATTGGGAAAACAGGCAAGCGGCTCCAACGACGAAATATCGCAGCCGATATACAGTTCCCCGATCAGGTTCTTACGCGGAAAATCGGATAAGAAATCCAACGCATATCGCGTCTTATCCCCAAACTCCGAGACGATCGCCAATCTTTCTCCCTGGAACGAGTCAGCATCCCCTTCGCAGGAATATCCTTTTTTCGTCACTCTAAGTTGCAGAGAATTCATCGTTTCTGCATTTCCTCCTCATGGCTTTCGGCCGCCCGGATCTTTGAAGAACTCTGCCGGATCACCTGCGGGCAGACGGCATCTCTCTTAGCAAAAAGCACCAACCCCGCATCGGGCCGGCGCTTCAGCTCCTTTCTGTAAAACTCAGTATGGCCGCACGTTCCTTCCGTCATACGAACAAGATCACGACCCCGACGAGCAGTCCCACGAGCATCGCAAAGGCAGGCGCCTTGGAACGCCACATCAGGATCGCTTCGGGAAGCAGCTCGCCGAAGACGACATACAGCATGGCTCCGCTTGCGAAACTGAGCGAGAGCGCAAGCATGACAGGGCTGAGCGTGCCGAGAAAATAGCCAAGCATCGCGCCAAGAATTGTCGGCGCTCCCGTGACAGCCGTGAGCAGCGTCGCTTTTGTCTTTTTCATGCCCCCCGCCACAAGCGGGACGGACACCGCCATCCCTTCCGGAATATTGTGCAGACCTATGACGACCGCCATTGCCAGCCCGCCTACGCCGCCCGTGGCTTCATCGCTTGCATAGGACGCCCCGATCACCATGCCCTCCGGGAAGTTGTGAAGCGCGATCGCAAAGGCCATGACAAGCCCCGCAATGAACAGCTGACTCAGCGATTTTTGTCCCTTCGTCTCCTCGTATTCCTTTTTGTGCTCGTCATAGTGATCGCTATGGATCAGCTCCGAGAGCTGATCTGCCGTCTTGGGATGATTTTTATCGATGTGCTTGACTTGCGGATTTGTCTTTCGGTCGATCAGCGCGTTCAGCAGATAGATGATACCAAACCCGACTGCCGTCATGGCGACAACAAAGAACACATGGCCCACAGAATCAGGGACCTGTCCGAGTGCGTCCGAAAGCAGATCGAGGCATACGATACAGAGCATGACGCCGCCGGCAAAACTCAGGAGCAAACTGACGATCTTTTCGGAATTGCGGGTAAAGATGACCCCGATCAGCCCGCCCAAACCGGTCCCGACGACCCCGGCGATTGCCGTTACCACAACAACAAAAGCAAAAGTACTCATAAAATAAACCTTATCTTCAGTATGCACGCAATCCTTTTCCAAAGCCCGGTTCGCTGCAAGATCTTACATAGCATATCATAGCACAAACAGTCGCAAAGCACAACTGTTTCAGCAGCGCCTGCACGGGTTTGATCGGGAGAACAGGAAATCTCATTCAACGGGACTTTCCTGTAGTGATTTCCGTACAGCTCCGCAGGAGCAGAGCTATGCGTCACCGACGCGCGGCGGCGACGGCCGCGGCGATCGCGGACGCCGTCTCCTGCAAGTGCGCCTGTGTGTGGACTGCGGAGACAAACATCGCCTCGAACTGTGATGGCGCGACGTACTGCCCCGCGTCCAGCATCGCACCGAAGTAACGCGCAAACGCCGCCGTATCGCAGCCGCACGCCTCGGCGTAATTTTTGGGCGCGTTTTCCGCAAAGAAGGGCGTGAGAATGGAGCCGACCCGCGTGGCGGGCACGCCCGCCGCGCGGAACGCCGCCTCCAGATACGCCCCCTTCTCCTCCAATGCGGGGTAGATCTTCTCCTTCCCCTCGCGCAGGATGCGCAGCGTCGCAAGCCCCGCCGCCGTCGCGACGGGATTGCCTGAGAGCGTGCCCGCCTGATACACCCCGCCCAGCGGCGCGACGACGGACATGATCTCCTGCCGTCCGCCGTAGGCTGCGAGCGGCATGCCGCCGCCCACGATCTTGCCGTATGCCGCAAGGTCGGGCGTCACGCCATAGCGCTCCGCCGCGCCGCCGTAGGCGACGCGGAAGCCCGTGATGACCTCGTCAAAGATGAGCAGCGCGCCGTTTTGGTCGCAGAGCGCGCGCAGCCCCTGCAAAAAGCCCTCCTCGGGCGGGACGACGCCCATGTTGGCGGCGACTGGCTCGACGATGACGCAGGCGATCCCGCCGCGGTTTACCTCAAAGAGCTCGCGCACGCTTGGAAGATCGTTGTACTGCGCGACGAGCGTCTCCCCGGCATACCCGCGCGGGACGCCGAGGCTGTCCGGCACGGCGCCCGTTAAACACCCCGAGCCCGCTTTGACGAGCAATCCGTCCGAATGGCCGTGATAGTTGCCCGCAAATTTGACGATCTTCTCCCGCCCCGTATAGCCGCGCGCAACGCGCACGGCGGACATGGTCGCCTCCGTGCCCGAATTGACGAGGCGGACAAGCTCCATGTGCGGACAGGCGGCGCAAATCTCCTCGGCGAGTTCCGTCTCCCTGCCCGTTGGCGCACCATAGGAAAGCCCCTTTCGTGCGGCATCCGTGACAGCGCGCACGACCTCCTCGCACGCATGCCCTAAAACGAGCGGACCCCAGCTCATCACATAGTCGGTATAGGTGTTCCCCTCGACGTCGGTGATCGTGTCCCCCTTCGCCTCGCGAATGAACCGTGGCGTGCGCCCGACGGCGCGGAAGGCGCGCACGGGAGAATTGACGCCGCCCGGAATGACCCTCTGCGCCCGTTCAAAATCCTGTTTATTCTCACCCATATGCTGCCTTCCGATCATCGCGCGGAATGCTCCCGCTGCCAATGCGCCCAGTCCAGCGCATGATAGGTGATGACGATGTCCGCCCCTGCGCGGAAGAACGCCGTCAAAAGTTCGGTGACGACGCGCCGTTCGTCCAGCATGCCGGCCTGCGCTGCCGCCTTGACCATGGCATACTCCCCGCTGACGTTGTAGACGGCGAGGGGAAGATTGGTCTGCGCCCGCGCCGCGTGCACGACGTCCAGATAGGCGAGCGCAGGCTTGACCATGAGGATGTCCGCGCCCTCTGCCTCGTCTGCGGCAAGCTCGCGCAGCGCCTCCCGCCCGTTGCGGAAGTCCATCTGATACCCTCTTCTGTCCCCTGTCTGCGGCGCAGAGTCCGCGGCGTCGCGGAAGGGAGAATAGAAGACGGAGGCAAACTTGGCGCTGTAGCCCATGACGGGCGTAGAGACAAAGCCGTTTGCATCGAGCGCCTCGCGGATGGCGGCGACCACGCCGTCCATCATCGAGGAGGGCGCGACCATGTCCGCCCCCGCTCTGGCTGCCGCCAGCGCCGCCTTTGCATGCAGCGGCAAGGACGCGTCGTTGTCCACGTCGCCGCCACGGAGCACCCCGCAATGCCCGTGCGAGGTGTATTCGCACAGGCAGATATCGGCGATGACGAGCAGCTCTTTGCCCTTTTGCGCACAGAGCGCCTTGATGCGGCGGATGGCGCGCCGGACGACGCCGTTTTCCGCATACGCCTCGCTGCCCCGCTCGTCCTTATGCGCGGGCACGCCGAAGAGCATCGTCCCGCCGATCTGGCAGACGAGCATCTCGTCCACGATCTCCTCCAGCCGATCGACCGAATAACGGAATACGCCCGGCATGGAGGGAACTTCCTCCTTGATATTTTCCCCGTCGATGACGAAAATGGGATAAATGAGCGCGCCCGTCCTCACTTGCGTCTCGGCGACAAGATCGCGCATGGCGGCAGAGCGCCGCAGCCTTCTCAGTCTTTGCATGATTCCTCCTGTAAAATCCTGTCTGCCATTGCCTCCGCGCCCGGCACGGCGGCTACGAGCGGCGTGATGCCGCGCACGTGAAGCGCCTTTGCCGTCTCCTCGCCGATGCAGACCGCGCGCACACCTTCGGGCAGCGGCGCGAATTCCAAAAACGCACTCGCCCCGCCAAAGGAGCCGAATGTCACATACTTTGCCCCCTGCACCGCGCGCGCCGCACGCGACAGGGCGTCCAAATCATAGATCACCTCATAGAGATCGTAGCGCACGCCCGCCTTATTAAGGAGCGGATTGCCCGCCTTGGCGCACAGAACGGCGACCTTTTCGCGCGGGGCGATATTTTTCAGCGCCTCAATAAGCGCGCGCGTCGTCTGCGCACTTGGGACAAGATCGGCGTAAAAACCAAAATCGGCGAGCCGCTCCGCCGTATGCGCCCCCACCGCCGCAAAGCGATGACGTGCAAAAAGGCGATGATCGATGTTCAGCGCGCGGCATCGTTCAAAGAACACGTCCACGCCGTTCGCGGACGTGAACACCAGCCAGTCGTATTCGTCAAAGTCTGCAAACACGCCGTCAAAATCGAGGGAAACAATGCGCCCGATCGGACAGGGCAAAGGTGTAAGGCCGCGCGCCAGCAGCGCATCGGACATTCGCGCGACGTGCGACTGCGTACCGACGACGGCAACCCGCGCGCCGCTTGGCACCGGTTTTTCAAATACGTTATCAAAATTTTCGCCCAACAGCCGGGGGCGGCATACCTCGCCTACAACGGCGGTCAGCGGCGCCTCCAACTCGCGGGCGAACGTTCCAAGCTCTGCGAGGGCACAGCGCCGCACCTGCATGTTCTGCGTCCCCGCGCACGAAATGAGTGCGGCGGGCGTCTGAGGCGAGCGTCCGCCCGCAATCAGCCCCTCTGCGATCTGCGCAGCAGACGCTTTTGCCATGAGAAAGACGAGCGTCCCCTCTGCTTTGGCATAATCCGTGACGTCGGGCACGCCCTGGGCGGTATGCGCCGTGATCACCGTAAATGCGCGCGCGACGCCGCGGTGGGTGACGGGAATGCCCGCAAGCTCTGCTGCGGCAACGGCGGAGGTCACGCCCGGGACGACGGCGCAGGCAATGCCCGCTTGGGCGAGCGCCGTAAGCTCCTCGCCGCCCCGCCCGAACACAAAGGGATCGCCCCCCTTCAGGCGGACGGTGAGCGGGTACTTCTCCCCGCACGCGACGAGAAGATCGTTGATCTCTTCCTGCTTCATGCTGTGCGCGCCCGCCCGCTTCCCAACGCAGATCTTCTCACACCGGGGCGGCGCAAGGGCGAGCACCCCTTCATCGAGGAGCGCGTCATAGACGATGCAGTCCGCGCGCCTGATGAGCTCCGCGCCCTTGAGCGTCATCATTCCCTCGCCGCAGCCCGCACCGACCAGAACGACGCGGTTCATACAAACGCCTCCGTGAGCGTCAAAATGTCGCGCGCATCCCGATATACGGCGGAGCGGACGACGCCCTCCTTTTGGGCATATAGCGTTGTGCCGTCAAAATAGCAGCCGACGCCGCCCGTGCACCCGCCGCCCAAAAGGCGCTGACAGGAACGCTCGATGCGGGCAGTTTCGCCCGTCGCCGCGTCATGAATGAGGCGCCCCGTCTCCCCTTCCACGGCGATGATGCCCTGACACGCCGCTGGGACGCACACCGTCGGGTCAAGGCGTTCGATCCCGATCGCGGGATGCGCAACCCCGAGGCGATCCAGCCCCGCGCAGGCGAGCACGAGCGCGTCATACTCACCCGCGAGCATTTTTTGGATGCGCGTATCGACGTTGCCGCGCACGGGCAGGATGGTTGCCCGCGGAAAGAGCTTCTGCACGGCGGCGGCGCGGCGAGGCGAGCCCGTCCCGACGCGCAAGACCTCCCGCTCCGCAGCAAAGAGGAGTGCATCGCGCGCGTCGGCGCGCGGCAAGCAGAAAAATACATCGTGCGCCTCGTCCGTGGGCAGGTCCTTGGCGGAGTGCACGGCGACGTCCAGTTCACCCGATGCAATCATCTTTGAAAAGACATCGGTGAACGCCCCGCGCCCGATTTCATAGAGCGGTGAGGAGAGATCTGCATCGCCGCGCGTGCGGACGATGACCAGTTCACTCTCCACGCCCTGTTTCATGAATGCCTCCTGCACGAGGCGCGCCTGCGCCACGGCGAGCGCTGAACCGCGCGTTCCGATCTTCAGTTTCCTCATGATTCCTCCAACAGGGCGCGCAGCTCCCGCTCGTACGCCTCGCGATCTCCCGCCGCGCGCAGCTGCTCGGCACGGACGACGATCTCTTCGAGATTCTCGGGCAGGGCGCGCGCGAGACGATCGCGCAAAAGCGCCGCCAGGAGCGGCGACGCGCCGCCCGTCGAGACGCCGATGCTCACCTCCCCGCGCACGATGAGCGCAGGAAAGAAAAAGTCGCAGTACTCTTTGTCGTCCACACAGTTGACGGGGATATGACGTGCGCGGCAGTCGGAAGCGATACGCGCATTAAGTACACGATCGTCCGTCGCGGCGATCGCAAACGAAGCGCCGTCCAGCAAATGCGGCGCATATTCCGTATATACAGTATGCGCAAGGGCTTTGAGTTCGGGCAGGACTTCATGCGCGCAGACGATGAGCTCTGCCCCGAAGGGCGCAAGCCGCTGCGCCTTGTGCAGGGCGACCTTTCCACCGCCAATGAGCACGGCACGCGCGCCCTCGATCTCGTGCATAAAGGGAAAACACTTCATGATTTATCTCCGATGAGTCCGTTCACCCGCGCAACGAATGCCTGCGGATCGCGCGACCTGAGCAGGGCGAGCTCCCCCGCAACGGGCGCACCGAACGCCGAAAGATAACGGCGCGACGCCTGCGCGGCATATAACTCCGAAAGACATTCGGCAACCACCGCGCGGGCAGCGAGCGCCGCCTGCTGCTTCTTTTGATTGTTCTCCTTTGCCTGACGGGAGAACGCATCGACGCCAACGAGCTTGCAGCCCGCCAGCTCGCCCACCGCGCCGTCAATATCGGGCGGCATGGCAAGATCAAGAAAGAGCCGCTCTCTTTGCGAAGATCGGATGCCCTCAGCAACGCGCGGCGCTTCAAACACCGTGTGCGGCGAGGAAGTCGTACTGATGACGACGTGCATCTGCGCCAAGAGCGCATACCGTGCCGCATAGGGAAAGGAAATGACGTCCCCCGCGACGGAGGCGGGCACGCCGTGCGTGCGCTCTGCGGCATAGACGGTAAAACCTGCATGCGCGGCGAGGTTCTTGAGCACGGAAGCGCCGAACCTGCCCGTTCCGCCCACCACCATCACATTGCCGCCGCCGGGCAGAAAACGCGCCGCCTCGTTGGCGGCAAGCGTCGCAATCGAGCATGCGACGGCAGAGATCTTCGTCTCCGCGCGCACGCGCCTTCCGCAATGGACGGCGCTCTGAAAGACTTCGTCCAGCCCCGCGCTCACCCCTGCGGCGCGCGCCTCCTCGTATGCGTCACGGATCTGCCCCAGGATCTCGTCCTCGCCCAAAAGCATGGACTCCAGCCCCGCCGCCAGCAAAAACAGGTGCTCTTCCGCCGCGGGGAAATATTCAAACGCCGCCCGTTCGGCATGCGCAAGTTCCAGCAGGCAGCTCTCCGCCCGCTCCCGCGCGCAGGTAAAGTACAGCTCGGTGCGGTGGCAGGTGACAAGCAGCACGCAACCGCCGAGGAGGCGAAATTCCGCATAGAGCCGCGCGCGCTGCGCAGAAGCGAACGCAAATTGACTGCGCTCCCTTGCGGGAGCGCGTGACAAGTTCATAGAAAGACACTTCATGGTTGCGCCTGCCGCCATGCTCAGATGCCGGCAGTCAGTTTGTTCTCCACATAGTCAAATCCGAGGCGGGCGACGGTATCCGCAAAGCGCTCGCCGTCGATGCCTTCGTCCTTGAAGAGCGCGATCGCGCGCTCGATGACCGTCATGACCTGTTCTTCGGATGTGAAGATGGTCCTGAGCGCCCTCCCCTGCGCAACGCGCTTGCCCCATCTGCCGCCGATATAGATCTTATAGCCGTCCCGATAGTCTGTGACAGCGCCGAACGGACACTGATTGCGGCAGCGCCCGCAATGGTTGCACGTCTCCTCGGGAATGGAGATCTTTCCGTCCACGACTTTTGCCGTCTTGATGGGACATGCAGCCTCGACGCGGCACTTCTTGCAGCCGCGGCACTGATCGAGATAGACGGTCGGGATGCGCTGGCCGATGACGCCGAGGTCGTTGAGGTCAGGCTTGACGCAGTTGTTGGGACAGCCGCCCACCGCAATCTTGAACTTGTGCGGCAGCACGACGCCGCGCATGCCCTCGTAGAAGCGCTCATGGATCTTTTCAGACAGCGAAAAGGTATCGATCAAACCGTACTGACAGGTCGTCCCCTTACAGGAGACGACGGGCCTGACGCGCTTGCCCGTGCCGCCCGTATGCAGTCCGTTCGCGGCAAGGAAATCGACGAGCGGCTGAATATTCTCATACTTGATCCCCTGGATCTCCAGCGTCAGCCGCACCGTCATCGTGACGACGCCCGAGCCGTATTTTTCGCTCGCCTCTGCAATGACGCGATGCTGCTGCGCCGTGATCTTTCCGTTTTTGGTGATGACGCGCGCATTGAACACGTCGGGATAGCGCTTGTCCTGCAAGAACCCCATGCCTTTGACCCGCTTGATCTCCTCGGGCGAAACCGTATATTCCATTTGATCTCCTTTCCGGGCGCCTCCCGCCCGTCTCTTGATATGTTCATTGTACCATATCACGCGGGGAAAGTCAATAGCAAATCCAATGCATCAGACACAGAAAAAGACCGCCCGGAACAGGCGGTCTTTTGAAAGTCTTTTGAAAGCGGGATCCCGCTGTTATGCTTCCGTTGCGCTTACGCTCACGCCGTCACAGCTCATGGAGAGCGTCACCGTGCCGTCCGCAGAGATGTTTACGGTGTACCCGTCGCACACCTGACCGTTGAGCAGGAATACGGGCGCTTCGCCCTTCATCACGCAGGTCAGGGTGTAGGTGTTTCCGTCCGAGCCGGTCACCGTCCTCTCCCCGTCGAAATCCGCGAGCGACCAATCGGATGCCGAAGCCGTATCCGTCTCGCTGCCCACCGCAACGGTGAGTGAATTGCCCTCCAGCGTCATGGTGCATGTGATGCGGCGCATGGATTTGGGATCGAACGCAGAGAAAGTGAGGACCTGCGCACCGTCCGCATAGCTCAGAGAAGGCGTTGCAAGAATGCCGTTGAGGCTCGCCGTAAGCGAGATCGTGCTGTTCGCATTCCCCATCGAAGCGGAGACGGTGACGGTATTCTCGCCCACCATATAGGTCCCCACGAAGCGCGCAGGCGTAAAGGTCACCTTGGTGTAGACGGTCTCACCCACCGTCGCGCCGCCTGCCGTAAAGACTGCCGTCTGCTCGACGCCGCGGTAACGATAGGTCACGGTGATCTGACCCGCGACGTCGTTATCGATCCGCAGCACCGTCACGCTCGTCCCGTTGACGGAAAGCCCGCCGCGTTCGGTCAGCTCGAGGCTGTCCCCGTTCGCAGCATAATATCTGCCCGTCACCGCCGCAAGGTCGGAATGCGAATACGTCTTGTTGCCGATGGTGAGATAGGTCCTGTCGACGATCGTGAGCGTACCCGTCGTGTTATCGGGGAGCAGATATTCGACCGTGATGGTCTCCACGCCCTCGGACGTGGCCGAGATGGTCAGGCTGTAGCTCGCAATGACGACGTCGGTCAGCAGCTCCTCTGCACTTCCGCCCGCGATCTCGCTGATGCGGAGCGTGCCGTCCGCGGCGAAGTCGACGGACTCCTGCGCGTACTGCCCGTTGTAGACGAACGAGATCTCCTGCAGGGAGCGCATCAGGCTGTCGGGCACGCACGTCATCCAGTATGGCGTGCCGATGTACTCGGCGTTTGCACCGTCGACCTCGACTTCGGCATACTGTACATCCAGTCCGTACGCGCCGGGGATGACCGTGTAGCGCCAATACTCATACTGCGTCAGCGTCGGATCGGTAGGCTCGTTGCTGATGACGAGATACAGTTCGACCCCCGAAGCGTTCTCGCGGATCGAGCCGTAGCCCCAGGAGAAATAGTACTCTTCGCCGCTCAGCAACACGGTGCCGCGCTCCTGATCGAACTGCATCGTGACGGGCTCCGCGCCGCCTGAGGTGTAGTAAGTGCTGTCCTCGCCGAGCGCCTGGGACACGGTCTCCCACGCCGTGGGAAGGAAATCCTCTGTCAGATAGGTCGCGGCAACGGCATACGAACTGTTGCTGCCCGCGATCGCCCAGTAGATGCCCGCGGCATTGACATTGGTAAGATAGAAGGTGTTGCCCAGCGTACCATAGGGGTTATATGCAACTGCGATCGCCCCGAGGTCCTCCAGGTAGATAAAGCTTGCGGAATAGCGGGACGTGGTGTCCGTCTCCAGGCTGTAGATGCTGACCTGGATGCCGCCGTCGTTGGAGACCGTGAGCAGGTCGGAGTTGCTGCTGTACGTCTGCATGAAGGCATCCATCGCGCTGTTGCGGAAGTACTGCCCGCGATAGAGCGAGTTCTCCGTCTCCAGAGTAAAGACGTCGGACGTCCCCGTGCAGGGACGAATGGTATAGGGCGTCTCGCCGATCGCAAAGCGATAGACCGTCTGGCCGTCCTCCATGGCAACGGACATTGTATATTCGTTCCCGTTAAAGCGGACGTTCGTCTCGGAGAGGAACTCGAAACGGTACAGATCGTAAGGATCAGACCAGGTGTCCTCCCCCTCCTCGCTGCCCGTCAGCCAGTTATCCGAATAGGGCGCAAAGGCGACCTGCCTTCCGCCGCCGAAGAGATAGGTCGCGTCTCCCATATAGATGAGCGCGTAGTCGATCTCCCCGAGGCGGAACCAGATGCCGCTGCCGTACGTCCCGAGCCCGGGGCTGCAGCTCACGGTAGACCCTCGATAGGTCACGGTGCTGTTCTCGAAATCGATCTCGAGCGTCTCGCCGGAAGAATTTCGGTATGCGGCGGAATAGGGGCCGGTGTACGTCGTCACCGCCAGGCTCTCCGATTCGGAAAGCCCCATGTACACGGCGCCCGCGCTCGAGAAGGAGTAGGAATACCCCTCGGAGGGCACATATAAGAACATGCCTGCGGTACGGTTCTCATCCTCGTTGAACATGAATACCGTGATCGCACGCTCCGTCAGAGACGGGATCATGGAGCCCATGGCGTACATGTTCCAGGTAAAATACCCGTCCTCGTCCGGGACGGAGGAGATGACGTAGTACGCAGAAGTATCATCCTCGGAGTACCAGGTGCCCGAGAAGAACGACGCATCCGCAAAGAAGAAATATTCAAACTCGTCCTGTGCATTGTACAGATCGAGCCTGCCCTCGTCATTGTTATAACGAAGCGTGTACGCCGCGCCGCCCATCGTGCAGGAGATCTCCGTCTCTTCGTATTCGCCCGTCACGCCCGTGACCGCGAAATCGGACGCCGCCGTATAAGTCCCCGCGTCAAGATCGAGCGTACCGTGGACGCTGACCCACGTCGTCTCCGCAAAGGACCCGCAGTCGGTGTTGGTGGGTTCCTGAGTTCCCGGCTCGTCCGGCTCCTCCGTATGACCGGGATCCTCCGTATGGCCGGGATCCTCTGTCGTCGGAGCGCATGCAGCAAAGACGCCCAGCCCGAGCGTGAGCAGCATGGCAGCTGTCAAAACCAGCTTTTTCATCGTTTGTTCGCCTCCTGAAAATGCACGGAACCTCTCCGCGCTTAAAATCATTATACCGAAAAAAGGTATCTATTGTCAAACATTTCAACCTTGCTTAAATCATTCGGCTATCGCTTTTCTTTATTCCGGCTATGAGCAGCGCGAATTTATTAACGCTGCATGAAAATCAGATGACAGCCATGTGAAAAACTCAGACCGTCTTGATCATCAGACGGATGATCTCTTCGTTTGTCTCGCGCATGCCGATGCGGGCAAGGTCACTCACGTTGCGGATGGTGTTCTCCACACCTTTTTCCAGAATGCCGTCCCCGCCGCGGAACTCGCTGCCCCGCTTGGTCATCTCCATGCCGACAAGGCCCGCTTCGACCGCAGATGCGACCTTCGCCGCGCAGCTGGACTTTGCGCCGTCGCAGATGACGCCCGACTCGATGGCGAGCGCATTGACGACGGTGTGCGCGATCTCGTCATATCCGCCGCCCAGCAGGTAGCAGATGCCCGCGCCCGCACCGCATCCGGCGCTGACCGCGCCGCAGTACGCCGAAAGGCAGCCGATCCCCGCCTTTAAGTGAACGGTGATGAGATCGGAGACGACGAGCGCGCGCAGCAACCGCTCGCGCGGGAGCGCATATTGTTTCGCATAGACGATGACGGGAAGGGAAGCAGTCATGCCCTGATTTCCGCTGCCCGAGACGATGACAACGGGCAGCTCGCAGCCGTTCATGCGCGCATCCGAGCCGGCAGCCGCCGTCGCCTTGGCGAGGTTATGTACGTCGTCGCCGAACGCTTGCAGCAAGATCTTGCCGACGCGTGCGCCGTAGTCGTTTTTCAGCCCTTCCTCCGCGATCGCAGTATTGTAGTCGATCTGGCGGGCAAGCAACTCCTCGACGTCCGCAAGATCGACGGTATCGGCGAACTCCACGATCTCCCTGACGGAGATCTGCGCCTTGAGCGCGGCGTTGGCGCCCTGTTCTTCCTGCGCGGTCTGCTTGTCGAAGCGCACTTCGCCGTTCCGCTCGATATGCACGACGTTGGTATGATGCCCGGAGATGCGCACGAAGGCATAGTCCGTCCCCTTCGTGACGCGGATGCCGATGTCAAAGACGCAGCCCGTATCCGACTGCACGACGCGGATAGGGCGGGACTTGAGATACTCCGCCATGGCGCGGCGACCGGCGTCATCCACGTCCGCGATAACTTCTAAAAGGCGCTCCGCTTTTCCTGCGGCGATGCCTGCGGCGACGGCGGCGGCAACCCCGCGCATGCCCCCCGTATTGGGCACGATGACGCTCTTGACGTTTTTGAGAATGCTGTCGCTGACGGCGACTTCGACCGCCTCGGGGATCGCGCCAAGCGTATCGCGGGCGAGCGCCGCGGCATAGGCGACGGCGATGGGTTCGGTGCAGCCCATCGCGGGAACGAGCTCTTCTTCGAGAATGGCAATGCAGCTCTTGTAAATTTGCGTATCCATAGCAAACAGCATACGCCCAATGTCGGAAAATGTCAAGCAAAATGCCGCGATATGACGCGTTCCGGCAAGATCCGCCCTGTTCTTCCCTGTCTGAAATCCCTTGACAGATGTCCCGTCGCGTATTATAATGATAAGAAATTTTTATATAAAACGGAGGAACTCATGACACGATCTGCAAGACACCTCTTGCACCTGTGTTACGGCATCTTTCTTGCCCTGTTCACAGTCGTCATCGCCGTGTTGTTTGCCGCGCAGGCGGCGGACATCTACTTCAGCGGCGCCGGGTATTCTCGCGAGCTGGTCGTAGCGCGCGTCTCCGCGATCGCAGTCCCCTTCTGGCTGTGGATCGCCGCAATCGTCGCAGGCGGCGTGCTCATTCTCGTCTTTCCGCCCGAAAAAAAGGTCTTGAAGCGCATTCCCGACGACAGAACGACGGCAGAGCGCCTCGTGCGCATGGCGGGCGAGAGCGAGAGCGAACAATATCTTGCCGCCAAAGCCGCGCTGCAAAAGGAGAGCAGAGTGCGCAGGATCGTATGGGTCTGCTGCCTTGCCGTCTGCCTTGCCTGCGCCGCCGTGGCGTTGGCTTTTGTATTCAATTTCCCCGCCTACCCGAGCGATGCGACGGACGCAGTCCTCATGCTGGTGCGCAGCGTGCTGCCCTGCGCGGCGGTGGCGTTCCTTGCCTGCCTGGGCGCATCCGTGTTCGACACGATCTCTGCAAAGCGCATCCTGCCGCAGGCAAAGCTCCTCCTTGCAGAGGGAGGCAGGGCAAAAACTGCGCCCGGCTGCAAAGAGACGGCATTGGATTCCCCGCGCTTTCTCCTCATCGCGCGCATCGCCGTCCTGCTGATCGCAGCCGCGTTCATCATCTGGGGCATTCTCAACGGCGGCGCGGACGAGCTGCTCGCAAAGGCGGTCGCCATCTGCACGGAGTGTATCGGACTGGGTTAATATCGTTATGAAGACATTTTTTCAAAAAATCGGCGGCTTTTTCAAGTCGATCGGGCGGTGGCTGAAAAACCACGCCCCCACCAAGAGAAGGCTCATCCAGCTCTACGCGGCGCTGCTGACCAACGCCAATATCAAGGGCTTTATTTCCGGAAGGATCTACACGGGCGGAAGCAAGATCATGTGCGTCCCCGGGCTCAACTGCTATTCCTGCCCCGGCGCGGTCGGCGCATGTCCCCTCGGCTCGCTGCAAAACGCACTTGCCAACTCCGGAACACGCGCGCCCGTATATGTCCTGGGCATCCTCGCCCTCTTCGGGATCATTCTGGGCAGAACGATCTGCGGCTTTCTGTGTCCCACGGGATTCCTGCAGGATCTTGCCTATAAGATCAAGACGCCCAAGCTCAAAAAGAGCAGAGTGACGCGCCTGTTGTCCTACCTGAAGTACATTTTGCTCATTGTTCTGGTGATCGCGGTTCCGCTCGCCTTTGTCGAACAGGGGGACCTCATCCCCGCATTCTGCAAATTCGTCTGTCCCGCGGGCACGTTCGGCGGCGCGATCAGCCTGCTGTTTCACCCCGACAATGCCGACCTGTACGGCATGCTCGGGCCCATGTTCACCTGGAAGTTCGTGCTTTTCTGCGCCATTGCGCTCGCCTGCGTCTTTATTTACAGGGCGTTCTGCCGCTTTATCTGCCCGCTGGGCGCGATCTACGGCTTCTTCAACAAGATCGCGTTGCTGGGCATCAAGCTGGACAAAAACAAGTGTACCGACTGCGGACTGTGCGTCGCGCACTGCAAGATGGACATCAAGCGCGTCGGCGACCATGAGTGCATCAACTGCGGCGAATGCATCTCCGTCTGCCCGACCAAGGCGATCCGCTGGAAGGGCTCTCAGTTCTTCGTCCGTGAAAACGAGATCGAGACTGCGCAGCCGAGCAAAGCGCCGCTGGCGCAGATGGTACGCCCCGCTGCGGCGACGAAAGCCGCGGCAGAAGTCAATGCTTCCCTCTCTCAGACGGCGATCGGCGCGACGCCCGAGAACGTGCAGACCGCGCAACCCGTCACGATCGCGCACGGCGAGAGCACGCAGGCAGCCCCCCGTCCGCTCATCGGCGCCAAGGGCAAAAAGGTGTTCAAGGCAGTCGTCTATACGCTGGCGGCATTGCTGCTGGCGGGCGCGCTGCTCTACTATAATTTCTTTGACGAGGAAGTGGTCGCGCCGCCGCCCGACACCGGATCGGAATACGGCTCAGAAGTCGGCGACATGTGCTATGACTTTACCGTGCAGGTCTACGACAACGCCTCGGGCGCGCTCACTGAGACGACATATTCTCTGTCGGAAAGCCGCGGCAGAGTGACCGTGATCAATTTCTGGGGGACGTGGTGCCAGCCCTGCCGCGAGGAGCTGCCCTACTTCGACCGCATTGCAAGCGAATATCCCGATGTCGACGTCGTGACCGTACATACCGTCCTCACGATGGACGATGCCCCCGCTTATATCTCCGCAAACTACCCTGACAGCGACATGATCTTCACGCAGGAGAGCATGCAGACGGTAAACGGCGCCGAGTACGACGTGTTTACGCTGCTCGGCGGCAGAAACTCCTATCCACGCACGGTCATTGTCGACGCGGAAGGCGTGATCACGTTCACGGTGACGGGCAGCGTCAGTTATGAGACGCTCGTCGCCGAGATCGCGAACGCACAGAGCTGATCAAAGCCGGACAATTTTTGTACAATA
>CALVWM010000011.1 GCA_944367185.1 uncultured Clostridia bacterium | reverse complement strand
GCTTCCGGATTTTCGGCCTCGGGCACCTGCGCCGCTGCTTCCGGATTTTCGGCCTCGGCCGCTTGCGCCGCTGCTTCGGACTTTTCCTCGCTCTCGTCGATCAGATGCAGCGGATCATAATATTTTTCATCCCTACCGCCGATGTCCAGTTGGTAGACCTGCACGATCCGAAGCGAAATTTCATCCACAAACTCATAGGGGATCCGGATCGTATTGCGCTCCGCATTGAATGCGCCGCAATCGAAGATCGCATCGTCGTAGACCGCAGGGACGTAACCGGGCTTGATCTCATCCATCACGACCATGCCGCTGTCGCGCAATCCCTTTTCCTGCAGCGTAAAATGATTCCATCCGGCAAGCATCCTGCACTGCGCAAGCATCTCCGAGATCGTCTTGCGGCGATAGGTATAAAGCTCCAACTCCAGCCAATAGCCGGGATCTTCCTTGTGGCCCTTGAGGAGCTGGTATTTTTTCATGAAATCCAGGACATCGGTCAGGTATCTGCTTTGCGCATAGGCCGCATCCGTGAGTTTGTTGAGGCTTTTCTGACTGCTCGCGTTGTACCGCTCTATTTTTTTGCGCATCTTCCTGCGCCTGTAGAACAGCAGCCCAAGCCCGAACAGCCCGACCAGGATGACCGCAACGACGGTCGTGACGATCGCCACCAGAGTTCCGACTGCCGTAATGCGCGCAGAGTTGACGATATACGGGATAAAGCCCGCCAAATAGATCAGCATTGCCGCACAGACGGCCACGATCGCACCGACCTTTTTGATACGGTCTCTCAGTCCCTGCGTTACGATCTCGCGCGCCTCGGCGCGGCTCTCCTCGAACTGCCGCCTTGACCCCTCATAGTTCAGGTTCATCTCGACCATTTCCAGCTCTTCCTCGTCCATGATGTCCCTGATCTCTTCCTCATCATAGGTCGATACCTTCTGCATGGAGAGCATGGGCAGCTCAGCCGCAAACTGACGCTTCATACTGCGCACGGCGGAGTCTTTGCCCTTACGGATGGACTTGAACAGCGCAACTGTGCCCTTTTTGACGCGGGCATTGTGCGCACTCCAGACACTTTCGTCGTATTCCGGGATCTCTTTTACGATGCCGATGAACTTCGGATCCTGAACAAAGGGGGTAAAGTCCGCATTGGGAAAGTTGACCACAACGGGTTCTTTCTCGTCGTGCGGCCTCGACTCCTCTTCCTGCTGCGCGATCCGGATCTTCTCTTTGATGTCCTCGATCGTACCGTCCGCAGCGCTCGACAGCGCATCAAGGCTCGCGGCATAGCGATTGAGAAATTCCTCCAGAAGGCCCTGGTTGATCGTGATGCGAAGCTGATACAGCCGAAGCGGCATGATCTGCCCGTTGTCCCACTTGTTGAGCATCATCGTATAGACGCCAAGCAGGCAGAAAAACCATGCGTTTTCAAAGTGGTAGCTTGACCTCAAAGGCAGATCGAATACGAGAAAGCGGCAGTTCTGCGGATATTGAAAGCGCTCGGGAAAGGTGGAATACTGCAGCTGACTTTCAAGATCCTTCAGAAAATAGGTACTGGAAGCCGACGTAACTTTTTCCGCCTGTGCAGGTTCCTCCCGCACCGCCGGGCCTTCTGCCTCAGCCCCTTGCGACGCGCCGCGGGCAGAAATATCCGTGCCGTGCGCATCCGGCGCTTCTGCGCCCGTCCCGCCCGGCGTCCCGCCGTCCTGCGCTTTCCGAACTCTCTCCCGGATCTGCAGTTTCAGCTTGGAGCGGACATCCCGCGCCAGCCGTTCCTGACGGATCTCAAGCCCCTCAAAGATACGCGGCGTGATCAGATAGATCTTGGCGGGCCTGGGAACTTTCAGGGTATATTTCTTGACGTTGTCGTTATACCCGCCGTTTTCGTTTTCCCCTGCACGGATCCTGCTCTCCTCCACATCCCGTCCGCCCAGCATCCAGACCAGATTGAGCAGCGGATCGCACTCGAACTGCTCCTTCCTGCTGAGGCCGTCCTTCTCCTCACAGAAAAGCTCATAGGGGTTCAGGGAATACTGCGTCTTATTCTGCAGATCACGCTTCATCACGTCATAGGAATCATACAGATCGTTGAGAATATAGGCGTTCCAGTACTGCGAGCGGTTTGCGCAGTCATAGAGACCGGGGACACTTTCCTCCAGCCAGGCAGAGAGCGATTCGCCGTTCTGCGGCGGGATCAGCCGATCGTCCCACACGCAGACGCCGATGTCTTCCTCCTCCTCGAATCTGCGAAAGAACTTTGCGAACTCTCCGTAGCGCTCGTAAAGGCTCCTCGCTATGATCAAAACCGATCTCATCTGATTATTTCCCGGGCGCGTACGCGCCGCGCCCGGGTCTCTCCTTGTGATAGTTTCCGACAGAGCGCGTTTGCAACGCAAAGACGCTCATGTCCCTTGTGCCGTTATGCCGACATCTTTGCATCTTTTTCTGCTTTCTTTTCCTCGCAGAGCGCATTGTACTTCTGCTGGATCTCATCTGCGACATCGCACTGTTCGACAAAAGCGGGCTTTCTGATCCAGCTTACCAGCATACCGATCATGTCGATGATCAGCATATCGTTCAGAGGATCACACATGATGGTATCCTGCGAATAGCTTCCGAAATCATACTTGCTTGCCAGATTATCCAGCATAAGGAACGCCTGTTCCTTGATCCAATCCATGAGATACATATTCCGTCTTGCGACATCTCCCGCATAGAAGGCATCCAGATATTCATTCATGAACTTGACGAAGTTCATCATCATGTCCTCGGCTGCGGAATTTTTGAAGCTGCTGTCGCCGGTTGTGATCTTGAACAGGATGGGAAGCTCAAAAACGCTGATCTTAAAGTCCTTTTCCTTGGGCGTTCCGGGCCAGCACCTGGAGAAAGTCAAGTTCTGGACCATCGCCTTATAGTTCTGGCTCAGCCTGAAGTCCTTTCCGGACATGCCGCCCAAAGTGCGCTCATCCGCAAGCTCCTTATCATATCTTTGGATGAATTCCAATGTCAGGGGACGGCTCATGCACATCGCCTCGTAGACTTCACACAGACGATTGCACCTGCCGTCGCGGACGACGATCTCGTCGCTCAGACGCCTTCCATCCTTGCCGAGGAAGTAGTACTTCTTGCTGTCATCCACGCAGGCAAGCCCCTTGACAAAGCATGCAAAGAATGCCTTATGCGCTTCCGTAACGCTCTTGTGTTCCGTCTTCTCGTCCAGCTCCGGCAAGACGCCGAGATAATGCCAGTTCTTATCGATGTGCGGCGTCAGGCGGCGCGTCTTGGCGGAATTGGGCAGGATCTGATCGGCGCGAAGCTTGTAGGCGCGGCAATAGCTGCCTTCGGCATAGGGGTTATTCACCTCGTCGCTTCCCGCCGAGAACTTGGCAAGATCGGTCAGCTTCAGGTTGTAGACCGCCTTGAGGCAGAGAAGCTGATACTTGTCGATAAACGGATCAATGTCCTTTTCGGGGAACACTTCGTTGAGGACCCTTGCCTTCTGCACGCCCTCTGCATCCACGACCTCTTTGCTGATGCCGATCGCCTGGATGATGCGCGGCTCATTGCCCATGGGCTTGTCGATGAAAGGAGCGGAAAGTTTGAGCATTTCGCGCTTTTTCGTATCGATATAGGCCTTCTGGTCGATGAAATCGGACAAATTCCCGAGGATCTCCGCCTCTTTGAAGAGCGCATCAATGATGTCAATATCGATGCGGGGACCATACTGCTCCAAGAGTGCGCCGCGCCAGAAGTTCAGCATGTCGTTGGCAGCCAGCTCACGCATCTTCTTGCTCCGGTCTTTTTCGGGCACGATCGACGAATTGAAGATGCCGCACGGTTTTACCGTTTCATCCGTCTGCGTACGGTCTTTTCCGTTGAAGAGCTTCCAGCGGAACTCGGGCGTCAGCGTAAAGGAACCGATGTGGTTCTGACACTCATTCACAACTGCCTGCAGGCAAGGCTTGGACGCGCAGACATACTTGGTAGGAGACCCTGCCGTAGGGGAGTCCTTGCTGTCGGCATACGCCGTCTCGATCTGATGCTCGATCTTGGAGAAGTTTTTGATCTCATGTTCAAGCTCGTCATAGAACGTCTCATAGGACTTGGAAAGATCGGCGATGAACTTGATCGCGGTCTGAAAGATCTCTTCCTTCAACGACATGCCGTAATATTTCTTAACATCTTCAAGGTATGCCTCGCAATCATCACACACCCCTTCCAACTCTGTACGACGTCTCGATTTGGTAACTTTCTCTCCACGTCCTCCATTCTTGCCGACAAAATCTACCAACCTCTCCTCTTTTTCGTCTATGCCCTTTGAAGCGACCCCTCCTGTAAAGAATTCGTTGATCTTCCTCGTGACATCCTCCTTGGATTCAATTTTTTGTCCGCTGTCATTCGTGGCGCCGGAAGAGTGTTGAAGCCGCTTTAATTGCAGTTTCAGATGCTGCTGCAATTTATATAAAAAGTACCGGATCGCATTGGGATGCATCGGCTCGGCATTGTTCATCAGCCAGTACTCGATCCTGTGCTTCGAAACTTCCTCACTGTTGACATCCTCGACAGAGAACAAACTGCTTGCCTCGAAACGCGCAGTCGCTGCCGCAGCCCGCTTTGCCATTTCAAAGTAATCGCGTAAACGGGTTTCCAGATTCCTGAAGATGCTCGCAACCTCTTCAAATTCATTCTCCTGAACCGCATCCCGCATCTGGTTGATCGCATCCCGCAAAGCATTCGCAGATACTACGCCGCCCTCTCTCCCCGAATTCTTTTCAAAATCGTTTGCGAGCATTTTGGTATAGTCATCCAGAGCGTCGACATAGAGTTCCCATTTATTTCTGTCACTCATCTGTGTGGATTCAGCTTTAAAGATGCATTCATTTTGAATGGCCTTGCTGAACGCATTATCTTTATTCGCCGTCGAATCGACAAAACCGACATACATCTCTCCCTTTGAGCCATTCGACTGAAGATTTCCCCTATCCGACTGTGTTTTCCGTTCCTCCTGAATCTTCTTGTCATAGAACAGCCAATCCTTGCTCATTGCCTGCTCCATCCACTTATAGGTCACATAGTCCCGTACATCCTTGAAGGGATACACCATCTTCGCGGAGCCGATGCCGCAATAGCAGTTTCTGCCCTCTTCGGCACAGCGCTGCAGAATGGTGTTGTCCTCGGACGAATTGAGGCGCTTGTTGAGAATGCTGATCGAAGACGCGTAGATACACTCTGCCGCATGTTCTTTGTACTGCGTCAGATTGGCAAGGCCGTCGCCGTCAAAATTCTGCCCGTCAAAGAGGAAGCAGAAATCCATCGGCTTTTCGTCGAACATGTCAAACTCATCCGTCGTTCCCTCGCGCGGCATTTTCAGGCTGTAGCGCTTGTAGAGTTCCGAATCCTTGCCTGCATCGGCGCGCATGATGAACGCATTGAGTTCACGCAACGTCGCATAGGCGTTTGCCTTCAGATCCTCTTTCTCCTGCTCCGACTTGCTCGGATCCTTGAAAAAGACATCGGGAAGCAGGCAGACGCCGCGGATGATCGGCTTTTTCCGGCAGTGATTTTCCAGATAATGGCGGATATACATGGAAACGGGAAGCAGAATGCCCGATCCGGTGCCGCCGACCAGAGTCGTGACGATCACAACGCGCATGGACTGCTCCATGTCGTCCGAATTGAGGCGCTGCAACTCATCGATCGCAGTATGCAGTTCGGCGACTCTTCCCTCACGCAGGCAGGAGTCAAACGCCAGGCGGGAGATGGCACGGATCTGTCCCGCGCCCTCCGTCAGCGGCTTGTTGTACAGCTGCGGATTGACGGGAAACCAGTTTTCACGCGCCTCGTCGTTGGTGTCGAGCGCCTGTCCGACCGTCATGCGCTTGGAGGTCTGAACCGTGAACAGGCCGTTGACCGCATGGCGCAGTTCCCGCAGTTCGTTCGCGTCCGTATCGAACGCCACAAAGCGGATAAATTCCTTCTGCGCATCATTGGCGAGCTCGCTGACGCGGCGAATGATGTCGCAGCCCGTTCCGCCAAGGCCGACGATGAGCGTCAGAGGCAGCTTAGCTTTGAGTTCCTGTTTTTCCATAAGTATACTCTCCTATATATGATTCTTTATAAAGTTCACTTTATCGTTTACCAAAACGAAGACACAACGTCCCGTCCCGATGGTAAATCGCGCTGCTGCCCAGATCAATGGCGGTGTTGCCTTTTCTTCGATTGACCAGGTAGTCTTTATTTGCCTTTCCGTTTGTCCATATAGCCTGACGCTTCCCTTTTGCTGCTTTCAGCTTGATCGAGCCTGCATATGTAGCATTGATGCTCATATCGGTAAACCTGAATTTAACATCAGTCACAAGTGATTTGAAGGGAATGAGGATAGATAAGATCGTTTTGACAGTACGATAAGGTCTTTTTGTTCTCTTACGACCCGCCCCATCCCGGAATTCGATCTTCCAGGGCAGGTAGTGCTTGATCAGGGGCGAATACGCCAGGATCAGGAAGAGGATCACAAGGACGGTAATGATAATGGGAAGCAGATCGAGAAAGATCTCCCATGCGGTACGGGTATCGTCTACCGCGATCCTGTCCTCCGTCGAGGCTGACAGGGGCTGACCGAAATAGTCGCCCTGCGCGCTGACCGTAAATGCGTGTTCTCCGGCGAGCGCCGCCAGATTTTCCGTCCCGGGCGCAAACTGCACATATCCGGTCGTCGGCTCTCCCTCACGATACTCGTTCAGGACGACTTCGGGCAGGACGTCGCCGTCCCCCTCCACCGTAAACGTAAGCGCATCGTACTGCTCTTTTGTGAGCGGCTGCCCGTTGATCGTCACCGTAAACGGTCGGATCGGGTTTTCGTTTCCGAAATTTTTGTTGGAATAGCTGCTGTCCTGATCGTCGAACACCAGCGCCAACGTCGCAGCGAGACGGTCATCGACGATGTGCAGCGAGCCGTCCGCCGAGGCAATGAGCGAACCGTCCGCCGAGGCGTTCACCGTATAGTCGATATCGCCGACGGATGTGTTCTGCAAGATACCGCCGGGATATCTAAGCTGCAGCGTCGCATTGCCGTTCGCTCCCTTTATGACCTCAAACGCGATCCCGTCGGGGGCATCTACCGTAATATCGACCGCCGCCCACTCTTCGTCCGTCAGCGGCTCCCCTTGGTTGGTAAGCGTGATGTCGAACCTGCCGTCCGCCTCCATTCTGGTCAGGTCAAACTGCAGCGAATCGGGCAGCGTAAAGATATATTCCAGCGCCTCGACGACGACGGAAAACGTGCGGTCGACCGAGACATACTGCAAATAATCGGCGCTGAACGAGAGCGTGTAGCTTCCCTCGCCGAGCTGGATCCGGTCCGAAGTGATCTCGTGCTCCGTACCGTTCTCGTCGATCATGACCTTGGAATAGGTCACATCCAGCCCCGACGTATCGACCTTTTCGCCATACTTGTCGTGCCCCTCCGGGTACGTCAGATAACAATCCACATAATATGTGCCCGGCACGATGGGAGAGCCGTCGTATTCATTGCCGTTCTCATCCCTGAAGTCGACGGCAAACTCAAGACAGGGACGATAGTAGATGATATACTCTTCCGCGTCGATCCCGATCTTGTAATTGCCTTCCAGGAAGTAGCTCCCGGACTGAGGCAGGAAGGTCACG
The DNA here is from genome assembly GCA_944367185.1 of uncultured Clostridia bacterium. Lineage (GTDB taxonomy): Bacteria > Bacillota > Clostridia > Christensenellales > Borkfalkiaceae > Gallimonas. The sequence goes on along the minus strand of CALVWM010000011.1, from coordinate 22,826 downwards.
ATCTCCCCGTACATCTCCCGGATCTGGATGTTCGTCGCGTTCGGATTGAGCGTCGCTTTATCGATATCATCTTCCGTGATGGAAGCGGACACGCGGCTCGCCGTTGCGCCGTCGATCGGATCCACGTTGACAGATTCGCCTTGGGCGAACACGATGATCTCGCTGACGGGGAGGGTCAGTTCAAGCTCTCCGTTGACGATGGTCTCATAGGAAGGACGCTGGAAGATGCTCTGACAGATCTCTGTCACGCGCGAGAGGATCTGGCTCTCGCCGTCGGCGCTGCTCGATTCCGCCTGATAGACCGCGACGTCCCGCGTCGGCGTCGGCACGATCGCACGCTGCCCGATCGCAAGATAGACGACGCGGATGCCGTTTTCCCCGCAATCGGAGAAGAGCGCATCGAGGTCTTCGCTGTCCTCGTCGTTGTCGAAGGCATCTCCGTCCGTGATGACGATCAGCCATTTTTCCGTATATCCGGTCTCCTCTTTCAGATTGGCATACCCGCCGACGATGGAGGAATAGGGCGTGAGTCCCGTATATGTGACCTCATTGTGGATGGTATTGACGTTTTGCTGCTTGTTCGCTTCCCTTCCGTCGATTGAAATGAGGGGGTCCACCGCCTTGGCTTCTTCTTCATCCGTGATCCCGGTATAGGTGCTCATGTAGTAGATGTTCATGTGGTCTTTTTCCTGCATCATGGCAGAAAAGATCTCCATGGAGTACTTCGCCTGATACCAGGAGTGCGAACCGTTGTTGTGCATGCTTCCGGAGTCGTCATACACGACATTCAGGATCCTCGACACGGTCATCTCCGCTTCCTCCGCTCCCGCAGAGACCTTCCCAAGCGACGCCGCGCCCAAACAGACGGCAAACAGCATCAACAGACAGAGCGCCGCCGTTCCGATTTTTCTTGCGATGTTTTTCACGATATTCCTCCCAAGTGCGTCATTCACAGACCTTCCCCTTCGCCGTCCCGAGCAGATGTCCGCAGGCTCTTTCCCAATCGCTCAGGAAAGATGCCGGTACAGCTGTACATCACGTTGATCAGGTCGTACATGCGGTAGCTGATGCTGCTCATTCCAAAGCAGGTCAGTCCGTCATGGATCTTCCACCGACGGCGCATTTCCCGCTGGTTGCGTGCGGGATACTGCCCGAACACCCAGCCGTTTGCCATATAAAAACGGTTCCAACGCAATTTTTCCAGCGTTGTCAGCCGCAGAATATCCTCCCGCGACAAAGTTCCGCACCCGATCGCACGCTCCAGATACTTGCGGTACACGACGCTGTAAGCATGGACGCTTTCATTGGATTCTCTCAAATATGCCCCCTGGTCCAGCCAGCCCGCATGCAGTTCCGGAAGATCGAGCGACAGTTTCTCGCGGATCGTCTCCGAACAGACTTTCAGACAGGCGATCCCGTCTTCGCTCTCCCCGTTCAGCAGCCGCTCGGACGCGGCGATCCATGCGAGACCGGACGGAAGCGCCGTCTGAGAAGCACGCACCTGCTCCGCTCTGCCGAGGTCGCTGCACATTGCCTGATAGATATAGTTATAGCGTTCCGCATGCCGCTCGTCCAGGATCCCGGCATAGCTGTACATGGATTCCCTGTTCCCGAACGGGATGACGAGCAGGGGGTTGCGTTTGGAGCAGAAGTACTGCCGGTCCTGCTCGGTCCAGTTCAGGCGGTCCCTGTTCTTTTCGTCACGGATATGTACGTAGATCGTCAACGGCGCAGGCAGGCCGTCGTCCGCGACGCCGTGCTCGACGGAGGCGATGAGCGCATTTGCCACGCGCAGATTGAGCTCGTCATCGTCAAAGCAGACGAGGACGGCGCCCAAACTTCTCTTTCCGGCATACTCCCGATCGAAAAGACACCGCCCGACCTCCCGCACGACCGCGGCATCGGACGAAACGGCGTGAAAACACAGGATAGGAAAGCCCATATGCGCGTCCACATATGCGCGCGCATCCGTACCCGCACGACCTTCGCCCCGTTCATACCGCTCGTACGCCCGGTACAGAGCGTCATGCGCGCTTCCCGGAATGACTCTGCGGCGGACCTCCTCCACGGGAAGGAGGCAGGGCTCTTCGCCGCAATCGACGCAATGACAGAGCGGATGCTCGACGCCGGACCAGCCCATCTGCCCGCGGGCATCGGCGACGAATACATCCGCCAAAAACAAAGAGCTGCGCCCTTCGGCATCCACGGACGCCGTCTGCACGAAAAGCTGCCCGGCCGCGCTCTGCGCCGCGGCGCCGTCGCCGAACACGACGACGCGATACACGTTTTCTGCGGGCGCATCCTCCGTCATCCCGATGTCACGCAGAAAAACGCTCGGCGCGCCGTCTGCGGCAGAGGCGTCGGCGGCCTCAAACGCCTCCGCACGGGAAGCCGTGAGGTCATGCGCCGTCAGGAGCGCCTCGTTGAGGATATGTAGCTGAAATTTTCTCATCAGGATACGGGCCAGCCCGTCGTCTGTCTCCGCCCGTCTGATCTTCCCCGTATGCTTGCCCGCGCTGCGCTTCCGCATCGCGAGGACACCGGTATTGACGGCGTTTTTCAGCGCCTGCTCATAGAATTGGTAATTGAGATCGAGGTTGGTCAGAACAAAATATTCCACGACCAGGCCGGCATGGCCGCGCAGCAGCACCCGATCGTCCACGGCGGCAGGTCTGTCCCCTGCGGAGGGCGTCCGTACCTCCATCTCGCGCAGCATGTAGGTCACGTCGTCCAAAACAAAGTCGCTGTTTTTTGCCTCCGCGCCCGTCATTTCTCCGCTCTGACGCATGGCAAAGATACAGATGCGCGGACGTTTTGCCTCGTCCGCCCGGCCTGCGCCGTAGTTTTGCAGACCCAAAGCGCGCAGCAACGACGGTTCCAGGCGTTTGCTGCGCCGCTTACAGTAGGAATGATAGTAATAACCGCGTTCCATGATCTCGCGGTGAAGTTCGCTTTTCCGGTCGAAGGAACCCAGTTCGTTGCCCGCAAAGATGATCGCGCAACGTCTTCTGGCAAGTCCGTTGCCGCAATCGGGCTCCCGCTGCGCCCGCTCGTATTCACGGGAAATATCCCCCGCGAGGAGCAGCACGTTCCTGGAGACGGAGGAAAAAATATAAAGGTCGTAGCCACGCAGCCGATACCAGCCGCGGAGCGCGAGGAAACAGAAACTGCTGTACAGTTCGTAACTGATGCGCGCCGTGACCACGCTGAGCGCGACCAGTCCGGCGTAGAGGATCACCCCGTAATAGAGGCATTGTACGGCCGGAGCGGCGACGGAGACCGCCTCGGCATCCAGCCCTTCGAACGTCAGTCCGCCGATCGCGGAATAGATGATATAGATCACACGGTTGAAGCCCGTTCCGACGCCCGTCCCGGGGACGGAAAACAGCACAGCGGCGCGCACCGAAACGCTCGCCAGCAGCGCAATGAGGATGACGGCGACATCGACGGTGAGACGCCTGTGCGCAAAACGCTTCCTGCATCGGAAGTAGATCAGCATCGTCAAAAGGTATAAGAGCGCGACTGCAAGCACGCCCGAGATCACCCCGAATACCATCCCGTCCTCCCCTGTCCCGCTTTCTCTGCGGTCATGCCCGTTCGATCCGGTATCCGAGCCTGATCAGGACTTTGAGCGTCTCCTGCGAAGTGCGGCGGTCGTAATCTTTCTCGCTCTCCGGAAGCTCCTCATAGGCGACCAGGGACGGATGCGTCCTGGCATCGCGGTCAAGCACCGGGCCGTACTTCCAGCCTTCGCGTATTTTATTGGCAGCCCAGACTTCGTGCGTATTCCTGGCGAGCAGTTCCGCAAGTTCAAGGATGTCCTGACCGATCTCCACATCCGCAGTATCGATCGGCATGGGAATGTAAACCTTATGCTGCATTGCATTCCTCCGACAACGGGATCGTATAGAAAAACACGTCTGAAAATTCGTCAAATCGTCACAAAATATTTACATATTTTGAGCATGAACATAACAATTTTAACACATACCGCCCCGCGTGTCAACAATATTTTTGTTTTTTCGGCAAATTATCTAACCGGGCAGGAAAACTTACCGGATGTCCTTCGCGCTCCCGATGAGCGCGGAAAAGCTGCTGTTGCGTTCGATCAGCCTTTCAAACAACCGATACCCGAGGTCGGTGTTCAGATTCGCCTTTTCCGAGAGCCACCTGCCGACCTCGTCCTCCTGGAAGCGGGACGGCTCCTGCACGCAGTACTCGCAGAAGGTATAGACCGACTGGATCAGATTGATGTCCCTTGCGATTTTTGCATTGATGTTGAGACCGTTGTAATAGCCCGTCCATACGTTATAATAATACGTCATATTTGCCATATCCGGGTAGGTCCCCTTGAGGAACAGCTTTCTCAGAATATCGTTCTGTTCCCGCAATTGCTTATGCGACTCGTTCAGCTTGATGACCTGATCGCCGAGTTCCGCCTCCGCAAGATCGTGAATGAGCAGCATGTCCAGGATCTCCCGCTTATTGTAGCTCTCGTCCTCCTGCTCCTCCGGCAAAAAGAACATCGCAAGCAGCCATGCGCTGTATGTGTGGTCGGCGACGCTTTCCGCGTCTTCAATGCCGTGCTGCACCCACTGAAGGCGCTTTACCGACTTCAGCGATTTGTATTTGTTATAGGTGAGCGCCGCCACGTCATAGTGCTCCCCGGCGAGATAGTTGCCGAACTCCTCTTCAATGCTTTGCATGTAATACAGGATCTTGCCCGAAGCGATGCTCTGCGGGCGCGCCCTGTATGCGCGGATATATTTCAGCGCCAGCTGCAGATAGGGCACAATGTCAAACTCCGGCGTCTTGTCCCTGCTCTGCGCCCGCATCTGCAGAATGGTGAGCAGCGTGACGAGGTTGCTCTCGACAAACTTTCCGTTGTGCTCGGCGAACGTATGCTCGATCCGCCCGTTCAGCGCCGTGATCGCCTCTTCGCCCTGATCGATCTTGTCGTCCAGGTAATAATCGTCATATTCCGCCATCTGGTACTTCTCGCTGAAATACTCCACCGTCGCCCCGCGGTTGATCGCGTTTGCCACGTCGTTTGTGATCAGCAGGCAGAGATAGTCGTCCAGCACGTTCGCCTGATTGTGCTGCACCAGCCCGTTACAGATCGAGCGGAACAGGAAATGCGCATCCTTGTTTTCCTTGGTAAAACGATTGCACTTCTTCGCCACAGGCTTCAGACGCTCAAATTCTGCCAGAAGAAAGCTTTTCGCCTGCGCGGCGAGATTGCCGCAGGAGACGCGCCCCAGCCAATAAGCGGCATTGGACTTCTGATGGACGTCAAACGAAGCATACTCTTCCGTGACAAACGCAAGCAGCGTTTCCTGGAGCAGATAGTTGTCCTCCAAAAAGCCGAGCAGGAAATGATTCGCCGTAGCCGTCAGCATGACGCTGAAGAAGGCATGGTCGTCCGTCTCGCGGAAACGCTCGATCTGCGTGATAAAGTAATATGCGATCAGAAACTCGCGATAAGTATGATGTTTATTGGGCAGAGACCAGCTCTTGCCCGTCATCTCTTCATCGGGGACATAGTCGTCCTCGTAGATATAGCGGAACACCTCGCGCGAGACCTGTTCGAGCTGCTCCTTATCGCCGTACATCTCGCCGAGCGCGAGCTCTTCGCACATGTCCGTCAGGCGGAGATCTTTGGAATAGAACGCCTTGATCATCTCCGTGATGATCATGCGCACCAGAAAAATATCCGCCGTCGTGTAGTGCATCTTGCACAGGACCTCGTACACATCATCCCGATCGATGTCGTAGCGATACATGTCGATCACGCTGCCGATCAGCGTTCTGACCGATTCGCCGTCGGACATCGGCACCGGCTGGATGCGCACGACGTAACTGTTGCGCTCCCCGAGGATGGGGATCACGCGCTTCATTCTGGAGCGGGTCGTGATCAGTCCCACATCCAACGCCGTCATACGGGAAAACCGCTTGTAAGGGCGGAGCAGATCGAGCAAAACGGACTCGGGCGTGTACTTCTTTACGACATAATCGCGTATCGCATCCACAAAAAATACAGGACGCACCTCCGGCTCCTGCGCAAGATAGTCGAAAAATTCGCGATATTCGTTGGTCATGAGGGATCGCATCTGCAACACCTCATTCTCGTCCTGATAGGGAAATTTTTCAAAATAATTGAGCGAAATGTAGTAGGGCAGGCAGTCGCTCTCCCCGCGTTCAAATTTATCCAGCATGTCATAAAACACCAGCTGGAGCAGCATGTTTTTTGCGCCGCCGGGCAATCCCCGTACCTGAACGCAGGCGTACGGGCGTCTGATGAGCTCCTCCGAGATCGCCGCCACGAGATCGGAGGGCTGTTCCACCATTCTGTTTCCGTAATACACCTTTGCCGTAAGCGCGAACATCTTCATCGCATATTCCCGGAACTGCATCGACTGCGCCGCGTCAGAGAGCTTTTCCAGCAGATTATACGGAAATTTCTGCGATTTCTGACGGATGATCCCGACGATCTCGGCACGGGAATACGTCCGTCTGACATTCTCGTCCGCGACCTCTGCGCGCGCGGCCTCCGCGGGAAGCGCGATCTCCGCAGGATGCGCAGCGATCTCCCGATCGCGGGACGCGGCGGCAGGCGTTCCGGCATGCCCCTCCTTCAGGACATCTGTCAGCGTTTCGGTGAGCTTTGCAAACCCCGCCGATACGTTCGGGTACGCGTCGATCCAATGCTTGCGCCCGAGGAAATAGAGATAGTCATCGGAAAACGTCATCTCCTCGATCCTGAACGGGATGATGATCTTTTTCCCGTCAAAAGCAAGCGCGACCTCATTGCTCACATGGCCGGAGACGTTGGTATGCGTCGACGCCAACAGCACAAACGCGCTGCAGCCGCGGATCGCCTCCACGATCTGCGACGGATAGTTTTCTCCGGGATGTACGTTCCTGGGCGCGATCCAGCAACGGAACCCCGCGCGCTCGATATGTCTGCATACATCTGCGGCGACCTGGCTGTCTTTTGAAGAATAACTGATGAACACATACCGGTCGGATCTTTCCGTCCCCTGTGCTGCCGTGACTTCGGAACAATCTTCCATATCCTTCTCCTTTTGTACGATACCGTTGATCGGCACGGGCTCTGCTTTGCATGTGCCGAATGTTTTCCTGCATGATGATCTTCAGACGATCGTCGGCATTTTTCTCCGATAATCGACAGTTCCCGCTCATTGTATCACACTTTGCCCGTGATATCAAGCTTCTGCTAACCCCTCTGCACAAAAATATGCTTCACTTCCGGATAAGAGGGATCCATGGGAGAGTTCCCTGTCGGAAAGTGTCGGCGCCGCGGCGCACGATCCCCGCCGCAAAAGAAAGAGCACCGAATCACAGCTCGGTGCCCGATCGCCCGTCCGGGCGAGGATCATAGATATTTTTTGAGAAGGTCTGCCTTGTCCGTGCGCTCCCAGGCAAACGCGTCCCTTCCGAAATGCCCGTACGCCGCCGTCTTGCGGAAAACGGGCTTTCTCAGGTCCAGTGTCTCGATGATCGCCGCGGGACGAAGATCGAACTCCTTTTGCACGATGTCGGCGATGGCGTCATCCGCAAGTTTGCCCGTGCCGTACGTCTCGACAAACACGGAGACGGGGCGCGCAACGCCGATGGCATAGGCGAGCTGAAGCTCCACCTCGTCCGCGATGCCCGCCGCCACGAGGTTCTTGCAGATATAGCGCGCAAGGTACGCAGCGCTGCGGTCCACCTTGGTCGCATCCTTGCCCGAGAACGCGCCGCCGCCGTGCGGACAGCGCCCGCCGTAGGTATCGACGACGATCTTCCTGCCCGTCAGCCCCGAATCGCCCTCCGGACCGCCGATGACGAACTTGCCCGTCGGGTTGATGAAATATTTGGTCTTTTCGTCGAGAAGCTGCGCGGGGATGACCGCCCCGATGACATACTTCTTCATGTCGGCGGCGATTTTCTCCTGAGAAACGTCCTCGGCGTGCTGCGTAGAGACGACCACGGTGTCCACGCGTACGGGCGTCCTGCCGTCGTACTCGACCGTGACCTGCGTCTTACCGTCCGGGCGCAGGTAGGACAGCGTCCCGTTCTTCCGCACCTCGGTGAGACGCGCGGCGAGCTTGTGCGCGAGCATGATGGGAAGAGGCATGAGCTCCTCCGTTTCACGGCAGGCATAGCCGAACATCATGCCCTGATCGCCCGCGCCGATCATGTCATAGCCTTCCCCGCCCGCCTTCATCTCGGCAGAGGCGTCCACGCCCAGCGCGATGTCGGGCGACTGCCCGTGGATGAGGGTAATGACGCGGCACTTGTCATAGGCAAAATCGCCCGCGTCGTAGCCGATCTCGCGGATGACGCGGCGCGCCACCTGCTCATAGTCGACATGGGCGCGGCTGGTGACCTCGCCCGTCAGAAACAGCGTATTGTACGCCGCGCAGCATTCCACCGCCGCGCGGGTCTGTGGATCCTCTTTGAGAAGCCCGTCAAGAATGGCATCCGCAATGTTGTCGCAGACCTTATCGGGGTGACCTTCGGTCACGCTCTCACTTGTAAAAAATCTTTTCATATCCCGCACATTATAATACGCGCGCAGAAAATTGTCAATAAAAAGCGACGGGAAACTCGGTTGCATTTTATGCGCGGACATGATATACTCTTGCTATGCAATGTCAACTCTGTCCCGTCGGCTGCGGCGCGGACCGCCCCGCGCGGGCGGGCGCTTGCGGTGTGAAAGCGCTCACCGTCGCAAAATATTATCTCCACCCCTATGAGGAGCCGCCCATCTCCCACAAAAACGGGAGCGGGACGGTGTTCTTCGGCGGGTGCTCCTTAAAATGCGTCTTTTGCCAGAATTACGAGGTCTCGCGCGCACAACGGGGCAAGGCGGTCACGCCCAAAGAGCTTGCGGACATCTTTGTACAGCTCGAGGAGATGGGCGCGGACAACATCAACCTCGTCACGCCCGACCACGTCTCCGATCTCGTCGCCGAGGCGCTCAGCTACCGCAAGCCCGCGATCCCCGTCGTGTACAACTCGGGCGGGTACTGCCGCGTGGAGGCGCTGGAGCAGATCGCGCCCTATGTCGATATCTGGCTGCCCGACTGCAAATTCGTCTCGCCCGATCTTGCCGCGCGCTACACGGGGCGGCGCGACTACTTCGACTACGCCGCCCGCGCCATTGCCTATATGGCGCAAAAGCCGCTCATATGGCGGGAGGACGGAAAACTGCTCTCCGGCATCATCGTGCGCCACCTCATTCTGCCTGCATGCACCTCGGACAGCCTGCGCGTGTTGGACTTTCTGAAAGAAACCCTTCCTGAGGACGTCCCCCTCTCGCTCATGCGCCAGTACACGCCCATGGGCGACATTGCCCGCTTCCCGGAGCTGCAACGCACGATCACGGCGCGCGAATACCGCCGCGTGCGCGACTACGCGGAGCAGCTCGGCTTTCCCCTGTTCACACAGGAAAAAGCGAGCGCGGACAGGGCATTCATCCCCAACTGGGACTTCTGAAAAAATGTCCGCAAGCCTGTACGACGGGAGCGGCGCCTCACCCGGAAGCTATTCCCCGGAGATCTCCTGCAGGAGCCTGACCAGTTTTTCCGTGAGTTTTCCGCACTTGGCGGGCGGCGCGCTCTTTAACCGTTCGCGCAGCCGCTCCGCCCTTTCGATCTTATTTTTCACACTACAAGCGTTTGCAAACAGGATAAAAGTATGCTCGTCACCTTTGAAAACGTCACCTTCGGCTATATCGGCGTCCCCGTCGTCAGGGAGGTCAGCTTTACCATTCACGAAAAGGAGCGCGTCGGACTGCTCGGCGGCAACGGCGAGGGCAAGACGACGCTGTTAAAGCTCCTCACGGGAGACCTGACCCCCGACGCGGGCAGCGTCATCAGAAAGAGCGCGCTGCAGCTCGGCTATCTGGAACAGAGCGGCGGATTCTCCTCCGAGGCGACCGTCTACGGCGCGATGGAGGAGGTATTCGAGGAGGATAAGCAGCTCATCGCGCGCCTGCGGGATACAGAGCAGCAGATGGCGACTGCCGATGAAAATGAAATGCGCGTCCTCGCCGCCCGGGCGGAGAGCCTGAACAGGCGCATCGCCGCGCGCGATTCCTACCACTTCGACGTGCGCATCAGGACGGTGCTCGGCGGCATGGGGTTCGGGAGCATGTTCTCCCAGAAAGTGAGCACCATGTCGGGCGGGGAGCGCACCAAACTCAAGCTGTGCCGCCTGCTCTTAGAGGAGCCCGAACTGCTTATTCTCGACGAGCCGACCAACCATCTGGACGTCTCCACCCTCTTCTGGCTGGAGGATTACCTCGCCTCCTATAAGGGCGCGCTGCTCCTCGTCTCGCACGACAGATACTTTCTCGACCGCCTCACGACGCGCACCTTAGAATTAGAGCGCGGCGTACTGACCTCATACAAGGGCGGCTATTCGCAGTACCGCGTCCTGCGCGAGGAAAAGCGCAAGGAGGAAGAGCGCCTGTACGAAAAACAGTGCGAGGAGATCGCCAAATTGCAGGACTTCGTCGATCGGCACATCGTGCGCGCGACGTCCGCCTCGGCGGCGCAGAGCCGCGTCAAACAGTTGGAGCGCATGGAGCGTCTCGAAAAGCCCGTGCCGCCCAAAAAGCCGCCCCGTTTCCGCTTTACCTTCGATGAACAGCCCTACGAGTGCATCCTGCGCGCCGAGCACTTCGACCTGAAGGCGGACGAGAAGCTGCTCCTTCGGGACGCCTCCTTCACCCTGATGCGCGGACAGAAGTGCGCGCTTCTGGGGGACAACGGCACGGGGAAAAGTACGCTCCTCAAGTATCTCCTTTCGGGGGACGGGCGCATCGCGGTCGGGCGGTATGTGAAAATCGCCTACTACGATCAGGAAAATGCACGGCTCGACCCCGCTGACCGCGTCCTTGACGCCTTTTGGGGCGTGCACCGGGGACTTTCGCAGACGGAGGCGAGAGCGCTGCTCGCTCAGGCGGGCCTGGTCGCCGAGGACATGGACAAGACGGTCGCCGAACTCTCGGGCGGACTCAAGGCAAAGCTTGCGCTCGCCATGCTGGAGGCGGAGCGCGGCAATGTGCTCGTTCTGGACGAGCCGACCAACCACCTCGATCTGCCTGCGCGCGAGTCGCTGGAAGCGGCGCTCAGGGAATTTGAAGGGACCATCTTCTTCGTCTCGCACGACCGGCGGTTCGTGGAGGCGGTCGCAAACAGCGTGGTCGTCATCGAAGGGAGCGCGCTCCACCCCTTTGCGGGCGGCTATCAGGACTACCTTGCCTGGCAAAAGGTGCAAAAAACGCAGGACGTTTCCCGCGAAAGCGCGCCAAAGGCGGCAGGCGATGGGTACCGTTCCAGGGAGGAACGCGCGCGGGAAGCACAGCGGCGCAACCGCGTGCGCGCCATCGAACAGGAGTTAGCCGCCCTCGAGGAAGAGGACGCGGCTCTTGCGGAGGAGCTTCTCTCCTGCGGCAGGGACTATGTCCGCGCGCAGCAGATCGCGGCGCGGCAGACGGAGATCGCCGCCAAAAGCGATCAGCTCTACGAGGAATACGGCACACTCATCGAGTAAAAGGGCATGAAAAAATCCCCGCAAGGGGGATTTCTTCGGAGAGAATGGTGAATGACGCTGTTCGTGCCTTATTCGATGGCGATGGACTTGGAAGCGATCTTCTTGGGCTCCTCTTTCGGGACGGTCAGCTGCAACATGCCGTTCTCATACTTTGCCTTGACGTTCTCTTCCTCGACCTTATCGCCGACGTAGTAACTTCTCTGGCAGGAAACACGGCACTCTCTGCGCAGGTACTTGGGAGTATCCTTGCCCTCTTCTTCCTTTTCGCTCTTTTCCGCGCTGACAGTCAGATAGCCGTTTTCAAGCGAGACCTTGATCTCATCCTTCTTGAATCCGGGCATCTCAATGGAGAGCTGGTAATCTTTATCCGTTTCCTTGATGTCGGTACGCATGCTGTCGAGCTGTTCATCATAGAACATGGGCTTGAAGAAGTCCTCGAACACGTCGAACACATCGCCACTATTTCTCTTCTGCAAATACGTTTTCATAACCAAAACTCCTTTGTTGCCTCCCCTTCGGAGGTCATATATATTATACCGCACCACAAACTCTGTTAAACGACAAACAAAAATTATTTTTAATATTTTTTTGGGAGGCAGGTTTTCCATGAAGAAAAAACAAATCGCCATTGTAACGGGCGCATCGTCGGGCATCGGCAGGCGCATCGCAGCGGGACTTCCCGCGCGCTATTCTCTGGACGAACTTTGGGTGATCGCCCGCAGCGGGGACAAGCTGCGCGCACTTCGGGAGGAGCTGAACATTCCCGTACGTGCACTTCCCTTTGACCTGACAAAAGAGGAGAGCATTTCCGCACTTCGCACGCTTCTTAAAGAAGAACAGCCTGAAATCAAAGTGCTCGTCAACGCGAGCGGCTACGGCAAGTTTGAGCGCTTTGACCGCATCGCGGAGACGGACGCCGCGGGCATGGTCGACCTCAACTGCCGCGCGCTGACGCTCGTCATGCAGGCGGCGCTCCCCTACTGTGCAAAGGGGAGCATTATCGTAAACATTGCGAGCGTCGCCGCCTTCCAGCCCGTTCCCTTCGGCGCGGAGTACGCCGCGACCAAGGCGTATGTACTCGCCCTTTCGCGCGCCGTCAACAAGGAACTGCGCCCCCGCGGCATCCGCGTACTCGCCGTATGTCCCTACTGGACCAAGACCGACTTCTTCGACCGCGCGAACGGCGATAACGTCATCACGCACTTCGACTGCATGTACGACCCGGCTTTCATTGCAAACAAGACATTCAAGGCGATGAAGAAAAAAAAGGACTATGTGGTGCCCGGGTTTGTCGCCAAGGCGACACATGCGCTCACGAAGCTTTTGCCCCATTCCCTCGTCATGCGCGTCTTTCTTGCGCAGCAGCATTTAAACAACAAGTGACAGGGCGGAACGACCGAAATGCTGCCCGCAGGAAAGTGGCGCGCCCGCCGTCCAAACCGGACGGCGGGCGCGCTTACGATTCAGAAATCTTCGCGAAGACCCAGAAAATAGTCGACAGAGACGCCATACGCAAGCGACATGCGCCTGAGCGCATCATAGCCGGGGCTTGCCTTGCCGCGCAGCCACTCGCTTACCTGACTCTGCTTGACCCCGACTGCCCTCGCGAACGCGGTCTGCGTCAGCCCTTTCAATGTCAGAAATTCCCGCAGGATCTCCGCAAACGTCGTCTCCATACCGACAGTATATAGAATTTTCTATATTTTCGCTTGACATATAGAATTTTCTATGGTATCATCTCAGCGAAATCCCGACGGAAACCAGAACGACGTTTCCGTTTGTGAAAAAGCGCCGGGCTGTAATTGAAACGGCGCGTCATGACCATATGGTTGAGTATGCTTTCTGCCCGCAGAGGACAGAAAGCGATCGGACGTGTTCTTTTCGTCCGAAAGAATGCGGCGGCGGACAAAATGTCCGCCGCCGCACCGTCATCTAAAATAACGTCGATAAAAAGTCGGGATTGAGAATGAGATAGATGGCGGCGAGCAGCGCAAGGTGGGCGGGATAAAAGACGTAGAACAGCCCTTTTAAGTTATGTTTTCCGCGCTGCCCGCTGTAACAGCCAATAGGAATGATCGCCACAAGGCAGAAAAACTGCACGCCGCCGAGGACGAGGGAGAGTGCGATCAGCCCCGCGGAAAAGAGCAAAAATACCGTGACGGGCGTATAGATCGACGCAAGCGCGGCCTTTGCGCCGAAGGAGCCGAAGTCCGGCAGGCGCACGGTGACGGGAAGCAGTACGCCCATGATGCCGTAATCGATGTCGATGCCCGAAAAACAACAGACGCCCACCGCCAGCGCGAGGGCTGTAAGAAGCGCAAAGGAGAAGCAGACGATTTTTCCCCGCTCGCGGCGGAAAATGCTCTTTTTGAGCGCGTCCAGCGCATAGATGATGAGCGAGGATAACGAGAGCGTGATGAGAATATTGCCCTGCAGCTCTCCTTCGGCAAAACTCATGACGGCGCTCGTGACAAATCCCAGCCCGAGGATGAGCAAGAAGCGGCGCAGCTTGTGCTTGGAGTAGAAACAGCCCTCTGCGAACGTAAAGGCGAACAGCGGCATGGCGATCCTGCCGATGATGCGCAAAAAGACCATATCGGGGAGCAGGATCATCCCGATATGGCCGATGAGCATGGCAATACAAGCGACGATCTTGAGCTGATTGCCGCTGATCCATCCGCGATAGATCGTCCCGTCCGTCATGTCAGGGGACCGCGTCAGCGGATGAAGTTGGTCTGATGGGTGCGCTCCATGGCGGGCGCTTCGATGCCTGCCTTTTTGCCCGCCTCGAAGCACTTGAGCATGTACGCCATGTTCCTTGCAAGGTTGCGCATGGTCTGCATGCCCTCCTCGTCCTGCCGCACTTCGTCGGGCATCTTGCCGTACACCATGTTCCAATAGGTAGACGAGACGACGGGCATGCCCGTAATGCCGAAATACTTGTTGATGACGTCAAAGGAAGCCGCCGTACCGCCCCTGCGCGCGGAGACGACGGACGCGCCGGGCTTGCCCGCGAATGCGTAGCTGCCCGCATAGAACGCGCGGTCCAGAACGGACTGGATGCGTCCCGAGGGGTGCGCATAGTAGACGGGCGAGCCGAACACGAAGCCGTCCGCGCCCTTTGCCTTTTCGATGAGTTCGTTGGCAACGTCGTCAAAGACGCACTTACCGCCGTTCTCCCTGCACTTCATGCAGGCGATGCAGTCCTGCACGGGCTTTGTGCCAAGCTGGAAGATATCCGCCTCGATCTCCTCCTGCTCCAGGATGCGCGCGACTTCCGAAAGCGCCGTATAGGTGCAGCCCTTTGCGCGCGGGCTGCCGTTGACAAGCAATACTTTCATAGTGATCTCCTTACAAGCTCTGCACGAAGATATTGCGGATATCTTCCTTGGTCAGCACCTTGTAGCCGCCCTGCATGACGAGCGTGCTCTCGACGAGCCCGTCTATCATCTCGGGCGCGGCGCCGAGGTCGGTAATGTTCATGACGAGCCCGATGGACTTCATCCACGCCTCCATTTTTGCAAGCCCTTCGCTTGCAACGGTCTCCTGCGACTTGCCTGCGGGATCGACGCCCCAGACCGCGACGGCATAGCGCGCGAACTTGGCAAGCCCGTAGGGCATGATAAGGCGGTAATAGGGCATGGAGACGGCGGCAAGCGTCATACCGTGCGTCGCGTCCGTGTGCGCGCCCACCGCCTGACCGAGCATGTGCACTTCCCAGTCGGTGTCCTTGCCCTTGGCGATGAAGGTATTGAGCGCCCAGGTCGCCGTCCACATGATATTACTGCGCGCCTCGTAATTGGTGGAATCTTTCACCGCGACGTTCGCGCTGTGGATGAGCGAGCGCAGCAGCCCTTCCATGATGTAGTCGGACGTGTTGTCGTCCGTGCCGGAGAAGTACTGCTCGAGAATGTGCGACATAATGTCGTAGATGCCCGAGACCATCTGATACTTGGGCAGCGTGTAGGTATATTCGGGATCGAGCACGGAAAACTTGGGAAACACTTCCTCGCCGAACACGTGCCCGATCTTGAGCTTCTGTTCGCGGTTGGTGATGACCGAACCGCCGTTCATCTCGCTGCCCGTGCCGACCATCGTGAGCACACAGCCGACGGGGACGATCTCGCAGGTCGGCTCCTCAAAGCGGATGTAATACTTGTCCCACGGATCTTCGTCGCAATTGACGGAAACGGAGACCGCTTTTGCATAGTCGCAGACCGAACCGCCTCCGACGGCGAGGATGAGATCTGCCTTCGCTTCCCGTGCGCGCGCGACGCCCTCTGCGAGCTTGTCCGTCGTGGGATTGGGCATGACGCCCGCGTCCTCAAAAATCTGCTTGCCGCACTCCTTGAGAACGGCGACGACCTTGTCATAGATGCCGTTCTTCTTGATCGAGCCGCCGCCGTAGACGAGCAACACGTTCTTCCCGTACTTGGGGAGTTCCTCCTTCAGCCCCTCTAAGGCGTTTTTGCCGAAATAGAGCTTGGTGGGATTGCAATAGGTGAAATTGCCGAGCATATCAAATTCCTCCTTGTGATCTCATTGTTATATCGGGCATTTGCGTCCCGATGATGAACACATGCCCAGCTATATATTATAGTCGGGCATGTGTAATTTGTCAAATACCTATTTTTCATCGGAATCGATACTCTCTGCACATATTAGCGGCTGTTCCGTCTTTTTCGCCTTTTCGCGGGCGCGCATCTCGGTAAAGAAGGAGGTGAGCACGGCGGCGCACTCTGCCTCCATGACCCCGCCCATGACCTCCACGGTGTGGTTGAGCAGGTTGGCGTTTGCGAGTTCCGCCGTCAGGCTCCTGCCCTTTTGCTCGTACGCGCCGAAGTACACCCGATCGATGCGGGCGTTGAGGACGGCGCCCATGCACATGGGGCATGGCTCCAGCGTGACATACAGCTCCGCGCCCGGAAGCCGCCAGGAGCCGAGCTTTTTGCACGCCCCGTCAATGGCGCGCATCTCGGCATGCGCCGTCGCGAGCTGCATGCGCGTGCGCGTATTGTAGCCCCGCCCGACGATCTTGCCGTCCACGACGACGACCGCCCCGATGGGCACTTCTCCCAAGTTTTTCGCTTTTTTGGCAAGGCGCAGCGCCTCGCGCATAAAGCGCTCTTCCATGCTAAAACTCCCTTGTCAACGTGACGAGCACGTCCAGATTTTTCTCCAGAATGTCGGGCAATGCGGAGAACCCGAGCGGATGAGACAGATCGTCCCGTCCCGCCTCCACCGTGAACGCGGGGATCTTGAGTTTCTCCACACACCAATCCTTGTAGCCGCCCGCCGAGCCCCTCGCCTCCGCCAAGGGATAGCCCGTGACGCGCGAGAGCACCTCCGCGAGCCGCCGATCGCGCCGCGCCCGCAGCGGCGGCTGATGAAAATGCCAGTAGATGACTTCGCCCTTGGTGTGGTAGGAGAGCGTGAAGTCAGGTCTGACTTGCAACGTAAAATCGCGCAGCGCCCGCGTCTCCGGCTCCGAGCAGGGCGCGGGACCGATATAGTTTGCAGGCGCGGGGAAACGCACGTTCTGCGCGCCCGTTCCCCACCTTGCGTCCCAGTTGACGTTGAGATCGACGCCGCGCGCGTTCGCCTTCCAGAGCGAAAAGTCCGTTCCCCCATTCATGACGCAAAGCCGTTCCCTCTCCTCCCCGCGCACTGCCTCCGCGCCCTCCTGCACGAGCAGCGCGCCGTCCGGATTGACGAGCGGCACGATCCAGACAGCGCCCGTCACCAGTCCCCTGCGCACATGCTGCATGGCAAGATACGCCGTCACCCATTCGCGCGCATGCATGGCATACGTCGCGATGCCGACGGGGCGGGTATGCGTACCGACAAGCAGCGCGAACAGATCGCGCCCCTCGGCGCTCTTCCCGATAATGCGCTTTTCGCCGCGATAGCCCCTGTAAAATGCTTCGATATCCTGATAGACGTTCACCGTCCATTGTATGCGGCGCGGCGCGATTTGCGGCACGCCATGACGTTACTTGTGGTACTCTGCCCCCGCGTTGATCATAAAGGCGCGGTAGACCTGCTCGGAGAGGATAACGCGCATCATCTGATGCGGAAAGGTCATGGGCGAGAAGGACAAAAGTTCGTCCGCTGCCTGCTTGACGCGGGGCGCAAGCCCGCACGAGGAGCCGATGACGAACGTGGTTTCCCGTCCCGCGTCGCAAAGCTGTTTCAGCTTTGCCGCGAGCTGTTCGGAGGAGCACACCTTTCCCTCGATCGCGAGCACAACAATATAGCCGCGACATTCTTTCAGAATGCTCTCCGCTTCCTCTTCGGGCGAACGGCGCTCGGGCAGTTCGCGCACTTCCCACTTGCAGAAGCGGGAGAGGCGCTTTGCGTACTCCGCGACGGCGTCCCGCCAGTAGCTCTCCTTGAGTTTCCCGACGCAGACGAGATTGACTTTAACCACCTGCCACCCCCGTGCCGACAAATCCCGTGACGAGATTGGAGATCCACAGCACCGCGCACACGGCGATGCCGACCCCCGCGCCGAGGAAAAACCGTTTGCCGTCCCTGATGCCGCCCTTTTGGGCGCCCGACTTATCGAAGAAGATGAGATAGACGAGCACGCCGACAAGCACGACCGCTGCCGCGACGCAAAGCCCGATGCGCCACGCCTGCGGCATCGTCCAGCCGCCTTCGACCTCGTAGCCCGTGGACGTCAGAATGAGGATGACCGCGTTGTTGCAAAGGTGCGCGACGGCGGTGGGCAGCACGCTCCCCGCGCGCAGGGCAAGCAGTGCAAAGGACGCGCCGCAGAAGAACTGATAGATGGTCTGCGCGGGGCTGCCGTGGTAGAGCGCGAACAACGCGCCCGAAATGCAGACCGCGGCGACATTTCCCCAGCCCGACGCCTGCATTCGCCCTACGAGGATCCCGCGGAAGAGCGTCTCTTCAAACAGGGCGGGAAGGAGCGCGATGATGAGAATGGCGGGCAGCAGGTTCCAGCCGCTAAGCGGCGGGAGCGCGCTCGGAGGATTCTCATACCCGAGGGAGGAGAGCCAGTCCAAAAAGAGCGTATTCAGCTCCGAGAAGGAAAAGAGCAGCCCGAACTGCAATAGAAGCGCGAGCACGAAGTACTTTGCCTTGCCGCCGCAGTACACCGTGCGCACAGGCACCTTGCTGCGGCGGAAGAAGATGAGCGCTGCCGCCGCAAAGCAGATCTGCGGCAGGAGAAAGCTCAGAAACTGTACGGCGGGATCGTCGCCGTATGCCTCGCCCAGACAGAGCATCGCGACGATCTGAAAGATGAGCGACACGACGACATATGCCGCGATGCCGACGGAATAGGACACCCCCGCCTCGCTGAGCGCTTTTCGATTGAAAAACTGCTTTTCTTCCATGCCCACATTATACTAAAATTTTGCGAAAAGTCCAAGGAAAAACTTTGCAAAATGTAAAAATTGTTCTATAATAGCTTTATGAGAACTTTGGATACTTCCCTCATCTCCCAATGCGTCTATCGCCTGGCGCGCAAGGCAGGCATCACGCTCACGCCCGCATGCCATGCGCTCCTGGAACAGGCGCGCGATAAAGAGTCGGGCGCGGCAAAGTTTGCGCTCGATACCATCCTCGAAAACGAGCAGATCGCCGCAAGAGAGCAGATGCCCGTCTGCCAGGATACGGGCATGGCGGTCATTTTAATGGAGCTGGGACAGGACGTGCACCTGACGGGCGCGCCGCTTTCTGTTGCCGTCGACGACGGCGTCCGCCGCGCCTATGCGGACGGGTACTTCCGCAAGAGCATCTGCGACCCCCTGACCCGCGTCAATACGGGCGACAACACGCCCGCGCACCTGCATGTCGAGATCGTCCCGGGCGAGCAGGTATACATCACCTTCCTGCCCAAAGGATTCGGCAGCGAGAATATGTCAAGGCTGTATATGCTCACCCCCGCCGAGGGGCGCGCGGGCATCGTCAATGCCATCGTCGAGACGGCGCGCCTCGCGGGTTCGCGTCCCTGCCCGCCCGTCTATGTGGGCGTTGGCATCGGCGGCGCGTTCGATTCCTGCGCCTTTCTTGCGAAAAAGGCTTTGACGCGCGATGCGGGAACGCCCAACGCGCGCGAGGACGTGGCGGCCATCGAACGGGAGGCGCTGGAAAAGATCAACGCCCTTTCTATCGGCGCGCAGGGATTCGGCGGCAAGGTGACGGCGCTTGGCGTCGCCTGCGAGATCGCGCCCACGCACATTGCGGGGCTGCCCGTTGCCGTCAATATCCAATGCCATTGCATCCGCTGCGAAAAGGAGACCCTATGAAAAAGCTGACCCTTCCCCTCTCGCCCGAAGACATCGCCCATTTACATGCGGGAGACGGCGTCCTGCTCACGGGCGTCATCTATACCGCCCGCGACTGCGCGCACAGAAGGCTGTTTGAACTGCTGGACGCGGGCAAACAACTTCCCATCGACCTGAAATCTTCCTACATTTACTACGCGGGCCCCTGCCCCGCGCCCGAAGGCAAGGCATGCGGAAGCTGCGGACCGACCACCGCCGCACGCATGAACACCTTTGCCCCCCGCCTGCTCGATCTTGGGCTTTGCGGCATGATCGGCAAGGGCGAGATGAGCAAAGCAACGCGAGAGGCGCTCGTGCGCAACAAAAAGGTGTACTTCGCCGCGATCGGCGGCGCGGGCGCGCTGTGCGGAAACGCCGTCAAGACGTGCGAACTCGTCGCCTTTCCCGATCTTTTGAGCGAGGCGATCTATAAAATGGAGGTCGAGGACTTCCCCGCTGTCGTCGCGCATGACAGCTTTGGGGCGAGCGTCTATGCCGACTGACGCAGATTTCTGATAACGTACATGATTTTTACGACCGGAAGGGGGAGCGCCGCCGATGTATCATCGGCGGCGCTCCCCTCTCTTATCAAAAAAACTTCCCGCTGCGGGGAAGTTTTCCTGTTACCTTGTTACTTTGCGATCTTTTCCATCATGTCGACGATGTCCTGCACCGTCTTGATCTTTTCGACGTCGCCCTCGGGCAGGGTGATGCCGTATTCGTCCTCGAGGTTCATCATCAACTCGACGACGTCCAGCGAGTCTGCCCCGAGATCCTTGACGACCTCGGACTGGGGCGTGATGGAATCTGCGGAAATTTCCAACTGCTCCGCAAGCATGTTACAAACTTTTTCGTACATAGAATTCTCCTCCGTATCGATCCGGCAGCGGCGGGATCTCACTTATTATGACAACTATTCTACCTCTTTTTGTTCGCTTTGTCAATCCTTTTTTGAAAATCAGGCGAAAAAAGTCATATCAGGAAGTGACAGGGCGTTTGAGCGCGCGCAGCGCGCCCTTTTCCCCGGCGGAAAGGCGCAGGCTCTCGCATGTCTTACGGATGGTGCGGTTGTGTGTGACCCGATCGAGCGCATGTTCTTTGAGCAGCGCAACGCCCGCGTCACGGAATTTGATGACGACCTCTGCGGCAAGCCAGGCCGCCGCCATGGAGACGTAGTACTCCTCTGCCCGCACGCGGCGCAGGCGGCCTATGACCTCCTGCACGAATTGCTCGTCCACATAGAAGTGCAGCAGCGTGGTGAGCGCAAACCTGCGCACAAAGACGCGCTCGTCCGCAAGAAAACGATCGATATAGGCAAGAAATTCTTCGCGATGCTTTGCAATGCACTTGGGCGCAAAGCCGTCGCACGTCGCCCAGTTGTTCAGCATCGCCACAAGCCCGTCGATCTGTCCGCACAGCTCGGGGTAGGCGAGATACCCCGCAACCGCGCACTTTACGATCGTGACCTCATACCAGTCGTCGGGAAAGGAGAGAATGGTGCGCCATTCCTCCCGATATTTCTTTGCGATGGTACGCAAAACGGGGGTACGTACTCCGATCACGGCGATCGCATCGTCCTTCAACAGCTTCTTATGGAAGGCACGATACCCTTCGTCCGCATGGGTCTTCAGCTCCTGAAAGAGTTCTTCATATGTAATCACGATCGTCCTCCGAATATGCCCTTCAGGGCTTCATGCCAGACGGCGGCATCAAAGCGCGGGTTGGCGGGCGAAGTAGACGGCAGGCACAACACGGGAACGGCAATGGGCGCGGCGCGCTCGGTGAGCAGCTTGTAGGCGAGCTTCCCGTTGCAAAAGACCGCTTGAATCTTGCTGCCCGCGATCAGCCCCGCGACGTCGGCGAGCTCCTCATCGCGGATGGACGCGTCGGCGGAGCCTTGGATCTCGCAGGAGAGGACGACGTCCCACAGCGCAATGTGCCGCCGCGCGAGAAAGCCCCTCTTGCCAGCGACGTCCGCAGGCACACCCTCGCCAAAGAACGCACAAACCGTCTTCCAGAATCGGTTGTGCGGATTGCCGTAGTAGAACCCCTCCGCACGGCTCTTAACCGAGGGAAAGCTCCCCAGGATGAGCAGACGGCTCTCCGCATCGGCGCAGGGCGCGAAGCCCTCGATGCGCCCGCTCACAGGGAGAGCCCTTCGTCCAGATTGCCCACCGCGGCGACGGCGGCGCGCGATAAGTCAAAGTTTTGCTTTATCGCCTCCATGACGTCCGCGCGCGTCAACGCGGCAATCTCCGCCATGCGGCGCTCGAAATCGTACACCGCGTTGTTGTAGAGCATCTCTTTGCCGTATAAGAGCATCTGCGAGGAGGTGTTCTCCTGCGAGAAGATGCTGCCCGACTTGACCTGCTCTCTTCCGCGCGAGAACTCCCCCTCGGTGACGCCCTCGCGCTTGAAGCTTTCAATGACGCCCTGCACCGCGGCGAAGGCGTCCTTTGCCTTGGCAGGACTGACGCCCGCGTACACGGTGAGCATGCCCGTCTCGGCATAGTGCGAGCAGTAGGAATAGACGGAATAGGCAAGCCCCAGCTCCTCGCGCACTTTTTTGAAGAGGCGGGAGCTCATGCCGCCGCCCAGAATGGCGTTCATGACCTGTACGGCGGGGCGCATTTTATCCTCGCGCGCGACGGTAGGAAATCCTAAAGCGAAGTGCGCCTGCTCGATGGGCTTTTTGCGGAGCATACTGCCCGCGGACTGCACGACGTCCTTTTTTCTGTCCGTAAATCCGGTGCGCACCATGCCGCCGAAATATGCCTCGGCGAGCGCGAGCGCTTCGGCAGTCGCAATATTCCCCGCAAAGGAGATGACAATGTTCTCCGGGCAATAGCGCTCCCTGCGATAGGCGAACAGGTCCTCGCGGGTAAAGCCCTCGACGTTGGACGCGGGCCCTAAGATGTTCCTGCCGTAGTTGCGGTTACCGAATGCCGTGCGCGCCAAAAG
>CALVWM010000010.1 GCA_944367185.1 uncultured Clostridia bacterium | reverse complement strand
CGCTGCGCGACTGCGCCGATCGCGTCACACGCAACCGAGGCGAATGCCTCTGCGTGTGAGAATCTAAGAAAAAACCGTCCGCAAAGATGCAGACGGCTTTGGCAGGGGAGACGCGTTCGTGAGGAGCGAAGCGACGGAAAAGCGATCGCTGCGCGACTGCGCCGATCGCGTCACACGCAACCGAGGCGAATGCCTCTGCGTGTGAGAATCTAAGAAAAAACCGCCTGCGAAAATTGCAGACGGCTTTGGCAGGGGAGACGCGATTCGAACACGCAACCTACGGTTTTGGAGACCGCTACTCTACCGTTGAGCCACTCCCCTATATTGTATCGCTTGGCGATGCAAGCGTAAAATATTATACTCTATTCTCTGGTTTTCGTCAAGAATTTTCAGAGGAAAAACGCGAAAAAAGGAGACGAAATATGCAAAAAAGAGCAAAGCTCGGTGTCATCGGCGGAGGGTTTATGGCGCAGGCGATCATAAGCGGTGCCATACGGACGGGGTTTTTGCGCCCCGAGGAGATTATAGTAAGTGAACCGGATGAGCAAAAACAGAGGCTGCTCGCCGAACACGGAGTCGGCGTCTGCAATGACAACTGTCGGCTCTCAACGCAGTGCGATTATCTTCTGTTTGCAGTCAAACCGCAAGTCTTTCCCGCTGTTGCGCAGGAGATCAGGGGGGCTGCGCTTCCCGTTCTGATCAGTATCATGGCAGGCAAGACGATCGCTGCGATCTCGCAGGCGACGGGAGCAAACCGCATTGCGCGCGTCATGCCAAATCTGCCCTGTTCGGTGGGCGCGGGGATGTCCGGGGTAGACACATCCTTGCTTTCTGAACAAGACCGCGTCTTTGTCCGTGGACTGTTTGCATCGGTCGGCGAGGTCGTAGAAGTCGAAGAGCGGCTGCTCAACGCAGTCACAGGGGTCTCCGGAAGCGGTCCTGCGTATGTATATCTCTTTTTCCGCGCCCTGGTGCAGGCAGGGGTCAAACAGGGACTGTCGGAAGAACAGGCATCCAAGCTTGCATCTCAGACCATCCTTGGCGGAATGGAAATGCTGCGACGCACCGGAAAATCGCCCGATGCGCTCATTGAGGCGGTGTCGTCCAAGGGCGGAACAACGGTCGCCGCGCTTGACAGCTTTGCCGCAGACGACTTCACGGGAAGTGTGGAGCGCGCGGTCGATGCGGCGGTGCGCCGCGCCGAGGAACTGTCAAAATGAAAAAGGTCACGCTCTATACCGACGGGGCCTGTTCCGGCAATCCGGGGCCGGGAGGATGGGGAGCTGTCCTCATTTACGGGGAGAAAAAGAAGGAGATCTCCGGCGGAGAAGCATCTACGACCAATAACCGCATGGAGCTGACGGCGGTTATCGAGGGGCTGAAACAGCTCAAATATCCGTGTGAGGTCGAGGTATATTCCGATTCGGCGTACACCGTCAACGCCTTTCGTGAGGGGTGGGTCATCGGCTGGGAAAAGGGCGGCTGGAAAAAGGCGGATAAAAAGCCTGTTCTCAATGCTGACCTTTGGCAGCATCTTCTTGCGCTCGTGCGTACGCATCATGTGACGTTTCATAAGGTCAAAGGGCATGCCGACAATCCGCTGAATAACCGTTGCGATGAACTGGCGCGGGCAGCGATCCCGATTCATGACTAAGTGAAGCGGTTTCAGGATATAATAAGACGGGGGGCATTGATGAAATCCAATCAGCGATCTGTCAAAATCAATATCATACATGTCATATGTGTGACCATATTGGCGGCGATTTTCCAGACTCTGTTTGTGCTTTCGATCGTTTCCTTTTACGGGAAATGGTCGGATGGTATCTACTATCTTGTACTGACGGGCGGAACGGTGTTCAATGCCGTTCTTCTTGCCGTTGAATGTATTACTTATTTTCTTGGTAAACAGGTCGTCTACCGCTGCTGTATTATTATTTATGTACTTGCGATCTTTATTGCGGCAGTCGCGTATGCGCTGATCGAGACCGGATTTTTGGAAGTCATCCGCGATGCGGATAAACTTGAGGAGTATATCGAACGCTCGGGAAGCTGGATGGCGCTTGTGTTTATTCTGCTGCAGTTCTCCCAGGTCGTGTTTCTGCCCATTCCGAGCACTGTCACGGTGGTGGCGGGAACGGCGCTGTTCGGTCCGTTCCTCGGCAGTATCTACAGTTTGATCGGCATCATGATCGGCTCCTTGTTTGCTTTTTTTGTGGGAAGAATTGCGGGCTATCGCGTGGTCGCATGGATCATCGGCAAGGAGACGCTGGAAACATGGCTGGAAAAGATCAGGGGGAAGGATAAACTTTTTCTTTCGGCAATGTTCCTTTTGCCTGTTTTTCCGGACGACGTACTTTGTTTTATTGCGGGATTGTCCTCCATGTCGTTTTTATACTTCACGGTCGTGATTCTGATCTCGCGCGTTCTTGCGATTTTTGTGACGAGCTATGCAATCGCGCTCATCCCGTTTACGACATGGTGGGGGATTTTGATCTGGTGCGTCTTTGCGGTGGCGGTCATTGCGCTGTTTATCGTTTTATATAAAAAGTCGGATGCGATCCTGACATGGATCGATCGTGTTTTTCATCGGGAGACCCGTGTCAAAAAAAATATCAAGAAAGATGAGTTTGAAGTGAAGATCGTCGATGCGGATGGCTCCATTGTATCCAAAGGCGTCGTGAAGACAGAGGATTCAAAGACAAAGCGTGACAAAAAGCGAAAGTAAATGTAGCCGTGCCGTGTGCGCGGCTATTTTTGTCGAAAATAGCGAAAAACGCGCACATCTCCTTGCTTTTTTTTGTCTTGTAGTTTATAATGAAAATGTATGGAGTTTACCGGTGAAGTCAACAAAAAAAACGTAGTCGTTGTCGGAGGCGGCGCTTCCGGTTTGATGGCGGCATATGCGGCAGCGGCGGCTGGAAAGAGTGTCGTCCTGCTGGAAAAAAATGAAAAGCTCGGAAAGAAGATATATATTACAGGAAAAGGGCGCTGTAACGTCACCAATGATTGTACGCCGGAGGAATTTCTCGCGCATGTCGTCAACGGGAACAAGTTTCTCATTCGTTCCGCCTATCGTTTTCCGCCTTCCGAAACGATGAAATTTTTTGAGTCGCATGGACTGCCGCTCAAAGTGGAGCGCGGCAACCGCGTATTTCCCGTCAGCGATCATGCCAGCGACGTGACGAAATCTTTGGAGCGTGCGTGCAGAGATTCCGGTGTGGAGATCAGGCTGAATGAGGTAGTCTGTGAGATCGTAAATGAAAACGGCGCCGTCCGTTCCGTACGGACCACTGCAAGGACGTACGACTGCGATGCCGTTATTGTTGCGACGGGAGGGCTCACCTATCCTTCGACGGGCTCGACGGGCGACGGCTATGCGTTTGCAAGGCACGCCGGACATACATGCGTTCCTTGCGTACCATCTCTTGTGGGAATAGAGTTGATAGAAGACGTTGCCGTGGCGCAGGGTGTTTCGCTGAAAAATGTGACATTGACCGCAAAACGCGCCGAAAAGGGCGTCTATCGGGAACAGGGAGAGTTGCTGTTTACGCATTATGGTATCAGCGGACCGCTTGTTCTGACGCTGTCGGCAATGATCAATCGTATTCCGATGCGGGAACTGGAATTTGCAATCAACTTTAAGCCGGCGTTGGACGAGGAGACGCTCGATCAGCGCCTGCTCAAAGACTTTTCACTGCGAAAAAATGAGCAGATGAAAAACGTGATGCGCGGTTTGCTCCCTGCGGGAGCGGTGCAGCTTGTGCTAAACGCCTCCCGCGTATCCGGAATAAAACAGGCAAATGCCGTGACAAAAGAGGAAAGACGCCGCCTCCTGCTGGCATTGAAAGCGCTTCCTTTAAGGCCAAAACAGTTGCGCGGTTTTCAGGAGGCGGTGATCACCTCGGGCGGAATATCGCTCAAAGAAGTAGATCCTTCTACCATGGAAAGCAAAATAGTGAAGGGGCTCTTCTTTTGCGGAGAGGTTCTGGACTGCGACGCACTGACGGGAGGATTTAACTTACAGATCGCTTTTTGTACAGGTTATGCGGCGGGGGCAAGTGCATAAAACAAATACTATGTCTGACATAGTAATATTATTGCATGACAAACGAAGAACGTTTGATGTGTTTCTAAAAATACAGATAAGGAGCAGAACAGTATGACAGTAATTCGCGGCGCTACGACGATCGCCGAGGACCAGCCTGAGGAGATCAGAAAGGCAGTCGGAGAGCTTTTGGAGCAGATCGAAAGCAGGAATCAATTAAAACGGGATGAGATTTTAAGTATTGTATTTTCAAGTACCTCCGATATTCATTCTTTTTATCCCGCAAAGGCGGCGAGGGAGGCGGGGTTTGCAAGCTGTTCGCTTTTTTCGGCACAGGAGCCGGAAATAGATGGGAGTCTTGCGCTCTGTATCCGCGTCATGCTGTTTGTTGAGAAGAATATCACGCCGCATCACGTCTATCTTCGCGGTGCACGGGCTCTTCGCAAGGATCTTGCGCAGAAGTTCAATGTCGCCATTGACGGACCTGCGGGCAGCGGGAAGTCCACGATCGCCAAGATGCTCGCACACGACCAAAATATTCTTTATCTGGATACGGGTGCGATGTACCGCGCCTGTGCGCTTGCCGCCATTCGCGCCGGGATCGATGTTTCCGATGAGGCACAGGTCTGCGATCTGATGCGAAATGTCGCGCTGTCCGTCACATATGAAAACGGAACGCAGCACACGCTGTTGAACGGGGAGGATGTCTCCGGCTCGATCCGTGACCGGGATGTCTCTATGGCGGCTTCCACGATTTCCAAGCATGAGAGCGTACGCATGAAAATGGCGGAAAAACAACGGGAGATCGCGGGCAAGATGTCCTGCGTCCTTGACGGCAGGGATATCGGCACGTTCGTGCTTCCCGACGCCGACTTCAAGTTTTTCCTGACGGCAAGTCCGGAAGTCCGTGCAAAGCGCCGTTATGATGAACTTGTCGCAAAGGGATATACCGTCGATTTCGAGGATTTAAAACGGGAGATCGCGCTCCGCGACGAGCAGGATTCGACCCGCCCGATCGCTCCTTTGAAGAAGGCAGAGGATGCGGTGCTGATCGATACGTCCGATATGACCATCGAGCAGGTCCTTCAGACGATCAAAACAAAGATGCAGGAGAAGATCTGATCATGGACGAATCCGGACACCTGACAAAAGAGGAAAAAGCGGCAGAAAAGGCGCGTAAAAAGCGTGAAAAGCAGGAAAAACAGCGTCGGCTTCTGTTCAAATCGACGAAGGACGGCAGGCGCGTCAGCCACCTAATGAATTTTTTGCGTGTGCTTTTTTACCCCATCCACTATATCATCTTTCCCTTCCGCCTGCATGGCTGCACAAAAGTGGGCAAGGGCGCGTACATTTATGTAGGGAACCATTACTCGATCTTTGATGTGTTTTTCCCCGCGCATACGACATGGGAGGGGATCCATTTCCTTGCGAAGGATTCTGTCTTTCAGACGCCCGTCCTCGGGTATTTTGCGCGCAAAGTCGGGGCGATCAGCGCCCTGCGCGACGGTTCGGATGTCAAAACGGTCATAGAGTCCATCAAGGTCTTGAAGCAGGGGGAAAAGCTCTCTCTGTATCCGGAGGGGACGCGCAACAAGGTCTCTGACGAGGAATTTTTGCCCTTCCATGCAGGTGCGGCGTTGCTTGCCGTCCGCACGCGCACGCCGATCATTCCCGTCGTCATCTGCAACCGCACAAAGCCCTTTCATGTAACGCACGTCGTGATCGGCGAGCCGTTCGAATTATCCGAGTACTATGGCAAAAAACCCTCGCAGGAGGGTTATGCCGCCATGGATGAGCTCATCCGCCGGCATATGTACGGGCTGCGCGACCAATTTCGCGAGGAACGGGCCGCAAAGAAGAAAAAGGCATGAAGGTATATATCTCAAAGAACTGCGGTTTCTGTTCGGGCGTGCGCAAAGCGGTCGAGACCGCGCTGCATGTTCCGACGGAAAACACCTATATACTCGGAGAACTCATCCACAATGAGGATGTCAACGCGCGTATCCGTGACCGCGGGATCCCGACCGTGGAGACGCTGCAGGATGTTCCTGACGGGGCGCGGCTGCTCATCCGCTCGCACGGCGTACCAAAGGCTGTCTATGCCCGATGTAAGGTGCGCGGGATCGAGGTGATCGACTGTACCTGTAAGTTTGTCGCCAATACGCAGCGCATCGTCGAACGGGAATCACGCGCAGGAAAGACGATCGCGATCACGGGGCATCGCGAACACCCGGAAGTCGTCGGGCTGATCGGTTGGTGCGAGGGGGAGGTATATGTTTTTTCCTCCGAAGAAGATGATTTCACCTGTCTGTCAGGAAAAAATGTCGTTTTGCTCTCTCAAACCACCTTTTCAACGCAAAGATTTTCAAAAATTGCGGAAAAAATAAAAAAAGTATGTCCAAAAACAGTTGAGATTTTTGAGACAATTTGCTATACTACTGTACGCAGGCAAAAAGAGACCGCGCGCGTCGCGCAAAAGTCTGATGCGGTTCTCGTGATCGGCGGGCTCAACAGCAGCAATACCAACAAACTTGCGGAAATCGCGTCGCCCTATTGTAAGACGGTCATCCGTCTCAAGAACGCCGACGATTTCGTATATGAAAAAATCAAATTTTGTAAAAGGGTCGGCATCGTAGCGGGAGCGAGCACTCCCGATTGGCAGACCTCGGAGGTTCTCAAAAAAATGGCAGAAAACAACGCGGAAGTACAGGTGGAGACGCAGGTCTCCGAAGAGACGGTCGAGACGCCCGTAGCAGAAGTTGCGGCAGAGCCCGAAGCAGCGCCCGCTGCCGAGCCCGTTGCTCAGCCCGCAGCTGAAGCAGCTCCGGCAGAGGCACCCGCGCAGGAGAAGTCCGCTATGGACGAGATCATCGCGGAGATGGACAAGGGCTCTCATTATAAGAGAGGCCAGCTCCTCACCGTCAAGATCGTTTCGGCAACGGACGAAGGCATCTATGTGTCCGGTTCGGGCAAGGCGGACATCCTGATCGATAAGTCCGAGCTCGATTGCGATGAGTACAGCCGCGATCTTTATGCGGATAAGATCGGCGAGAATATCGACGTCATGGTCGTTGATACCAAGTCTCCCGTCAAGCTTTCCGAAAAACAAGTCAGAAAGGTCAAGGAAGAAGAGGAGATGCTCAAGGGCATCGAAGCGGGCAACGAGTTCTCCGTCGTCTGCACGGGCTTCAACAAGGGCGGCCTTACCGCAGAGCTTGGTTCCTATGCCG
The DNA here is from genome assembly GCA_944367185.1 of uncultured Clostridia bacterium. GTDB lineage: Bacteria > Bacillota > Clostridia > Christensenellales > Borkfalkiaceae > Gallimonas. Next base: position 23,274 of record CALVWM010000010.1, on the reverse strand, counting down.
TGTTCGTCCCTGCAAGGGAGATCCGCTCCGGCTATGTCAAAGAGCTGGATAAGATGGTCGGCAAGAAGCTGCGCCTCAAGATGCTGGAGATCCGCCGTGAGCGCAGGAAGGAGATCATTGCTTCCCAGCGCGTCATCCTGGAAGCGGAAAAGGCGGCAAGAGAGGCGGCAAAGGCAGAAAAGGAAGCTGCATTCTTTGATTCCATTCAGGTCGGCGACGTAGTCGAGGGCAAGGTCGAGAGAGTTACCTCCTTCGGTGCATTTGTCTCCGTCAACGGTTTTGATTGCCTTGCGCACATCTCCGATCTTTCCTGGACGGGCGTAAAGGAAGTTACCGACGTCCTTGAGATCGGCAAGCGTTATCAGTTCAAAGTGCTTAAGATCGACCGCGAGAACAAGAAAGTCTCCATCGGCTATAAGCAGCTTCAGCCCCGTCCTTGGGATACCGCCGCAGAGCGCTATGCCGTCGGCGACATCGTTCACGGCAAGGTCGTCCGCATCGTGACGTTCGGCGCGTTCGTGGAACTCGAAAAGGGGATCGACGGTCTCGTTCATGTCTCCCAGATCTCGCATGAGTGGCTGGAAAATCCTACGTCTGTTCTGACGATCGGGGAGGAGATCGACGCAAAGATCCTTGCATTCGATCCTGAGGCTCACAAGATCACGCTTTCGATCAAGGCGCTTCAACCCCGTCCTTGGCAGGAGTCCCGCGGCGACAGAGAGGACGAGGGCGCTCAGCCCAGAAAGTCCCGCAACAGCCGTAAGGGCGGCCGCCGCAACACGGCGAGCGATTACGCCGACGAGGAAGAGTATAAAGAGTGGAGCGACAGCGGCTTCAGCGGCGCTTCCATCGCCGATCTTCTCGGCAACGACGACAAGTAAATTCAGGTCGATACGAAACGATCAAAAATCCGCTTTTCAGCGGATTTTTTGTTTACGAATTACGTTTTCCGTTTATATAACATAGTGATAATACGTCGGAGGATAATCGTATGGAAAAACAAGGCAACATTCGCATCGCCAGCGAAAATATGATGCCGATCATCAAAAAATGGCTGTATTCGGAAAAGGATATTTTTTTAAGAGAGATCGTCGCCAATGCACAGGACGCGATCACCAAGCATAAAAAACTTGCCGATCTCGGCGAAACCGCTCCCGAAGAGCATTACAGGGTGAATGTCATCGTCGATAAAGACGCCAAGACGCTGACCGTCGAGGATAACGGCATCGGCATGACCGAAGAGGAAGTGGAGAAATACATCACGCAGATCGCTTTTTCCGGCGCCGCGGATTTTGTGGACAAGTACGAAAAAGCGGGCGGCGACGGGATCATCGGTCATTTCGGTCTCGGTTTTTACTCCGCTTATATGGTGTCGTCCGATATCGAGATCTTTACGAAGTCCTATCGTGAGGACGCTCCCGCCGTGCACTGGGAGTCGGACGGCAACGCAACTTATACCATCGGCGACTGCGATAAGATCGACCGCGGCACCAGGATCGTCATGCACATTGCAGACGAAGAAAAGGAGTTTTTAAGCGAGGGGACGATCCGTCAGCTTCTTGCCAAGTACTGTTCCTTCATGCCCTATGAGATCTATCTCGATCCCAAGGGCAAGGAGGATGAGAAACCCGTCAACACGACGCATCCGCTCTATCTGAAACAGCCCAAGGATTGCACGGAGCAGGAGTACAAGGATTTCTACCGCGATACGTTTGCAGACTTCAATGAGCCGTTGTTCTGGATCCATCTCAACATGGAATATCCGTTCCGCCTGAAAGGGATCCTCTATTTCCCAAAGGTCAAAAAACAGGTGGAACTGGAGCGCGGCAAGGTCAAGCTGTACTGCAATCAGGTGTACATTGCCGACAACATCAAAGAGGTCATTCCGGAATTTCTGATGCTGCTGAACGGCGTCATCGACTGTCCCGATATTCCGCTCAATGTCTCGCGTTCTTTCCTGCAAAACGACCGTCAGGTGCAGAAGATTGCAAAGCACATCACCAAGAAGGTCGCCGATAAACTCATCGAGCTGTATAAAAACGACAAAGAGAGATATGAGAATTGCTGGTCGGATATTGCAACCTTTGTCAAATTCGGCTGCATCAAGGACGATGATTTCTACAAGAAAGTGGAGGATATCGTCATCTATAAAAACCTTGCAGGCGAATATATTCCTGTATCGTCCCTGTACGGCGAAGAACTGACCGACGAGGACGAGAAGAATGGGAAAGAGCCGCAGGCGGTCTACTATGTCTCCGATGCAGACAAGCAGGCGCAGTACATCAAGATGTTCCGCGACGCGGGACTTGACGCCATCTTCTGCGATACCTATATCGATCCTCACTTCCTGAGCTATCTCGAGTATAAAAATCCCCGCCGCGTGCGTTTCCTGCGCATCGATGCGGACGTTGCAGGCGCTTTGAAGGAGGAGAGTGCGGAGGATGAGGAACTGAAAAAGATCTTTGAGTCGGTGCTCGAAGGAAAGCACGTCACCGTCAAGACGGAGAAGCTTAAAGACGAGAACGTCCCCGTCGTCATCAATGTCTCCGAATTTGCGCGCAGAATGAGTGAAATGCACTCCTTCTACGGCATGGGCGAGTCTCCCGCCGACTTGACGCTCATCGTCAACACGGCAAACCCTGCCGTCGCGGCGCTCAAGGACGCCGAAGAGGAGGCGCGCAAGCAGTCGGCGCTGTACCTGTATTATCTTGCGCTGATGAGCTACCGTCCGCTCAAACCCGAAGAATTGGAGAGTTTTGTTTCGACCGGCAATGTCCTCGTACAGAATTATTTGAAAAAATAGAATCATTTTTCAAAATTCACTATTGACATCGCAAAAAAGCAAGAGTATAATAGAAAAGGCGTGAATAGCATGACTCGTGACGCATCGGTGCGGTAAGTGCGTACGTTTACTGCGCGCCGATAGGAGGTTAATAGTATGAACGGAACCGTTAGATGGTTCAACGACGGAAAGGGCTACGGCTTTATCGCGAACGACGAAGGGGGAGACGATGTGTTTGTCCACTTCTCCGCGATCCAGACGGAGGGTTTCCGTACGTTGAAAGAGGGTCAGAAAGTCACGTTTGAGACCGAACCCGATCCCAAGGACAGTGGCAAGCTGCGTGCGATCAACGTAGTGCCTGTATCCTGAAGACAAAAAAAGCGCGCCTGACGGCGCGCTTTTTTTATGCGGAAAGATCAGTCGGTTTCTTTAAGGAATTCCCGATACCGGGTGAGAATGACGGATTGCAACAGTTCACGGGTCTCGGAATTGAGAGGATGCGCGATGTCTTTGTACTTTCCGTCCGTCGTCTTGCGACTGGGCATTGCAATCGCGTACCCGTCATCCCGTTCGAAAATTTTGATGTCATGCACAACGAAGCAGTCGTCAATGGTAATGGATACCACTGCCTTGAGCTTGCCGTCCGTATTACGGACTTCGCGAATGCGGATGTCATCGATTTTCATGATTTTTGCCCCCTTTATACCCTTCCTCGCTCACTATATTATCACATTTTATGGACACTGGCAAGTGGTTTGAAGAAAAAAGATACAATTTTTTCAGCAAAATTGCGGCAAAGTGACATTTTTCGCTCCCGGAGCATACGATATGTTATGTTCTCTTTTCTCGAAAACCATGCCGCCGTCTATTTTGTCGGGATCGGCGGGGTCAGTATGAGTGCGCTCGCGCTCCTGCTTCATGATAGCGGCTTTCGCGTGCGCGGATGCGACGCACGCGAAAGCCGCTTTACACGCATGCTCGGCGCAAAGGGGATCCCCGTGACGATCGGCGAGGAGGAGATCCCGGAAGAGACGATCGTCTATACCGAGGCGGCAGACCGCCATGCGGCTTTGCTGGCGCGCGCAGAGCGGGCGGGAAAACGCCTGTACTCTCGCGCGGAGTTTCTGGGAAAACTTGCGGAGGAATATCCGCACGTTCTTTCCGTCGCCGGCTGTCACGGCAAGACGTCTGCCACGGCCATGCTCTCACATATCCTGTTCGGCGCAGAACTGCCCGTCACCTGCCATATCGGGGGAGAGGACGCGGACTTCGGCAATTACTGCTGCACGGGGCGGGAGTATTTTGTGACGGAGGCATGCGAGTTCAAGCGCAGCTTTCTCTCCTTAAAGAGCGAGATTGCCGTCATCCTCAATACTGAGCTTGATCACACCGACTGCTACAGATCGCGCGAGGAGTTGCTTGCGGCATATCGGCAGTTCGCGCATTCGACAAAGCACGTCGTCGTCAATGCAGACGACGATGAGGCGCAAAAAATCCCGCATACGCTCTCTTTCGGGCTGTATGCGGGGAATGTTCGTGCGGAACGGCTTGTTTCGGACGGGGAACGATACCGTTTCACCGTCTCCGAGCAGGGCGTACCCGTCGTGCAGATCGGGCTGAACGCCGTCGGCAAGATCCAGGTTTACAACGCGCTCGCAGCATACTGCGCCGCAAGACTTTCCGGCATTCCGCCGCGCATCATTGCCAAAGGACTGTCAGAGTTTCATGGCGTCAAGCGTCGCTTTGAATATGTCGGGAGCTTGAACAATGTCCATGTCGTCTGTGATTACGCCCATCATCCTACGGAGATCGCGGCTGCACTTGCGACGGCGGAGCGCATCTGCCGCGGCACCGTACGCATGGTGTTTCAGCCGCACACCTACACGCGCACGCGAGACCTGATGGGGGAGTTCGTTCGAGTTCTGAAGCGCGCGGAAAATCCGATCATCTATCGCACTTATGCGGCGCGCGAGGCGTTCGACTTTGGCGGAAGTGCCGTCGCGCTCGTGAGCCGCGTTCCCGAAGCGATCTACTGTCAGTCGCCCAAGGATCTGAAGCGCCGCGTCCTGCAGCTCGCGCAGCCGGACGATCTTATTCTCGTGCTGGGAGCGGGGGACATCGACGAGATCGTGCGCGCGATGCTCGATCAGACTTCGACGGGCACGTCCTTCTGTTCGCAGGCATAGACATATTCCACAAACTGACGGGCACGGCGCGGGGAGCGTCCGCCGCGCAGGATCGACCAGCGCTCGGCGAGAAGATCGAGCGACTCCTTCGGCGTCGTCACGTGCATGTCCTCGGCAATGGCATGCACGATGGAGAGATAACTCTGTTTGTTGACGGAGGCAAAGAGCACGGTGATGCCGAAGCGGTCGGAGAGGGATAAAAGCTCTTCCTCGCTGTCGCCCGCATGTACGCTGTCCATCCGCGTTGCGAAGTTCTCTTCGACGATGTGACGGCGGTTGCTGGTCGCCACGATCATCACGTTACCGACGTGGCCCTCCATGCTGCCCTGTAGTGCCGCTTTGAGCGTGGAGACGCGGTCATCGTCTTCGCGCAGGGAAAAATCGTCGATAAAGACGACGAACTTCATGGGGACGTCGGCGAGTTTTGTCTTGAGCGCGGGCAGCGAGAGAATATTTTCCTTGTCGATCTCCACGAGCCGCAGCTTCTTTTCGGCAAAAAGATTGACCATTGCATGCACGGTGGAAGATTTTCCCGTCCCGCGATCGCCATACAGCAGCATATCCGCATAGGGAAGTCCCGCGACAAAACTTTCAAAGTTGTCGCGCACTTCCTTTTTTTCACTCTCATAACCCTTGAGATCGTCAAGCGTGACGTCGGAAAGCGCGCGGATGGGGACAAGCTCCCCGCCCGTAAAGCGGAAGGCACGGTGCGCAAGAAATCTGCCGTACCCGTTTTGCGCATAGTAGGCGGCAAGCCTGGTGGGCGCAGCGTCGTCCCAGTTGCCCACCGGAAGGGGCGCCGTTCCGATGCAGAAGGCATCGTCCTCGATTGTAAGCGCGTGGGCGATCTTTGCAAGGTCAGCGGCATACGCGCGGCGCAGGTAGTCGGAAACGGGCACCCCGGCCGCGCAGGCGCGGGAAAAGGCGTTTTCGTCCGTCAGGACGGCGTCTGCAACGTAGGCGGCAAAATTCTGCTCCGCGCTGCGTTCGTAGAGGATGCGCAAAAACTGCGTTCTTCCTTCGTCCGTCTCCCGATCGGCAAACGCCGCGATCAGAGGATCGGACAGGATATTGAGCACGCACAACGATCTGAGTTCGTTCATGAGATCACTCCGAATGTACGAAATTTCTGCATCATCATATCATATTCCGCCATAAAATGCAACAATCGGAGAAACTGAAAGCCACAATCGGGGATTTTCTATAAAAATTTCCGCCGATCGCTTGACGGGAGAATGAGAGGAAGGTATAATTGTAAGAAAGCAAACAAACGGAGGATATATCATGGCACATAAGATTTTTGATCCCGCAACGCAGGAAGCGCGGATCTTCCATGAGGCTGACTGCGACCTCAAGCGGCTGAAGGGGAAGACGGTCGCCGTCATCGGCTTCGGCAGCCAGGGGCACGCGCATGCGCTCAACTTAAAGGACAGCGGCGTCAATGTCATCATCGGTCTCAACCGGGGCGGCAGGACCTGGCCCATTGCCGAGCAAGCCGGCTTTGCGGTATATCCAGTCAAGGAAGCTGCGGAAAAGGCCGATGTTATCATGATGCTCACGCCCGATGAGAAGATGGCTGACATCTACAAAGAAAGCATTGCGCCCGTTCTCACCGAAGGAAAATATCTCGCCTTTGCGCACGGCTTCAATATTCATTTCAAGCAGATCGTTCCTCCCGCGGACGTCAACGTGTTCATGATCGCGCCCAAGGGGCCCGGTCACACGGTGCGCAGCGAGTATGTCGAGGGGCACGGCGTTCCCGATCTCGTCGCGGTCTACCAGGATCCCTCCGGAGATACGATGGACATTGCGCTTGCGTATGCTCTCGGCATCGGCGGAGCACGTGCGGGCGTTCTGGAGACCACGTTCAAGTGCGAGACGGAGACCGACCTCTTCGGCGAGCAGGCGGTGCTTTGCGGCGGCGTTACGGCGCTCATGAAGGCGGGCTTCGAGACGCTTGTCGAAGCGGGATACGACCCTCGCAACGCCTACTTTGAATGCATCCACGAGATGAAACTCATCGTCGACCTCATCTACAACGGCGGCTTCAAGAAGATGCGCTACTCCATTTCCGACACGGCGGAATTCGGTGACTATGAGACGGGCAAGCGGCTCATCACCGATGAGACCAAGGCGGAGATGAAGAAGGTCTTGCACGAGATCCAGGACGGCACGTTTGCCTCCAAGTGGATCTCCGAGAACAAGAGCGGCGGCAGGGCGCACTTCAATGCGTGCCGCGAAATGGAAGCTTCGCACATGCTCGAAAAGGTCGGCGAAGAGCTTCGTGAGCTGTATTCCTGGAACAAAGAAGATAAGTACAGCGAGACAAAGTAAACAAAATCGCGCATATTGTTCAAAAACGGCTTTGCTGCTCACCGGCAGCGAGTCGTTTTTTGTTTTGAGATTACAGAAAGGGCAAATTTTTTTGCATTTTCCGGGAAAAAAATGCGAAAGGGGTATTGAAACCCGGCGCAAAATATAGTATAATAGAACTGATGTAGGTGGCTATATGCCGTTTTACAAAGATAAGGGGGAACTTCGGTTCAAAAAGGAGTGCAGGATGCAGGAAAAGCTGAACCAGCAAACGACGAATGAGACGACGGGGAACACGACGGATTTTCCGCTCTATCTGTACCATCACGGGAAGAACGACCGGATTTATGAACTGTTCGGTGCACACAAGGAAGTGCGCGACGGGCAGGAGGGGTATATATTCCGTGTCTGGGCTCCGCATGCGCGCAGCGTATCCGTCGTGGGCGATTTCAATCATTGGAACGTCAACGAGAACGTGATGTACCGCATGGTGGACGGCGAGAGCTTTGAGCTGTTCATCCCGGGCGTCAAGCAATACGATACGTATAAATATTGTATCACCGCGGCAGACGGCAGGCAGCTCATGAAGGCAGACCCCGTCGGATTCCATACCGAAACACCGCCTGCAACGGCGTCCAAGCTCTACGATCTTGACGGATACGACTGGAAGGATGCGGCATATTTTGAGACGATCGGCAAGCGCAATATCTTCGCGTCGCCGATGAATATCTATGAGGTCAATCTTCTCTCGTGGCGCCGTCACGATGACGGAAACTATTATTCCTACCAGGATCTGGCGCGTGAGCTTGTACCGTATGTAAAGGACATGGGATACACGCACGTTGAGTTTATGCCCGTGACGGAATTCCCGTTCGAAGGCTCGTGGGGGTATCAGGTGACGGGCTACTATGCCGTTACGTCGCGCATGGGTACGCCCAAGGACTTTATGGCGCTCGTCGATGCCTTCCATGCGGCGGGGATCGGCGTCATCCTCGACTGGGTGCCTGCGCATTTCCCGAAGGACGCGCAGGGACTCTACGAGTTTGACGGACAGCCCCTGTATGAGAGCAGTCAGTGGGACAGAATGGAACACAAGAGCTGGGGCACGCGCCGATTTGATTACGGCAGGAACGAGGTGCTTTCCTTCCTCATTTCCGACGCCTGTTTCTTCTTCGATAAGTACCACGTCGACGGGCTCAGAGTAGACGCCGTCGCTTCCATGCTCTATTTGGACTACGATAAGCGCCCCGGAGAATGGGTCCCGAATATTTACGGTGAGAACAAGAACCTTGAGGCGATCGCTTTCCTGCGAAAGCTCAACGAGGCTGTGTTTCTGCGCTATCCCTATGCGTTGATGATCGCAGAGGAGTCCACGGCATGGGGGCTTGTCACCAAGCCCGGCTCGGTCGGCGGTCTCGGCTTCAACTTCAAGTGGAACATGGGCTGGATGAACGATATGCTTTCGTATATCTGTCTCAATCCGTACTTCCGTATGTACAATCACAGCAAGCTCACCTTCTCCATGATGTACGCCTTCTCGGAGAACTATGTGCTTCCCATCTCGCACGATGAGGTCGTACACGGCAAGTGTTCGCTCATCAACAAGATGCCCGGAACCTATGAAGAAAAGTTTGCAGGGGTCAGATCCTTCCTCGGCTATATGATGGCGCATCCCGGCAAAAAGCTCAACTTCATGGGGTATGAGTTCGGTCAGTTCAAAGAGTGGGATTATCACGAGGGACTGGAATTTTTCCTGCGCGACTCGTATGAGTTGCACGGAAAGCTCTCGGTCTACGTCAATGACCTCAATCATTATTATCTCTCGACGCCGACAATGTATGAGATCGAAGATTCGTGGGACGGTTTCGAGTGGATCGCGCCCGACGACGCGGATAAGAACATTGTCGCTTTCCTGAGAAGGGACAAAGCGGGAAACGAGATCATCGTTGCGGTATGCTTCTCCGGTGTCGATATGCCGGACTATCGCCTTGGCGTACCTTCTCGCGGCAAATATCGCATCGTATTTTGTTCCGACGATAAAAAGTACGGCGGAGACGGTAAGATGGCAAAGCGCGTGCTGACGGCGACAAAGAAGTTCAGTCACGGCAAGCCGTATTCCATTCCGCTCGGGCTTCCCAAGATGACCTGTGTCTATCTTGTCAAGGAGCCTGAAGCGCCTAAACCGGCGACAAAAACGGCTGCAAAGACAGCGGCGGCAAAAACACAAAAATCGCCCGCAAAAAAGACGACGGCGAGCAAAAAAACAGCGACGACGGCGGCAACGCCGAAGAAACAATAAGCAAAAATTGAAAGAATAGATAGGGGGTTCTTTATGCAAAGAAAGAAGGAATGTGTTGCAATGCTGCTTGCGGGCGGACAGGGAAGCCGTCTGTACGCCCTGACGAACAACATTGCAAAGCCTGCGGTTGCGTTCGGCGGAAAGTATCGGATCATCGATTTCCCGCTCTCCAACTGCATCAATTCGGGCATCGATACGGTGGGCGTGCTCACCCAGTATGAGCCGCTCGAACTCAACGAGTATATCGGCAACGGTCAGCCTTGGGATCTGGACCGCGCTTTTGGCGGCGTACATATTCTGTCGCCGTACCAGGCGAAGAAGAAGTCCTCCTGGTTCGAGGGTACTGCAAATGCGATCTATCAGAACATGGCATTCATGCAGAAGTATAATCCCGAATATGTGCTCATTCTTTCGGGCGACCATATCTATAAAATGGATTATGCGGCGATGCTCAAGGCGCACAAGGCGACGGGTGCGGACTGCACGATCGCGGCGATCGAAGTCCCGATGAAGGAAGCATCCCGCTTCGGCATCCTCAACACCAACGAGGATGGCTCCATCTATCAGTTTGAGGAAAAACCCAAGCAGCCCAAGAGCAACCTTGCCTCCATGGGGATCTATATCTTCACGGCAAGCAAACTCTTCAAGTACCTCACCGAAGACGACGCAAATCCCAACTCCAGCAAGGATTTCGGCAAGGATGTTCTTCCCGCCATGCTTAATGCGGGTGAGAAAATGTACTCCTACCGTTTCAGCGGATATTGGAAGGACGTTGGTACGATCTCCTCGTTGTGGGAGGCCAATATGGATCTCCTCGGCGAAAATCCCGCCTTTGATGTCGGCGACCCCGACTGGAAGATCCATTCCCGCAATCCGCTCGCCCCGCCCGAGTATATCGGCGATACGGCGCACGTCAACAATTCGCTCGTCTCTCTCGGCTGCGAGGTGGAAGGTACGGTCATCAACTCCATTCTTTCCAGCAACGTCGTCATTGAAGAGGGCGCCGAAGTCGTCGACAGTGTCCTGATGGCGGGAACGGTCGTCAAGTCGGGCGCTAAGGTCGTCTATTCGATCGTCGACGAAAATACCGTCATTGAGGGCGGCGCGGTCGTCGGAGAGGATAAGGATACGGGCAACGGTATTGCCGTGCTCGGCAGGAACATCACGATCGGCAGCGGTGTAAAGGTCGCGGGCGGTCAGATTCTGGATAAGGACTATAAGGGGGAGTAAAACAATGGCACATTCGGCTGTAGGAGTAATTTTTTCCAATATCCATGATGAGAATATTCCGGAGCTCTCCCGCCACAGGACAATGGCTTCCATTCCGTACGGCGGACGCTACCGTCTCATTGACTTCGCACTTTCCAATATGGTGAATGCAGGCATTACGACGGTCGGCGTCGTGACCAAGTACAATTATCAGTCCCTCCTTGACCACTTGGGCAGCGGGAAGGACTGGGATCTCGCGAGAAAGGACGGCGGTATCATCCTGCTTCCTCCCTATTCGGACGAAACGGATACGCCTTATAACAACCGCCTGGAGGCGCTCAAGGGCATCACGGGGTTCCTCAATCACAGGAACGAGGAATACGTTGTTATTTCCGATTGCGACGGGATCGCGCATATCGACATTGCCGATATCATTGCATATCATGAAGAGAAGGGCGCCGACATCACGATGGCGTACCACGAGGAAGCGGGCAAGATCGATCAGAGCTATTTCCTGACGTTCGCTGCGAACGAGACGGGGCGCATCGAGGAGGTGCAGATCAGCCCCAAGACGACGGCGACGAGCAAGTCCAATGTCTACATCAATATCATGGTCATCAACCGTGAATTCCTGCTCAACATCATCCAGGATGCAGTAACGCGCGGGCTGACCAGCTTCGGCAAGGATATTCTTACCAAGCAGGTGGATTCGCTCAAACTGTATGCATATCACTTCAGCGGTTACTATGCGGGCATCAACTCCCTGCAGAAGTATTTCCAGCACAGCATGGAGCTCCTCGACAAGAAGACACGCGACGAGCTGTTCGGCGCGCGCGATATCTATACCAAAGTGCGCGACTCTGCGCCCAGTAAGTACGCGGACGATGTGATCGTGAAAAATTCTCTCATCTCTGACGGATGCGTCATCGAAGGAACGGTGGAGAACTGCATTCTGTTCCGCGGCGTAAAGATCGGGAAGGGGAGCGTCATCAGGAACTCGATCATCATGCAGGACAGCGTGATCGGAGTCGGCGTCGAACTGGACAGCGTGATCACCGATAAGAACGTCGTCATTCGTGACAGACGGCACCTTGCAGGCTGCGCGGAACTTCCGTTCTTTATCGGAAAGGGCAGAATGATCTGAGAAGTTGACTGAGCGGTGCCGCGGTCCGCAATATTGCGGACCGCGGATAACATCCTATAAATTGGGGAATGATAAGGAGGAATTTATGGCAGCTACAAAGAGCACAACCAAAAAGAGTACTGCAAAAAAGGCGCCCGTTGCGGCCGTCGAACCTGAAATAAAAGAAGAGAACGCAGAGGTCGCTGCGCAGCCTGCTGAGGCGGCCGAGCCTGTCAGTGTACCGCCTGTGGAGGTGGTCGATGAGCCTGCTCCCGCGCCGCAGGAGGAGCCTGCGCCTGAGGTCTACGTCGAGCCGAAGAAGAAGATCATGTTCGTTGCTTCCGAGGCGGCGCCCTTTATTGCGACGGGCGGGCTTGCCGAGGTTATTGGCTCGCTTTCCAAGGCGATCGCGGCAGATGAGAGATATGACGTCCGCGTCATCATCCCGCTCTATCAGGACATCAAGAAAGAGTACCGCAAGGACTTCAAATTTATCGGCAATATCTTTGTTCCGCTCTCATGGCGCAATCAGTATTGCGGTATCTTTGAATATGAGGCAAACAATGTGAAGTACTATTTCGTGGACAACGAATACTACTTCAAACGTCCCGGCTGCTACGGCTATTATGACGACGGCGAGCGCTTTGCCTTCTTCAGCCGCAGCGTCATGGAGATCTTGTCCTTCCTCGGCTTCTATCCCGATATTCTGCACTGCCACGACTGGCAGGCGGCTTTGGCGGCGATCTATCTTAAAACGATCTACTGCTTCCGACCCGAATATCAGTTTATCCGTGCGGTGTTTACCATTCACAATATCGAGTATCAGGGCAAATACTCGCTGGACATTCTGGAAGACCTGTTCGGTATTTCCAACCGCTATCGTTATCTCGTGGAATACGACCGTTGCATCAACCTGATGAAGGGCGCGATCGAATGCTGCGAACGCTTTTCGACGGTCAGTCCGACGTATGCCGGGGAGATCAAAGATCCCTATTATTCGCACGGGCTGGATCCGATCGTCAGGCGCAACGAGTTCAAACTCTGCGGCATCCTCAACGGCATCGATACCGACTATTACAATCCCAAGACGGATAAGTCTCTTTTTGCGAATTACGATGCGGCGGATGTCTCCAACAAGGCAGTCTGCAAAGAAGAATTGCAGCGCATGCTCAATCTTCCCGTGAAACCTGACACGCCCATCCTTGCAATGATCACCCGCCTTGTTACGCACAAGGGGCTTGATCTCGTCAAGGAAGTCATTGAGCAGGTCCTGCGTCAGGACGTCCAGTTTGTCCTGCTTGGCACGGGCGACTCGGCATATGAGAACTATTTCAGCGACCTTGCACGCAGGTATCAGGGGAAGGTGGTGTCGATCATTTCCTTCAACTCCGATCTTTCGCGCAAGATCTACTCGGGCGCGGAGCTCTTCCTGATGCCGTCCAAGAGCGAGCCTTGCGGCCTTTCGCAGATGATCGCATCCCGCTACGGCACGGTCGCCATTGTGCGTGAGACGGGCGGCCTGCGCGACAGCATTCAGCCGTACGGCGCGGGAGGGAACGGATTTACCTTCCATGACTATAACGCATATGATATGTTGTATGTCATCAATGAGGCGATCGGCGTCTATCACAACAAAGAAGCATGGCACGCGCTGCAGAAAAAGGCAATGGAGACGGATTTCTCTTGGGCAAAGTCTGCACAGTACTACATCGGACTGTATCTCGGCATGCTTAACTGACAACGATAAGGAACAGCATCCTTCTTAAAAAAGCACTAAGACAGGAGGGGCGGCTCACGTTTCGCGACGTTGCCCCTCGTTTCTTTTCGTTGACATCTTGTTTTATCGCTTAGCAAAATTTTTTTCAGGAGAAGTACACATTTTTTCATGAGCAAATTGACGGAACAGGAGGCGCACCGCCTCATCACGGGGAAACTTTCCCGCTACTTCGGCGTGATCCCTCAGGAAGCAACCCGTGAGCAGATCTATAAGGCAGTCGTCATGAGCGTCAGGGACATCATGGCGGAAAAGCACCAGAAATTTCATCTGAGAACAAAGAATGCGAGAGCCAAACGCGTCTATTACCTCTGCATGGAATTTCTGATGGGGCGGTCGCTCAAAAACAGCGTCTATAATCTCGGCATTTATAATGCGCTTTCCAACGCACTCAAGAGCTTTCATGTGACGCTCGAAGAACTGTACGAAGAGGAGCCGGATGCAGGACTCGGAAATGGGGGACTTGGCAGGCTTGCCGCTTGTTTCCTTGACGGACTTGCAACGCAGAACTATCCCGCCATGGGATTTTCCATCTGCTATCAGTACGGACTCTTCAAGCAGAAGATCGTGGACGGCTGGCAGATCGAAATGCCGGATGTATGGCTTCCCGGCGGAGAATCCTGGCTTATCCAGCGCAGCGACAAGCGCTTTATCGTCCGTTTTGATGGAACGCTGGAGGAAAAGTGGACCGATCACGGCATGGAGACCGTCTATCACAACGCGCATGAAGTGGAAGCCGTTGCATATGACATGATGGTCTCGGGCAAGGATTCCGACTCCGTCAGTACGCTCAGGCTTTGGCGCGCGCGCGCCGTTCAGAAGTTTGACATGCAGCTCTTCTCGCAGGGAAACTATGCAGAAGTCATGCGTGACGACACGGAGGCGCAGCTGCTGACCAAGGTCCTGTATCCCTCGGATAATCACTCGGAGGGAAAATCGCTGCGTCTGCGTCAGCAATATTTCCTCGTCTCCGCATCGCTGCAATGTATCATTTCCGACCACAAGCGCCGTTATGGCTCGCTTGCGCTCCTGCCGCAGATGGCTGCGATCCACATCAATGATACGCATCCCGCCCTGGCGATCCCCGAGCTCATGCGTATTTTGGTGGATGAGAATTATTTCAGCTGGGAAGTTGCGTGGAATATCACGACAGCAACTTGTGCCTATACGAACCATACCGTGCTCGCTGAGGCACTCGAGACATGGGCAGAGGATCTTGTCGCACGCCGTTTACCCCGCATTCACAATATCCTCGTGGAGATCAATCGCCGCTTCTGTGAGGATCTTTGGGCGCGGTTCCCGGGGAATTGGGGCAAAATTTCGCATATGGCGATCCTCGCGAACAATACCGTCCGCATGGCCAACCTCTGCGTCATGGGCTCGCACAGTGTCAACGGGGTTTCTGAGTTGCACAGCAACATCATCAAGGAGAGTATTTTCCGAGATTTCTATGACTATACTCCCGACAAATTCTGCAACGTTACGAACGGGATCGCGCATAGGCGCTGGCTCAACCAGTCCAATCCGGAATTGTGCGAGTTGATTACCGACTGCATTGGTGACGGATACGATAAAGATGCGTCCAAACTGGAAGGACTTCGAAAATTTGCAGACGATGAGAGCGTTTTGAAGCGTCTCGGAGAGATCAAGGCGATCAAGAAACGCCAGTTTGCCGATTTTGCAAAAAAACAGCAGGGCGTTGTCATCGATCCCGATACGTTGTTTGATGTGCAGGCAAAGCGAATGCACGAATATAAGCGCCAGCTTCTGAACGCGCTGCATATCATTGCCGATTACAATGCACTCAAGGAGAATCCTGATCTCGATGTTCAGCCTAAGACGTATATCTTCGGCGCCAAGGCAGCGGCGGGTTACGACATGGCGAAGCAGATCATCAAGCTCATCTGCTTCCTTGCGGAGGACATCAAAAAGAATCCGAAGATCAACGAAAAGCTCAATGTCGTGTACATGGAAAATTATAATGTCACGATGTCCGAAACGCTCATGCCGGCGAGTGAGATCTCCGAACAGATCTCTCTTGCGGGGAAAGAGGCGTCCGGTACGGGCAACATGAAGTTCATGATCAACGGCGCATTGACCATCGGTACGTTAGATGGTGCAAACGTTGAAATGGCACAGCGTGCGGGAGATGAAAACATCTTTATTTTCGGCTTAACCGCAGAAGAGGTCAACGAAATCTGGGCGAGTGGATATAATTCCAGCGTCTATTATAATCGCGATCCCTACCTCAGAAAGATCATCGAGTCACTCATCATCGGATTCAACGGAACATCGTTTGCAGAGATGACAAATTATCTTCTGCGCAACGCGCCTGTTGCAGACCCGTACATGTGTCTTGCGGACTTTGAGTCCTACTGTCAGACACAGGCCAAGATGTCCGATCTTTATCGCTACGACAAATTGTCCTGGAATCGTAAGTCGCTGATGAACATCGCAGCGGCTGGCTATTTCTCTGCCGACAGAAGTATCCGCGATTACGCGAATAATATCTGGAATCTCAAACCACTCAATAAATAAGTCGGTGTTCCGCGCACCCGCGCTGATCACACAAAGAGAAGCATATGCAATTTTACTATAATCCGATGGATCGAGCCTGCAAGAGCTATACGGGCGCTTTTCCGACCGATACCGCCGTGACCTTCCGCATTTATTGGAAAGGCGACGGCGCCATGCCCGACCATCTCGACGCACGGCTCGTTCTCAGTCGGGATGGTGAGGAACGGAAGCCCATCTCCATGGACAGACAGTCTTATGGCTACTCTGTGACACTTCGTTTTCACCAAACGGGACTATACTTCTACTATTTCCGTATCGGAGACGATTATTTTGGCTGCGGTGCGCTGCGGCGCGGCAGTTTTATGCCGCTTAAAAATCTTGTCAGTTGGCAGATCACGGTCTACGACAAGCAGTACCGTACACCTGACTGGATGAAGGGCGGCGTAATGTATCAGATTTTTCCTGACCGGTTTTACAAGGCCGGCGATCTTCCGATCGCACAGGGTAAGATCCTGCGGGACGATTGGGGCGGTCTGCCGAATTATCGACCCAATGAATTCGGTAAAGTTTTGAACAACGATTTTTTTGGCGGAAACCTTGCTGGTATTACTGAGAAACTGGACTACCTGCACGACTTGGGCGTGACTGTCATTTATCTCAATCCCATATTTGAAGCGTATTCCAATCACAGGTACGACACGGGCGACTATTTGAAAATCGATCCGCTCTTGGGTGAAACCAAGGATCTTGACAATTTGGTGTCCGAGGCGAAGGCTCGCGGGATCCATATTGTTTTGGACGGCGTATTCAATCACACGGGCAGCGACAGTCGGTATTTCAACCGATATAACCATTACGACAGCGTGGGTGCATATCAGTCGCCTTATTCCCCGTATTTCGATTGGTACACCTTTCACAGTTATCCAGATTCATACGACAGTTGGTGGGGCATAGAAACACTTCCTGCCGTCAACGAAACATCGCCTTCCTATCAGGAATTTATTTTCGGGGAAAACGGTGTCCTGAAAACGTGGCTCAAGCACGGCATCGGTGGGTATCGCCTCGATGTTGCAGATGAACTTCCCGACTTTTTTCTGGAAAAATTGCGCAAGGCGGTCAAAGACTGTAACAGTGAGGCTGTGATTATCGGCGAAGTTTGGGAAGATGCGTCCAATAAGATCGCATACAGCAAGCGTCGGAAGTATTTGCAGGGACATGAGTTAGACAGCGTGATGAATTATCCGCTTAAAGATGCGATCATCAGCTATGTCTTGTCGGGAAATACCAAACAGCTGCGTGAAACGATCGACCTTCTCATCGATCATTATCCGAAGCAGACATTGGACGTCCTCATGAACATTCTCGGCACGCATGATACGTCCCGCATTTTGACCGTTTTAAGTGGAAAGACATGCAGCAATAAGGATGAGATGGCCGTAACGTTCTTAACAGAACGAGAAAAGGCATCAGCAAAAATGAAACTTATGATGGCTGCGGTTTTGCAGTTTACTTTGCCGGGCATCCCTTGTATTTTTTACGGCGACGAGAATGGTATGGAAGGTTTTATCGATCCGTTCTGTCGCAGATGTTACGATTGGACGAAGTCTGACAACGAATTAATTGCGTTTTATAAACAGCTCGGCAAAATCAGGCAGAACAATAAGGTCTTTCGTGATGGCGAATATAAGGAGGTCTTTGGTGATAACAGCTGCTTGGTGTACTCTCGACAAAACGGTACCGACGATACCATATATGTTTATGTCAACAATTCTTCTGATGTTTACACAATGAAGTTTGACGGGACGTATGTTGATTTGCTTTCAGAAAAAAAAGCTTGCAATTCGTTGACCTGTGGCGCAAGGTCTTTCGGAATCTTGAAAAAAGTACAATAGTATGTCTGACATAGTATTCAAAAACAAAAAACGACCGTTTTTCGATCGTTTTTTATTATTCTAACTTAGCGGTTTATCATGCAAAGCTGTGTGCTGCTTTATAAAAACCATGCTGCGGTGCAACAATTTGACTTTATCATAATCATCGGTTCATTTTCATCTGTTGTAACGACTTCGAAGGAAATTGTAAGGAAATTGTTTTGAATTCACCATTTTCACTAATTCACTAAGAATTGCAATTATGGTCAAATCTTAGATCTAATGCTAAAATGCTATTTCCGGTCGTTTTTGCCGATTACTATTCGTAAAAGCTGTGTTTTGCGAATAATTATCTTGATTCCCCTCGGCGGCTTTGCTTTTTCACGATCAAGACTTTTTGGCCTTTTCCTTCATTTTCTCCATAAAATTTGTTTTAAAACTATTCGTAAAATTGACGCTCTCTCTGTTTTGTGCTATAATATATTTATGGCAAGAATTAAATCGGATGGCTCCGATTACTATCAGGAGCGCAATATCAAAAATCTCGATAAAATCGATGCCTTGCTTTTGGAGTTGCCTCCATTTTGTGAGGATTTTCTTCGTGGCGTCGAAAATCGCACCAGTACTTTAACGCGCCTGAACTATGTCTATGATCTTCGTATTTTTTTCGATTTCCTATCCAAGCGAAAATACCGCGGCTCTAAAGCTGTACTCGACATTACATTGGAGGATCTTGAACAAGTTACGGATACCGACCTCGAGATTTTTTTGAGCTATTTGTCCAATTATACATTTCATAACAAGCGCCTATCCTGCGATGAACGCGCGAAGGCACGGAAGCTCTCCACCGTGCGCTCTATGTTTAAATATTTTTTCAACAAGGGCCTCATCGAAGTCAATCAATCCGCAAAGGTCGCTACACCGAAATTACATGAAAAGGAAATCATTCGTCTGGAGGGCGACGAGATCTCTTCCATTCTTGATACTGCCGAATATGGGAACGGTCTTTCCAGACATGCGGCCGGATACCATGAAAAGACGAAGATCCGTGACTGTGCGATCCTTACCCTTTTTCTCGGGACAGGTATCCGAATATCGGAGCTGGTTGGGCTCAACAACGAAAGCATCGATTTTACAAACAATTCCTTTGTCGTAACGCGCAAGGGCGGCAACCAGGCGATCTTATATTTTTCCGAGGAAGTCGGCGATGCTTTGGCGGCATACCTTGCCCAAAAGGAGAATGATCCGCGTGTCCCGGGCGAAGAACATGCCCTGTTTTTGTCCCTTCAATATCGCCGCATCACGGTGCGCGCGGTGGAAAACCTTGTCAAAAAATACGCGAAAATCGTGACCCCTCTCAAAAAAATTACGCCGCATAAACTTCGCTCGACCTATGGCACGGCGCTCTACCGCGAAACAGGCGACATCTACATTGTAGCCGACGTTCTCGGGCATCGTGACGTCAATACAACCAGAAAGCACTATGCTGCGATCACCGAAGACCACCGCCGTTCGGTTGCAAGCGCCGTCAAACTGCACAAGCAGGAGGACGACCAATGACTGAGAACGTCTATGTTGTGCAACCGATTCTGAATGAAGCTAAGGATGATGTGCTCCACAGCGAGGCGATCGCGCTGATCGAGAGCGCAGGGGCAGCGTACGCGGGGACGATGAAGGTCAGGATCCGCGAGATCAATCCCGCAACCTTTCTCGGTGAAGGCAAAGTTGAAGAACTGCGCGAGCGCATCGAAGGGCTTGATCTGACCGTACTGTTCAATGGTACGCTCTCCCCTTCCCAGACCGTTAATCTCTCCGAGGCGCTCGGCGGCGTAAAGGTCATTGACCGTACGACGCTCATCCTTGACATCTTTGCCCTGCGCGCGCAGAGCAGCGAAGGAAAGTTGCAGGTCGAACTCGCGCAGCTCAAATATATGTATCCTCGGCTCAAGGGCAAAGGAAGCGCCCTTTCGCGCCTCGGCGGCGGCATCGGTACGCGAGGCCCCGGCGAAACGCAGCTGGAGACAGACCGCCGTCACATTCGCACGCGCATCCGTTCTCTGGAAGAGAAACTTGAAAAAACAGAGCTTCGGCGGGGACTTCTTACCCAGCGCAGGCAAAAGGACGGCGTCCGATCGATCGCACTTGTCGGCTACACCAACACGGGAAAATCGACGCTGCTCAATGCTCTGACGGGCGCAGACGTCCTCGTCAAAGATGCGCTCTTTGCGACGCTAGACCCAACTTCCAGGTCCTTTATGATCGAGGATATGGAGTTTCTGCTGACCGATACGGTCGGATTTTTGCAGGATCTTCCCCATCATCTGATCGACGCCTTCAAATCAACGCTGGAGAGCGCGCTGCATTGTGACCTTGCACTCATCGTCTGCGATGCCTGCGGCGACTACCAGACGCAGCTTACGACGACGCTCGCTACCCTGCAGGACATGCACTTCTCTTCCCCCTATCTGATCGTCATGAACAAGTGCGATCTGCTCGCCGAGGATGCCCGCCTGCCGCACGACTGCGTCATGATCTCCGCCAAGGAGGGACAGGGTTTGGACGAGCTGAAACGCCGCATCTTCCAAGAGCTGCAATCGCGCTATGTGCGCGCCAACCTGTTCGTGCCCTATGCGCAATCGGCAAAATACGCGGCGCTGCGTTCCCTCGTTTCGGAAAAGAGCGTCAACTATACCGAACAGGGAACGGAATTGGAGGTCATCATTCCCGCGGAACACGCCGCAAAATTTCAATCATTCATTAAGTAGAAAAAGGCAACCGTTTGGTTGCCTTTTTTCTATTTGGTCAGTTTCGCGAGAAAGAATCCCTCATAGCGTTCATTCGGGCAGACGCAGATCGTTCCGTCCATTGCGGGAAGCTGCGGCACGCCTGCAGGCGCCGTGACAGGTACGAGTTTCCCGCCCAACTTCTCCGCATGCCGTACGACTTCCTCATTCTCCTCGGGCAGAATGGAACAGGTGGAATAGACGAGCGTCCCGCCCGTTTTGAGCAGGCGCAGCGACTTTTCAATGAGTTTTTTTTGCAGTTTGACGCATTTTGCGAGATACTCCTCCGAAAAGCGTACGCGGCTCCCCTCTTCGATCGTCCCCGTCCCTGTACACGGCGCGTCAAGCAATATCTTATCAAACCGCAGAAAGTCGCTGAGCTGAAGGGCGTCCGTCCTAAGCGCATTGACACGTGTCGCGCCTTGTTTTTCCAGGTTATATTGCAGGCGCTCAAACCTTCCCGCATCGCGCTCACACGCCGTAATGAGCGCCTTCCCTAGCGAGAGCGCATAGAGCTGCGTCGTCTTGCTGCCAGGTGCTGCCGTCATATCGAGGATATTTTCCCCCATTTGCGGCGCAAGAAAGAGCGGCGGCAGCATGGAGGAAAGGCTCTGCAGATAGAGCGCACCGTCCGCATATTCCGGCATCTGCATGACGGCATCCTCCCGCACATCGCGCAGCAAAAACGCATCCCCGTCATAGGCGATCCGCTCAAAGCCAATCCGCCACCGGGTCAATGTTTGGGCAAAATCCTCTGCGGACAATTTTAGCCTGTTGACGCGCAGCGTGACAAAGCGCCGAACCTGCAATCCCGCTTCGATTGCGGCAGCGTGTTCGGGATAGACAGATTTGATGCGCGAGAGAAGCGTTTCGGGGATCATGCTTCGATTATATCATAAATGCGACGAAATTCCAACGTTTTGCATGAAAAAAAGCCGCCCGAGGCGGCATTTTCTCAATAAAAAGTTGCAAGTTCCTGCTCGGGCGGCGCGGCAGGCGTGACGCTCGATGCCTTCAGGACAGGACCTTTCTGCCCGTAGACGGCGTGATAACGCACTTCAATGCGCGCCGTGACTTCCACCCAGTCGCGCGTCCTGTATTGTCCCGTGACCTGCTCACAGACCAGCCCGCTGTAGGCGATATCCGCTTCACAGCACGTCATGATGTGCCGTCCGACCACGATCGTCCCCTTTTTCAACGACTTATCAACGGCGACAAGCCCCTTGAAATGCACGGTCTTGCCGTTGTATTTGTCCATCTCCTCGACCAAGTCACGATAGAAAAAGGCGTAGTCCTTGTCCTCGATCATGATGATCGGCGCGTCGATATCATAGGGAAGCGGATCCTCGATCTCGTCATATTCCGCTTTCCCGCCCAAATATTCGTACACGATCCCGGGACGACGAGACATGCCGCGGATGATCTTGTGAAATTCTTCCTTGGAGTATTCACCCTTGAAGCGGTTGAACATCACCATGTCGGCGTACTGCACCTTGTCAAAGACGAGCTGGCGCATGTTCTTGTTATAAGCAAGAAAGGTGGTCGCATCGAAGAAGGTCATGACCTGCGCGATCGCCCAGCCTTCGGGCATTGCATCAAAGAAGTCCTGCAGCATACTCATGCCGTTGTATTCGACGACAACGCGCTCCGTCGAATACTTTTCTGCGAGTGCGGAGAGCTTTTGTTCGGTCATGTCCGCGGGCTCGAGGAATTCCACGGCATAGGACGGGTTGGCAAACTTGGAATGCTCGTACTCCTCTTCCCCCTCCTCCAAAACGAGGAGCAAGGTGCGCTCGCCCGAATCAAAGCGCGCATCTTCCAGCGTTTCCTGAATAAACTTTGTCTTGCCCGACTCCAGAAAGCCGAGAAAGAGATAGACGGGAACTTCCTGCATGGTGTTATCCTAAGAACAAGTGATAGAGCGCATCTTCCTTTAGATCGCAACCAATGACGCAGAGCCTGCCCGTGACCATGGGCAGCCCTGTGCGAAGATCCGGCTCGCCTGGGACATAGTCGAAGTAGATCCACTCCTCCCCGCCGTCCACGATGCCCTTGGCGCGCAGAATCTGACCGTATTCGCCCGATCCGAGCGCCTCGAGCGCATGAGACAGCTCCTCTTTGGTAAACTTTCTGCCCGTCTCCACGCCCCAGCTTGTGAAGACTTCATCGGCATGATGGTGGTGATGGCTATGATCGTGGCAGCAATGCCCGTGCTCGTGGTCGCAGTGCGAGTGATCGAGCCCGTCATCCTCGTCGTGATGCCCGTGATGGCAATGCTCGTCATGGTGATGCTCATCATCGTCGCCATGGTCGTGATGACAATGATCGTGCTCGTCTTCATCGTCATGACAGCAATGCCCGTGCTCATGATCGTGGTGCTCGTCTCCGTCGTCATGGTCATGATCATGGTGGCAGTG
>CALVWM010000009.1 GCA_944367185.1 uncultured Clostridia bacterium | reverse complement strand
ATGACGCCGTAGGGCATGAGCATGGTCACAAACCCGTCCAGCTTCATGGGCTTGCCCGTCAGCTCGAGAATGGTCGCTTCGGGCGAGGCGTCCACGACCTTCGCGCGGAAGATCTGGCTGATCTCCAGCACCTGCGAACGGGTCGCGGCGTCTGTTTTGACCTTGATGAGCAGCAGCTCGCGGCTGACGGCGTCCTCCTCAACGCGCTTGATCTTCTTGACGTCGATGAGTTTGTCCATCTGCTTCATCATCTGACCGAGGATATAGTCGTCGCCGTTTAAGACGATGGTCATGCGGGAGAGCTCCTCGTTCTCCGTCTTGCACACGGAGAGCGATTCGATGTTGTAGCCGCGGCGCGCGAAGAGGGCGGCAACGCGGACGAGGACGCCCGATTTGTTGGAAACAAGTGCGCTGATCGTATATCTGTTCATTCTCTCGCCTCCCAGTCGGTGATGATGGTGTCGTACGTCTGCCCGGGCTTGATCATGGGCAGAACGTTCTCGTCGTTGCTGATGCGGCAGTCCACCAGAACGGGGGTCTGCATCGCAAGCGCCTTTGTGAGCACGGGTACAATGTCCTCTTCCTTTTCAATGGCGAGCCCCACGGCGCCGAAGCTCTCTGCGAACCTGACGTAGTCCGTACGCTTGCGCACGTCCGTCTGCGAGAAGCGGTTGCCGTAGAAAAGCTTCTGCCACTGGCGCACCATGCCAAGCGCATGGTTGTTCATCAGAAGAATGGTGATGGGAAGCTCGTGCGTGACGGCGGTGGAGAGTTCGTTGAGGTTCATATTGAAGCACCCGTCGCCCGTCACGAGGATGACGTGCTTGCCCGTCGCCTTTGCCGCGCCGATCGCAGCGCCGAGACCGTAGCCCATCGTTCCCAGACCTCCGCTCGTGCAGAAGGTGCGCGGCTTTTCAATGGGGTAGTACTGCGCCGTCCACATCTGGTGCTGACCGACGTCTGTGACGACGATCGTGTCTTCTTTTGCAATCTTTGCCGCCTCGATGAGCACCTTGTGCCCGAGCTCCAGGGGCTTTGCCGTCGCCTTTTCCTGTGCGCGGTAGTTCTCGAGCGTCTTTACAAAGGCGCGGTCTCCGACTTCGGGCAGCATGGGGATGAGCGTCGTGAGCGACTGCTTCACGTCGCCGAGGATACCGTAGGTGACGCCCACGTTCTTATCGATCTCCGCCTCGTCGATTTCCAGTTGGACGACGGTCTTGCCCGCGGCGAACTTGTCGCGGTTGAGCGCGACGCGGTCGGAAAAACGGGTTCCGAGCGCGATGATACAGTCGCTTTCCATGCACAGCTTTGCCGCGGTTGCGGTGCCGTGCATGCCCATCATGCCCGCAAACAGCGGGTGGGACGCAGGAAAGGCGCCAAGTCCCATGAGCGTAGATACAACGGGCGCCCGGAGGCGCTCGGCGAGGGCGCGCGCTTCGGCTGCCGCCTCGGACGCAATGACGCCGCCGCCCACCATGATGAGCGGGCGCTGCGCCTTTGCGAT
This sequence comes from uncultured Clostridia bacterium, assembly GCA_944367185.1. GTDB lineage: Bacteria > Bacillota > Clostridia > Christensenellales > Borkfalkiaceae > Gallimonas. Next base: position 30,911 of record CALVWM010000009.1, on the reverse strand, counting down.
CGCCTGCGCCGCCGCCTCCAGTTCGCGCGGCGGGACCGCCTTTTTGCGCACGGGGACGGGCTTTTGCGGCGCATAGTCCGCCGTGTCGCTCTGTACGTTCTTCAGAATATCGATGAGGACGGGTCCCTTTCTGCCCGAGTTGGCAATTTGGAACGCCTCGCGGACGACGCCCGCAAGGTCCTTGACGTCCTTGACGATATAGTTGTGTTTGGTGATGGGCAGAGTGATGCCGAAGATGTCGATCTCCTGGAAGGAGTCGCGCCCCAGCATGCTTGCGCCCACGTTGCCCGTGATGGCGACGACGGGAATGGAATCCATGTACGCCGTCGCGATGCCCGTGACGAGGTTGGTCGCTCCCGGGCCGCTCGTGGCGATGACGACGCCCGTCTTGCCCGTGACGCGCGCCCAGCCGTCCGCCGCGTGCGCCGCGCCCTGTTCGTGCGAGGTAATGACGTGTTCGATCGTCCCGTCGCGGTAGAGGGCGTCGTAGATGTCGAGCACCGTCCCGCCGGGATAGCCGAATACGGTGGTCACTCCCTGCTCTTTGAGACATTCGATGAGGATCTCCGCTCCGATTCGTTTCATAAGGTTCCCCCTTGCGAGTATGGTTCTTTTCATTATATTAGATAATGGCGGCTTTGTCAAGGGGCGGACGCAATTTCGGAGCATTCCTTTCTCGCATTGCCGCAAACGGAATTATCTAACGAGGACGGGCGCGGGATGAAAAAAGCGGCGCGCCCGAGGACGCGCCGCCGTATGATCGGCAGTCAGATCAGTACTGTTTAAGCCGCTTGCGGATAGAGGCGATGCCCGCCTTTGCCGCTTCCGTTGAGGACCCGCCCACCGAGTTTCTGCCCTCGGCAGAGGCGCGCGTCGTCACGGCGGTGAGCACGTCCTCCTCGAATACGGGGCTTGCCGCGCGGAACTCCTCCAGCGTGAGCGAGGGCAGCGTCTTGCCGTGTTCGATGCAGTAGCGGACCAACTTTCCGGTGATCGCATGCGCGTCGCGGAAGGGGACGCCGCGCTTTGCAAGGTAGTCGGCGACGTCCGTCGCGGTCGCATACCCCTCGCCCGCCGCCTCGTACATCGCGTTGACGTTGAACGAAAGCTGCGAGACGAGTGCCGTATAGATGGCAAGGCAGCTTTCGAGCGTCGTTTCTGCGTCGAAGAAAGGCTCCTTGTCCTCCTGCAGGTCCTTGTTGTAGGCGAGCGGGATGCCCTTGATCGTCGTCAGGATCGCCATCAAGTGTCCGTAGACGCGCCCCGTCTTGCCGCGCACCAGTTCGGGGATGTCGGGGTTCTTCTTCTGCGGCATGATGGACGATCCCGTCGAATAGGCGTCGGGAATGACCCAGTAGCCGAATTCGTCCGAGGTGTAGAGGATGGTGTCCTCGCACAGGCGGGAAAGATGCGCCATCGCAAGCGACGCGCAGAAGAGGTATTCCGCCACGAAGTCCCGATCGGACACTGCGTCCAGCGAGTTCTGCGAAATGGAGTCAAAGCCCAGCATTTCGCGCGTTACTTCGCGGTCGATGGGGTAGGAAGTCCCCGCGAGCGCCGCGCTGCCCAGCGGCATGACGTTCATGCGCTTTCTGAGCGCCGAAAATCTGTCAAGATCGCGCAGGAACATCTCCGAGTACGCGTTGAAGTACTGCGCGCAGTTGACGGGCTGCGCCTTTCTCAGATGCGTAAATCCGGGCATGATATATTTGACGGTCTCCTTCGCACGGGCGAGCAGAGCGGAGATGATCGCCTTCAGCGCCTCGATCGCACGGTCGGCGGAGGCGCGGGCATACAGGCGGAAATCGGTCGCGACCTGGTCGTTGCGCGAGCGCGCCGTGTGCAGCTTCTTGCCCACCTGTCCGATGCGCGCAACCAGCTCGTTCTCGACGAAGGAGTGGATGTCCTCCTGTCCCTCGACGGCGAGTTTGCCCGCTTCGATGTCCGCATAGATACCCTTTAAGCCCTCGCAGATCGCAGCGGATTCCTCATCGGAGATGATGCCGCACTTTCCGAGCATCGTGGCGTGCGCGACGGACGCGGTGATATCCGCGCGCCAGAGTTTTTTGTCGAACGAGAGCGATTCGTTGAACGCGTCCGCATCGGCTGCGGTGGGCGCGTCAAATCTTCCTTCCCAAAGTTTCATCGTGTTGACCTCGTATTGTCCTCGCGGCGGGTCGCCCGCCGAATACGGTCATTGTACAATATTTCCGCGCAGAACGCAAGCGCTTTCGGGCGAAACGCCCGCGCGGCGCGCAAATTTCTTGACAGGACGCCGCCCTTTGGGGTACAATAAACGTATGATCATTTTAGGGCTGGACCCCGGCATCGGCACGATGGGGTACGGCGTCATCGAAAAGGACGCGCGCGGGAACTGCACCGCGGTCGACTACGGCGTCGTCAGGACTCCGCCGAGTGAGAACCTCGCCGTGCGGCTTTGCATCCTCGAGGAGGGCGTCAATGCCTTGTTCGACAAGTTTCACCCCGAGGAAGCGGCGCTCGAGGAGCTGTTTTTCTCCAAAAACGTGACCACGGGCATCGCGGTCGCGCAGGCGCGCGGCGTCATCCTGCTCACTTGCAACAAGCGGTGCGGGCGCATCTTCGAGTACACGCCCAACCAGATCAAACAGGCGCTTACCGGCTACGGCGGCGCGGATAAGGGGCAGATGCAGCGCGTCGTGGCGGCGCATTTACGTCTTAGTAAGCCCCCGCGCCCGGACGACGCGGCGGACGCCCTCGGCGTCGCGCTCTGCCACGCCTTTACCAGCAGATTCGGAATTTTGTTCGGAGTAAAATAATGATAGGATATTTGCGCGGCAGGGTGCGCTTTCTCGCGCCCGAGAGCGTGCTGCTCGACGTGGGCGGCGTGGGGTATGAAGTCATCTGTTCGGGCGCGGCGTTCGCCCGCCTTTCGGGCGTGAAGAAGGACGAAGAGGGCGAAGTCTACACCTATTTGCAGGTGTCCGAACAGGGCATCGCGCTCTACGGATTTGCCGACCTCAAGGAAAAGGAACTCTTTCTGCGCCTGACGAGCGTGCAGGGCGTGGGCGCAAAGCTCGCCATCGCGGCGCTCTCCACGCTGCGTCCCGCCGACCTCACCGAGGCGATCTACACGGCGGACGTCAAGCGGCTCACCTCCGTCAAGGGGCTGGGCAAAAAGACAGCGGAGCGCATCGTATTGGAGCTGCACGGCAAGATCTCCGCGGACGAGCTTCTGGGCGGGGACGGGACGGAAGCGCGTATCACCGCTGCCGCGCCCAAGGCGCGGGAGGACGAGGACGCCGTCGCCGCGCTCATGAACCTGGGCTTTACCCGGCAGGAGAGCACGCGCGCCGTAGAGCGCGCCAAGGCTGCGGGCGCCGTGACCGTCGAAGAGGTCATCGCGGCGGCGTTGAGAGGAATGTGACATGGACGAATTCGGCGAAGAGAGACTGCTTTCGAGCTCCAAGGGCGAACTGGACGCGGAGGAAAATATCCTGCGCCCCAAGACGCTTGCAGAGTACGTCGGGCAGGACAAAGTCAAACAAAATCTTTCCGTCTACATGGAGGCGGCAAAATCGCGCGGCGAGGCGCTCGATCACGTCCTTTTGTACGGCCCGCCCGGGCTGGGCAAGACGACGCTCGCGCATATCATCGCCAACACGATGGGCACGCAGATCAAGCTCACGAGCGGCCCCGCGATCGAGCGCTCGGGCGACCTTGCCGCGATCCTGACCAACCTCAACGACGGCGACGTGCTGTTCATCGACGAGATCCACCGCCTCAACCACGCGGTGGAGGAGATCTTATATTCCGCCATGGAGGACTACGCCCTCGATATCATCGTCGGAAAAGGCCCTTCTGCGCGCAATATCCGCTTTTCCCTGAAACAATTCACGCTCATCGGCGCGACGACGCGCGCGGGCATGCTCTCCTCGCCGCTGCGGGACAGGTTCGGCATCATGTGCCGTCTGGACATGTACACGCCCGAAGAACTTAAGCGCATCGTCACCCGCTCGGCGCGCACGCTGGGCATCGGCATCGAAGAGGACGGCGCGCACGAGATCGCCCGCCGCTCGCGCGGCACGCCGCGCATCGCAAACCGGCTCTTGAAGCGGGTGCGGGACTTCGCCGCCGTCGCAGGCAACGCCGTCGTCACAAAGGAGGACGCCCGCCGCGCCCTCGCCCGCATGGAAATCGACGAACTGGGACTGGACGAGACGGACAGGAACCTGCTTCGCGCACTCATTTTCAAGTTCAACGGCGGCCCTGCGGGGCTGGATACGCTGGCGGCGACCATCAACGAGGACGTCGCGACCATCGAGGACGTCTATGAACCATACCTATTGCAGTTGGGCTTTATTGCGCGCACGCCGCGCGGCAGGGTGTGCCTGAAGGATGCCTACGAGCACATGGGCGTCAGGATGCCCGAAAGTGCAAAAAGGCAGCTCTCCGTCTTTGACACGGAGGAATGAACATGCAACAGCAAACAACGCTCAAAAAAAGTGATTTTTATTACGACCTGCCCGAGGAGCTCGTCGCGCAGACGCCCGCCGAGCCGCGCGATTCCTCGCGCCTGCTGGTTTATCATAGGGACACGCACGAAATCGAACACAAGATCTTCCGCGACGTCATCGACTACTTAAAGACGGGGGACGTTCTGGTCGTCAACCGCACGCGCGTGCTGCCGGCAAGGCTGTATGCGCATACCTTACACGGCGGCGCGGTCGAAGTCCTGCTCTTAAAGCGCCTCGCGCTCGATACCTGGGAAGTGCTCGTGCGTCCCGGCAAAAAGTGCCGCCCGGGCACGCATCTCGTCGTTAACGAGGAACTGTCCCTGGACGTCCTCTCCGTCACCGATTCGGGGGAACGTATCGTAAAATTTGCGTACGAGGGCGCGTTTGAGGATGTCCTCTCGCGCGTGGGGACGATGCCGCTCCCGCCCTATATCCACGAAAAACTCAAGGATCCCGAGCGCTATCAGACGGTGTACTCTAAGGAGAACGGCTCTGCCGCCGCGCCCACCGCGGGGCTGCATTTCACGCCCGAGCTTTTAGAGCGAATCCGCGCTAAGGGCGTGGAGATCGCCGAAGTGCTCCTGCACGTCGGGCTGGGGACGTTCCGCCCCGTCAAGGAGGAAAACGTTCTCGATCACAAGATGCACTCCGAGTACTACGAAGTGAGCGAGGAGGCGGCGGATATCGTCAACCGCGCCAAAAGGGAGGGGCGGCGCGTCATCTGCGTCGGCACGACGAGCGTGCGCACGCTGGAGACGATTGCCGACGAAAGCGGGTATCTGCGCGCCTGTAAGGGAAATACGGAGATCTTCATCTACCCGCCCTATAAATTCAAGTGCGTGGACGCGCTCATCACCAACTTTCACCTGCCCGAAAGCACCCTTCTGATGCTTGTCTCCGCACTCTGCTCGCGGGAGGAGATGCTTGAGGTCTATCGGGTGGCAGTGGAGGAGAGGTACCGCTTCTTCTCCTTTGGCGACGCTTGTCTCATCCTCTAAACCTCGCAATCGTTCGTCGAGCTTACGCACTCCTCGGTCACGTACGTTTTGGTACGCTCCCTTCGTCGTTTGCGCGCTCTCCTGCGCTTGCTCGTTTTTAGAATGAGCCATATGCTGATCGTATAAGCAGCGCATCTCTTTGTCGCGCCTGCGTTTTTTAGTGTGAACGAATATAAAAATTAACGGCTGACAAAATATTCCCGTGAGCTTCGCAATAATATGACGAAGGAAGAACGGCATTTATGGTATGATTTTCTCAAAAATCTTCCCGTTACCTTTCACCGTCAGAAAGTTTTCGGGCAGTATATTTTTGATTTTTATTGTGCGTCAGCAGGAATTGCGATCGAAGTGGATGGCAGTCAGTATTTTTCGGAGGAAGGGGAGCAAAAGGACGGTCTGCGCGATTGCTATTGCGCGGAACGGGGCGTAAAAGTATTGCGGTATTCCAACTTGCAGATTGCGGAAGATTTTGAAGGCGTCTGTCAGGATATCCTTCGGGAGATAGAAGAGCGCCGCGGAACATAAAAATAGCCTTCCCCCGAGGGGGAAGGTGTCTTGCGCCGAAAGGCGCAAGACGAATGAGGGGAATGGCGGCACACAGCTTGCTTTTTGCTTGGTCTTTGGCGGAAAATGCTTTTCATAATTATGGAACCCCTCATCCGTCCGCTGCGCGTCCACCTTCTCCCCGGGGAGAAGGCTTTGGGAACTTTATCACGGAATTGCGCCTAAGCCCTCAGATCGCACCAAGATTTTTGCCTTTGCAAAAAGATTGGCGCGAAAGGAACTTTTTTTATGAACAATCAATATTTTTCCTTTGAACTTCAGAAAGTCGACCCCGAGACGGGGGCGCGTGCGGGGGTCTTTCATACCCCGCACGGCGATATCGAGACGCCCGTCTACATGCCCGTCGGCACGCAGGCGACGGTCAAGGGCATGCTGCCAAGGGATCTCAAGGAGATCGGGTCGCAGATCATCCTCTCCAATACTTACCATTTATATATGCGCCCGGGTGACGAGCTCATCGCACGGGCGGGCGGACTGCACAAGTTCATGAACTGGGATCGGCCCATCCTTACGGACAGCGGCGGATTTCAGGTCTTTTCGCTCGCCTCGCTCAATAAAATAACGGACGACGGCGTGACGTTTTCCTCTCATGTGGACGGCAGCCGTCACACCTTTACGCCTGAACTTGCCATGAAGATCCAGCACAATCTCGGTTCGGATGTCATTATGGCGTTTGATCAGTGCTCGGAGTATGGTTACGACCACGCGCAGGCTCGGCTCGCCATGGAGCGCACGGGGCGCTGGCTGGAGCGCTGCTACCTGGCGCACGACAACGAACATCAGGCGCTCTTTCCCATCGTGCAGGGCAACTTCTATCAAGACCTGCGCCGCGAGAGCCTGGAGCGCTGCCGCCCCTTCGTCAAGCACGGCATCGCGATCGGCGGGCTGTCCGTCGGAGAGCCAAAGTCCTTGATGTATGAGATCATGGACGATCTTCAACCCCTGCTCCCTGCCGACGTCCCGCGCTATCTCATGGGAGTCGGCTCGCCCGACTGCCTTGTCGAGGGCGTTCTGCGCGGCATCGACATGTTTGACTGCGTTTTGGCAACCCGCGTCGCGCGCAACGGCACGGCGCTCACCTCGCGCGGGAAGGTGGTCGTGCGCAACGGGAAGTACAAAGAGGATTTCACGCCGCTCGATCCCGACTGCGATTGCTACTGCTGCCGCAACTACACCAAGGCATATCTGCGCCACGTCGTCAACGTGGGGGAGATGATGGGCGGCATGCTTTTGTCCCTTCACAATATCGCTTATCTGCACAAGCTCATGCGCGGACTTCGCGAGAGCATTCTCGGCGGATATGTGCGCGATTTCGTCAAAGAATTTTATCGTTTGCAGGAAACAGGTCCCAAAGCGTGAGAAGATTTGGCGCCGTGTGGGAATGAAAAATGCGTGAAAGGGGAAAAACTACGGCAAATCGCTTGCAAAAAAATTGAAAAAAAGGTATGATGTTAGAAAATTGTAAAGTCTTGGAAAAAGAAAGGAGCAGAAAATGATCTATTCCCTTTTGGAGTCGGGAACAAATAATACGAACTCGACGATCGGACTGATCGCGATCATCGTCGTCGTGCTCGGTTTTGCCGCCATTTTGTTTTTCTCGAACCGGAAGAACAAGTCGCGTCAGCAGGAGTACATCGAGCAGCTTGAGGCGATCGCCCCCGGTCACAAGGTCAAGACGGTGGGCGGCATCTGCGGCATCGTCGTGGAGGTCTGCGACGACAACACCGTCATCATCGAGACGGGCAGCGAGAACTCCGGGAAGTCCTATGTGAAGATGGATAAGACGTGCATCGCGCAGACAGACGCAAAGGGCCCCACGCAGATCGCGCGCGAGCAGGCGGAGGCAAAGCGCAAGGCGGAGAAGGAAGCGAAGGCTGCCGCCAAGGGCAAGAAGAAGGGCGAAGCGCCCGCCGAGGAGCCTTCCGAGGCATCCGCTCAGCCCGCAGGCAAGGACGAGGCGAACGAGCCCGGCGAGAAAAAGGAAAACTGAGGCATAAAGAGGACGTCCCCCGCATACCGTAGAATATCACGGTCGCGGGGGGCTTTTTATGCGGGAAAAATGGCTGCGCGCTGGCAGGGACGTGCTCGTCGCCGCGCTGCTGATCACATTGTTCTACCTTGTCGCCACGGCGCTTGCCGCCGTCTTTATCCGGGCGTACGTTCCCCCGGACGGCGCGGTCGTCGCCGTCAACTGGGTCATCAAGTGCGTGGGCGCCTTTCTGATGTCCGCCGTGTTTCTTCACGGCGAGCGCGCGCTCTTCAAGGGAATGGCGGCGGGCGCGCTTGCCGCGCTCCTCTCCATGCTGCTGTTTGCGGCGATCGGCGGCGGATTCCGCGTCAACGCGCTCTTTTTGGTCGAGCTCATCGTCTGTGCGCTCCTGGGGGCATTCGGCGCGCTCGTCGGCGTGAAGCTGCGCCGGGAGTAAATCTCACGGAAATTCTTTTCGTCGGTTCGAAAAGAATTTCGTGAATCTCGTCACTGCAAGGCGCATGATGCAAGGATTCGGCAAAGCCAAATCTCTGAATGCCTGCCGCTTTTTTTGCAAAAATCTTTTCTTTGAAAATATTTTTGCGAGTAGTTCTCGTTTCTTCTCTATTATGGTTTCAAGGGAGGCAAGTCTGCCTTTTGCTATAATTATGTCGCAAGGGAAGTCGCGCCTTTCCGCAGCGGTACTCAATTTGCCAACCCTTTGGCTTCTGCGGAAAAGTGAATGCGCGGGCGCTATTTTGTTGCGACTGCTCGCGCAGAGGGAAACCGAACACAAAGCCAAAGGCGACTGTTGGGTTTCCCTCAACCTCACGGAAATTCTTTTCGTCGGTTTGAAAAGAACTTCGTGAATATAAAAAATTACTTGCAAAAATTCCGTTCTCGTTGTATAATGAAGAAAAACAGCAAGAGGAGGAATAGGGCTATGATCCGTACCATCGCAAAACCTCAGGAGAAAAAGGTCACGGGCTGCGGCGAATGCAGGAGCACCTGTCAGTCCGCATGCAAGACGAGCTGCACCGTAGGCAATCAGTCCTGCGAGCGCGTCACGAGAGAGGAGAAGATCGAAAAGATCTGAATTTGAGTGCAAAGCGGGGAGCAACGCCGAGGCGCTGCTCCTTGTTTTTGCGTTGTTTTTTCTATGGTACACGTTTTTCATTATCACGGACATCACTATCTCTACGATACGGGCAGCGGCGCGCTCCACGAGTGCGACGAAAAGACCGCGCGTCACCTTGCGGGTGAGCCCGTCGAGTGGACGGACGAAGAACTCAAGGCCGCGCTCGCCGATATCGAGGGCTTAAAGGACGCGGGACTTCTCTACAAGGAGGAGGTCGCTGCCGCGCCCGTCAAATCGCACGAGGTCAAGGCGCTCTGCCTGCATATCTGCCACGACTGCAATCTTCGCTGCAAGTACTGCTTTGCGGACGAGGGCGCCTATCATGCCGCGCGCGAGATGATGAGCCTGGAGACCGCCAAAAAGGCGATCGACTTCCTCATCCAAAACAGCGGCAAAAGAAAGGTCCTCGAAGCGGACTTCTTCGGCGGCGAGCCGCTCATGAACCTGGACGTCATCAAGGCGACCGTCGCCTACGCCAAGGAAGAGGCGGCAAAGCGCGGCAAGCGCTTCCTCTTTACGACGACCACAAACGGCCTGCTTCTCGACGACGACGCGATCGAATTCCTCAACGCGGAGATGGAGAACGTCGTTCTGTCGCTCGACGGCAGAAAGGAAGTGCACGACGCGGTGCGCAAGACGATCAACGGCAAGGGCAGCTTTGACGCGGTCATCGACAAGATCAAAAAGTTCGTGCGCGTGCGCGGGGACAAGCACTACTATGTGCGCGGCACCTTCACGGCGAAGAACCTCGATTTTTCCAAGGATGTTTTGTTCCTCGCCGACCAAGGCTTTGCCTCGCTCTCCGTCGAGCCGGTCGTCACCGATATTCCCGGCCTGCAAATCAGGGAAGAGCACCTCCCGATCATCGAGCGGGAGTACGAGAAGCTGTGCGACGAGTATATCCGCCGCGAGGCGGAGGGCAAGGGCTTTTCCTTCTTCCACTTCCATATCGATCTCGAGGGGGGACCCTGTTTGCAGAAGCGCGTCTCGGCATGCGGCGCGGGCAACGAGTATTTCTCCGTCGTTCCGAACGGCGACATCTACCCCTGCCACCAGTTCGCGGGCGAGGCGAAGTGGAAGATGGGCAGCGTCTATGAGGGCAAGCTGGATGAGAAGCTCCGCGATCTCTTTGCGACGTCCTGCCTGTTCACGCGCGAGAGGTGCGGCGACTGTTTTGCGAAATTCATCTGTTCGGGCGGCTGCAACGCCAACAACTATCACTATAACGGCGACATCAACAAGCCGTATGAGCTGACCTGCGCGATGATGAAAAAACGCATCGAGTGCGCGATGCACGTCCTTGCGGAGCGCAAGTCACGCGAAAATTAGACAAAAAATAAGAAAAGCGGCGCGTTTCGGCTTGACGGGCGCGCGCTTTTTCTATATAATGAGAGGAGCGAAAATTTTGCAAACGGTATGGGGATCTTCCCCGCTTCACGATTTTAGGAGGAGGCAATGAGCAAGAGTAAATCGGTGATCCTGCTGATCGTATATACGCTGGTGATCGCCGTCTTGTGCTTTATCTGCACCGTCTCGTTCTCGTACGGGCCGGACAATATGCAGACGTTCAGCTCCGTCATGCGCATGATGGAGAAGGATGCGGACCTGGGGCTTGCATACGGCGCGAACGCCGATGCGGGCGCATACATCGGCGGCGGCTACTCCGCGGTGTATTATCCCGAAGGCGTTATTTCTGCCAAAGAATATGAGGACAACATCCGCGATATGTCCGAAGAGGACGCAGCTGAGTATGCGGCGGAATATGTCCGTTATCCCGATGAAAACGGCGCGATCTATCTGGAAGTCGGCACGGCGTGCGACGAAAACGGCGCCGTGGATGCGGCGTTTGCCGCTTCCTTCGAGGCGGCCGCCGAGACCGTCACGGAGCGCTATGCCGGGCTCAGGGTGGACGGCGCGCGCGTGGACATCGCGAACGACTATACCGTGCGTGTCTTTTTGCCCGCGATGATGGATTCGGAGTACTATGCCATCAACCATTTCAGCTATCTTGGCGAGCTGAGCATCCGCACCGGTTCTTCTGAGGAGGACGCGACCGATGTTTTCGGCATCCGCTCGAACGAGTCGATCGCGGACTATGTCTCGTCCGTCACCTCCGGGACAACGGGCGGCACGTCCTTTGTCGAGTTCCACTTCACGCAGGACGGGCAGGAGGCGATGAGCAGCGCGACGTCGGGGGCGGCGGAGACTGCGGTCACGCTGTACTTCTTCGTCGGCGATACCGCGATCATGAGCCTTTCGGTCAGCGAGCAGATGACGGGCAGCTCCATCTATGTGACGGGCAGCTATACCGCAGAGACCGCTGCCGTCACCGCTTCGCTGCTCGATTCCTCGATCGGCGCGGCGGAGGACACCCTTTCCTTTACGGTGGGGGATGCCTATTTCCATGAGGCGCTCTACGGCGGCGAGACGGTCATCATGCTCTACATTGCGTTCGGCGTGCTGTTCGTCGCGATGATGGTGTTCTTCTTCATCCGCTACCGCCGTCTCGGCTTTGTGCATCTGTACACATTCCTGCTCTTCACCTGCGCCATGATCCTGTGCGGCTGGGCGATCGACTTCGTCTACCTGAGCGTGGAGACCTTCCTTGCCTTTCTGCTGGCGTGCGTGCTGCTCTGTGCGAGCAACATCGTCACCTTCGAGGCGGCGAGAAAGGAATACGCCCTCGGCAAGACGATGGCGTCCTCCGTCAAGACAGGCTATAAAAAGAGCTTCTGGAAACTGTTCGATCTGCACATCGTGCTTGCGATCGCCGCGTTCCTCGTATCCGCGATCGCCATCGGCTCTCTGCAGGTCGCCGCATTCGTCTTGGGACTCGCGATCGTGTTCTCGGGCGTTGGTTCGCTCGTTGTCAACCGCTTCGGCTGGGCAGTCATGATGGGCACGACCAAGCGCCAGGGCGCGTTCTGCAACTTCAAACGGGAGGAAGTGGAAGATGAGTAAGAACAAACTGCTTCCCATCTGGGCGGCGATCTCCGCCGTTCTCATCATCGCCGGGATCGTTCTGATGGCGCTCCTCGGCTTCAACACGGCGCTCGATCAGCCCGAACACAAGGCGTTTGACGTCTATTACAACGTCGTCGTCGACCTGAACGAGGAGAGCAAGGCTTCCCTCGAAGCGCACTGCGAAGATGCGTTCTCCTCGGCGGGCATTTCCTATTCCGATCGCGTGACGCTGGACGGGCAGTCCGATCCCGTTTCGCTGACGGGGACCTCGTTCAGCGAGACCGGAAACGACTTCCTGCTGCGCTACACCTTCTCCGCGGACACCGAAGACAGCGCGCTCGCTGCGGCAAAGACCGCATTGGAGAGTGCGATCGCGGCAGACGGCGCGTTTGCAACGCCCGCCGAGACCTATGTCTCCTATGCGACCGTCACGCAGCAGCCCATGAACGAGGCGATCTGGCGCGGCGCGGTCGGCATTGCCGTTGCGGTCGTCGTGGCGCTCGTCTATGTCGCCATCCGCTTCGGGGCCGGCAGCGCGCTTACGGGGCTTGTCGCCTGCGTGAACGACGCCTTCCTCGTCCTTGCGATCCTTGCCATTGCGCGCATCCCCGTCTATGCGTTTGCGCCCATGCTGTATGCGGCGATTGCGGCAATGGTCTCCCTGACGTTCTGGCTCATCCGCTGCATCAGGCTGCGGGAGAATGCGAAAGATCCCGCGGGCAGCGTGCTCTCCGCGGAAGAAGCGGTCGGAAACGCCTGTGCGGCGACCAACAAGACCGTGCTTCTCACGGCGCTGATCGCGGCGATCCTGCTCATCGTCTGCGCGGCATGCACGTTCACGACGGGGGCAATGCCCGTCTTTGCGGAGGCGCTCCTCTGCGCGATCGTCCCGCTGTACTCCGCCATGCTGTTGGCGCCCGCACTGCACTGCAAGGTCAAGGCAGCGTTCGACGCCGCCAAGGCAAAGCGTACGCGCTACACGGGCAAGAAAAAGTCCGCCAAAGCAGAGAGCGAGAACTGATCGCCGGGCGCAGAATATATCCATAGCAAAAAAGCGGCGGGGTCATTCCCGCCGTTTTCGATAGAAAAAGTATGAAAAAACTCGTGCGCGAATTTCAATTGAGCCCCGCGGAGCTGGAGACCGTCCGCGCCTGTGCAACGGCGCTTCATCTGACCGAGACGGTCGCCCGCATCCTCTACGCGCGGGGCATGACGACGGAGGCGAAGATGCGCGCCTTCCTCGATCCCTCTGCGCGCCATTTCCTCTCGCCCTTTTTGATGAAGGGCATGAAGGAGGCGGTGGCGCTTTTAACGCAGGCAAGGGAGGAGGGCTGGCGCGTCGCGCTGTTCGGCGACTATGACGCCGACGGCATCGGCGCCCTCGCCGTGCTTTCGCGCGCGCTCAAAGCGTTCGGCATTGAACCCTATTTATATGTGCCCGAGCGCGCCGAAGGCTACGGCATGAGCATCGCGGCGCTGGACAAGATCTTCGATGAATTCCTGCCCGATCTCATTGTCACGGTGGACTGCGGCATCTCCAACGCCGCAGAGGTCAGATACGCGCAGGAGCAGGGGGCGTACGTCATCGTCACAGATCACCACGAACTGCCCGACGTGCTCCCCGATTGCATCACGATCAACCCCAAGCTTGCGGACGACTATCCCTATGACAACCTCTGCGGCGCAGGCGTGGCGTTCAAGCTCGCGACGGCGCTCATCGGCGAGGACGCGCTCCCGCTCGTCGACTTTGCGGCGCTCTCCACCGTGGCGGACAGCGTGCCGCTCGTGGATGAGAACCGCGACATCGTCGCCGAGGGCTTAAAGCGCATTGAGCGCGCGCCCCGCCCCGCCTTTACGGCGCTCATGGGCAAGACGACGGAGGTGAGCGCGCAGACGCTGGCGTTCGCCGTTGCGCCGCGCATCAATGCGGCGGGCAGAATGGGAGACGCGCATGCGGCTCTGGAACTTTTTACAACGGACAATGAAGATGTCATTGCCGTTCTTGCTGAAAAACTCAATCTCTATAATGCGGAGCGCCAGCGCGCGTGCGATGAACTGTACGCGCAGGCGGTCGCCAAGATCAGGGAGGAGGGGGCATACGGCAACGTCGTCATGCTCGCCGCCGAGCATTGGAATGCGGGCTTTGTCGGCATCGTCGCGGCGCGCATCGCCGAGGAATTCTCCCGTCCCGCGCTGCTCTTCGTCAAGCGCGGCGACATGCTGCGCGGCAGCGCAAGGAGCATTGACGGCGTCAATATCTTTGAAGCGCTCAAAGCGTGCTCCGAACACATCGAGGAGTTCGGCGGGCATTCGCAGGCGGCGGGCGTCAACGTCCGCGCGGACGAGTTCGAAGCGCTCAAAAGCGCGCTGGACGAATATATCGGCAGTCGCTATTCGCGCGAGGACTTCGTCTCCAAGCTGTATGTGGCGGGCGAGGGCGAGGACCATGCCCGCGTCGCACACGAACTGGCGCTTTTGGAGCCCTTCGGCATGGGCAATCGCCGCCCCCTGTTTACGATCGAAGCGGACGCGGTGGACGCAACCCCCGTCAAGCCGCTCTCGCCGCACGTCTCACTCAAATTGGACGGGCTGGATTTTATGTACTTCGGCGGCGCGAAGGATCTCAAGTTTTTGCGAAGCGCGCTCAAAAAGACGCTTGTCTTTGAGTATAATCTCTCGATGTTCCGCGGAAAAGAGTACTTAAAGGGGTTTGTGCGCGCGGTCCTGCCTGCGGGCGGCGGGGATGCGGACGCCGAGGCGTTTGAAAATCTGCTCCTCTCCGTACGCGGCAAAAAAGTGACGCCGGATACGGACACCGCGTCCATGGATGCCTTTCTCGCCGAAAAGATCGCGGGATGCGCGTACGGGCTGTGCGCCGTGTGCTATGAGATCGGAACGCTTGCCGCGTTTCCCTCCCTTGCGGGCGTGCCGGCGGACGTGTTCCGCCTCTCGGCGGGCAATGCGGAGAACGTTGTGCTGTACGCGCCCGATCCCGGCTGCGACGTGAGCGCCTATCGGGACGTCGTGTTTCTGGACGAGCCGCCCGCAAACGCCCTGCAGACGGGGCATGCCGCGCTGCACGTCAACGTCGGCATCTGCGGGTACGAGCGCCTTCTGAAGGTCCCGACGGAGCGGACGCAGCTTTTATCCGTATTTTCTCTCCTTCGCAGCCGCTGCGCCGAGGTCGTCGGCGGCAGCTATGCCGAGGCGGCGCACGGCTGCGACAGCCTCGGGCTGGATCCGGAGACGTTCATCTTCGCGCTCGCCGTGTTCGAAGAACTGGGGCTTTTGTCGCTGGAAGGGGGGCGGCTCAGGATGTTCCGCGGCAAGCACACCGAGCTTGCGGCGTCTGAGCTCTACCGGGCAGTCGTCAGGCTGCAAGAGGGCGTTTGAAAGATTGTTCTCTTGTTTATGATAAGAAGCGGGATCATACATGAAAGGAGGTCGTCGGTATGGAATCCGTCCTCATGAAAATCTACGAGTATTACACGGGCGATGACAGGGACATGCTCCTGCGCGCCTATGATTTCGCGCGCGAGGCGCACCGCAACCAGAAGCGCGCCTCGGGCGAGCCCTATTTTATCCACCCGTGCGCCGTCGCGGAGATCCTGGTCGATTTAGGGCTGGACGCGGAGACCATCGCCGCGGCACTTCTGCACGACGTCATCGAGGACACCTCCGCCACCGAGGAGACCGTGCGCGAGAACTTCGGCGAAGAGGTCCTCTCGCTCGTTGCGGGCGTCACCAAACTGGACAAGATCGTCTTCAAGTCGCAGGAAGAGGAGGAGGCGGAGAACTTCCGCAAGATCTTCATCGCGATGGCGAAGGACATCCGCGTCATCATCATCAAGCTTGCCGACCGCCTGCACAACATGCGCTCACTCAACTTCCTCTCCAAGGAGCGTCAGCAGAAGATGGCGCGCGAGACGCTGGACATCTACGCGCCCATCGCGGGAAGGCTGGGTATTTCGCAGATCAAGTGCGAACTGGAAGATCTGTGCCTGAAATACCTCGATCCCGCGGCGTTTGAATATCTCGTCGAGAACATCCACCAGAAGTTGGAGGAGCGCAACCGCTTCGTCGACTACGTCGTCGAGGAGATCAACGGTATCTTAAAGGAGAGCAACATCCACGGCGAGGTGTTCGGGCGGCCCAAGCACTTCTACTCCATCTATAAAAAGATGAAGGAGAAGCACAAGTCATTGGAGCAAATCTACGATCTGACCGCGGTGCGCGTCATCGTCGGCACGGTGGACGAGTGCTACGAGGTATTCGGCAAGATCCACAAGAAGTGGAAGCCCGTGCCTGGCAGGATCAAGGACTATATCGCAACGCCCAAGCCCAATTTCTACCAGTCGCTGCACACGACGGTCGTCACCAACTTCGGGCAGCCCTTCGAGATCCAGATCCGCACCGAGGAGATGCACCGCACGGCGGAATACGGTATCGCCGCGCACTGGAAATACAAGGAACACCGCGACGAGGAGACCTCTTTGGACGCGCGCATCGCCTGGATCCGCGAGGTCATGGAATTGCAGGGGGGCTTAAAGGACTCCAAGGAGTTCATGGACACCGTCAAGGGCGAGCTGTACAGCACCGAGCTTTTGGTATTTACGCCCAAGAGCAAGGTCGTCTCCCTGCCCAAGGGCGCAACGCCCGTCGATTTTGCGTACGCCATTCACTCGGAAGTGGGCAACCGCTGCACGGGGGCGCGCGTCAACGGCAAGATCGTCCCCCTGAATACCGAACTCGAACTCGGGGACGTCGTCGAGATCATCACCTCCCCGAACAGCAAGGGTCCCTCGCGCGACTGGCTCAAGTTCATCAAGTCCTCGTCGGCGCGCGCCAAGATCAAGTCCTTCTTCAAGAAGGAGATGAAGGAGGAGAACATCCGCCTCGGCAAGTCGATGATGGAGGAGGCGGCAAAGCGCAAGGGCATGACGCTCGCGGAGCTCGTTACGCCCGAGAGCTTCAAAAAGGTCTCGGAGAAGTTCTCCTTCGATACGCCCGACGAGATGTATTCCGCTATCGGCTACGGCGGCGTGACCGTCAATCAGGTCTTTTTCAAGCTGCTCGACTACTTCCGCAAGGAGGCGCCCGCGCCCATCGTGCCGCGTCCCTTCCGCAGCAAGGGCGAGCACGGCTCCGTCATCATCAACGGCGAGACGGGGCTGCTCGTCTCCTTTGCGGGCTGCTGTTCGCCCGTGCCCGGCGACGAGATCGTCGGCTTTGTGACGCACGGGCGGGGCGTGGTCGTCCACAGGAAGGACTGTCCCAACATGCGCAACGTCGATTCCGGCAGGCTCCAGCCCGCGGAGTGGGTGGAGCAGGCGGACGGCGTCAATTTCAAGGTCGCCATTGTCGTCACCGCCGAGGATCAGGGCGCGGCGCTCGCCGCCATTTCGGGCGTCGTGGCGGACATGAAGCTCTCCATTTCCTCCATCAACGGCAGGAACGACAAGAGCAACTACGCCATCGTGGACGTCACGGTGGGACTTCCCAGCCGTCAGGACGTCGTGGAGCTCATCAACCGCATCTCCGCCCGTCCCAAGATCCTGAACGTGCATCGTCTGAATAATTAGAAAAATATGAGAAGCGAAAAGATATACCCGGTCGGGTTTGCGGCAAACTCCTATCTCGTGACGGCGGACGGCAAGTCCGCCGTTGCCATCGACCCTGCGCAGCCCCGTGTCGCAGATCTTGCAAGGGCGCGCGGGCTGACGGTGACGCACGTCCTTCTGACGCACGGGCACTTCGACCACACGGGCGGCGTTGCCGCATTGCAGGCGGCGGGCGCAAAGGTGGGCTGCCTTGCGGGCGAGGAAGCGCTCGCGCTGGGCGCGGACAATCTCGCCGTCGCCTTCGGCGTGTATGCGCCGGGCACGTTTCCGCGCTTTACGATCGACTTTACCCTGCGCGACGGGCAGGAGATCGAACTTGCGGGCTTGAAGATCCGCGTCATTGCGACGCCCGGGCACACGGCGGGCGGGGCGAGCTATCTCATCGGCGATAAGCTCTACACGGGCGATACGCTCTTTGCGGGCGATGTCGGCAGGAGCGATCTGCCCACGGGCAGCGGTGCGCAGCTCGTCGCGAGCGTCAAAAAGCTGTACGCCTTAGAGGGCGACTATACCGTTTGCCCGGGGCACGGCGAGGACACGACGCTCGATTATGAGCGCCGCAACAACGGGTATGTGCGATGCTGACGACCAATCTTGACTTTTTGCATCCCGAGCTCATGGACGTCGTGCGCCTGTTTGCGGGCGCCGAGGACATGCAAATTTTGCACGCGGTCGCCTATGAGGGCGGCGCGTTTACAAATACCGTCACGATGGACGGGCGGGCGTTCTCCGCGCGGGACGAAGCGTCCTGGGCGGACGAACTGCACTACAAGAGCCTTGTTAAGCGTTATGCAAAGCTTGCTCTCTACGATGCGCTCTCTGCGGTGACGGGCGTGTCGCTTCCCTGGGGCGCGCTGACGGGCATCCGCCCCACCCGCCTTGCCCATGCCGAGCTGGAGGCGGGGCGTCCCTTTGCGCCGCTCTTTGAGCGGATGCGCGTCTCGCCTGAAAATACTTCGCTCGTTGCACGCGTCATCGAGGGGCAAAAGGGCATTTACGAGAGGTGGAACGCAGGTTGCGATCTGTTCGTCTCCCTGCCCTTTTGTCCGACCAAGTGCGAGTACTGCTCCTTCATCACCGCACCCATTGCGGCGACGCGCAAGTACCTTCCGGATTATTTGGCTGCGCTGGAAAAAGAGCTCGCCGCCTGCGCGCCCCTCATCGGGAATCTGCGCTCCGTCTATATCGGCGGCGGAACGCCCTTCGTGCTGGAGGCGGAGGAGCTCGGGCGCGTGCTCGCGGCGGTCGCGCCGCTGCGCCAAAACGGCTGCGAATATACGGTGGAGGCGGGGCGTCCCGACGTGTTTACCGCAGAGAAGCTGGAGGTCTGCAAGCGCTACGGCGTGACGCGCATCTGTATCAACGCGCAGAGCTTTTCGGATGCGACGCTCGCGCGCATCGGCAGGAAGCACACAGCGGCGGACGTCGTCGCGGCGTTCGGGCTTGCAAGGCCCTACGGGTTTGCGATCAACTGCGACCTCATCGCGGGGCTGACGGGGGAGAGCTTTGAGGAGTTCTGCCACAGCGTGGATACCGCGATCGCGCTTGCGCCCGAGAATATCACCGTGCACACGCTCTGCCTCAAGAAGGGGGCGCGGCTCAAGGAGGAGACGGCGCGCCTTGAGGAGGGCGACCTCTCCCGCATGATTGCCTATTCCCGCGCGGCGCTCACGAAAGCCGGGTATGAACCTTACTATTTATACCGCCAGAAGTACATGGCGGGCGCGCACGAAAACGTCGGCTGGACAAAGCCGGGGCATGCGTGCGTGTACAACGTGGACGTCATGGAGGAGATCGCGGACAACCTCGCCGTGGGCGCGAACGCCGTCTCCAAGAAGCTCTTTTCGGGCGGGGCGCGCATCGAGCGCCACGGCACCCCCAAGGACATCCCGACCTATCTCAACAAGGTAGATCGCCTGATTGCAGAACGGGAAGCTTTGTTCCTCGGAAAATAAAGTGCTCGTCTCAGGCGCGCCCGCCGCATGATGATCATGCGGCGGGCGCGCCGTTTTGCTGCAAAAAATATGGGAAGGACAGCGCACTTTTGCTTGCATTTCATGCACGTTTGTGCTATGCTTTCCGCCGGAAAAACGATCGGAGAGGAAGATATATGCGCGAGGAACACGCCGGCGGCGAAGAAGAGACGCAGCCGCAGGACACACAGGCAGAAAAGCAGGGCGAGACGGAGCGCGGGCAGGCGGGCGCGGCGGCGAGCGCCGCAGTCCACGGTCAGATTCATCATCACTCCCTCCTGAGCATGGCGGCGCGCTTTATCAAGAGCAACGTCGTGCTGCTGGTGGCGCTGGTCGCGGCGGGGATCACCTGCATCTTCGTTCCCTTTGACGAGGCGTATGCGGACTATTTCGACTGGAGCACGCTGGCATGTCTTTTTTGCACGCTCGCCGTCGTGGCGGCGTTCAAAAATATCCGCTTTTTCGTCTGGCTGGCGGACGTCATCGTGCGCCGCTTCAAAAACATGCGCAACATCACGCTTGCACTCGTGTTCGTCACCTTTTTCGGCTCGATGATCATGGCGAACGACATGGCGCTCGTCACCTTCCTGCCGCTCGGGTACTTCGTGCTGGAGTCGTGCGGCAACAAAAAGCTGACGGCGTTCGTGTTCATCATGCAGGACATCGCCGCCAACCTCGGCGGCATGCTCACGCCCTTCGGCAATCCGCAGAACCTCTACCTCTATTCCTATTACTCTATTCCGACGGGCGAGTTTTTCTCGATCATGGCGCTGCCCTTTGCCGCGGCGTTCGTCATGATCTTCGTTATCTGCATGTTTGTCAAGCCCGAGCCCGCCTCTGTGCAGTTTGAAGCACATGCGCGTCCGCCCATGTGGCGCGTATGCGTCTATGCCGCGCTGTTCGCGCTCTCCCTGCTCATCGTCTTCCGCGTCTTTCCCTACTACTGGGGGCTGCTCGCGGTCGCCGTCGGGCTGCTCATTCTCGATTTCCGCGCCCTGCTGCGCGTGGACTATGCCCTGCTTCTGACCTTTTGTGCCTTCTTTATCTTTTCGGGCAACCTCGCGCGCATCCCTGCCGTTTCCGAGGGGTTGGGCGGGCTCGTCGAATTGGATCCGCTCGCGGTCGGCACGCTGTCCTGTCAGTTCATTTCCAACGTGCCCTCGGCGGTGTTGCTCTCCAAATTCACGCAGAACTATCCCGCGCTGCTCATCGCGGTCAACGCGGGCGGACTGGGAACGCCCATCGCCTCGCTCGCAAGTCTCATTACACTGAATACGTTCCGCCGCTTCAATCCGGGGCAGACGGGAAAATATCTCGTCAAATTTCTGCTGTTCAACTTCGGCTTTCTCGCCGTGCTCATCGGCGTGGGGTATCTGACGCTGCTCTTTGTCTGAACGGCGCGCAATTTTGTCCCGCCGCTCAAAAAATCCGTGTGAAGGGGGCATTTTCTTTTGACAAGCGGGCGGCAAATGTGGTAAGATGATAAGGACGTACGCGACGAGGATCGCTCTCCACGTTCCCCCTGGCGTACGCGGCAAAATATTCCATAGGAGGATAAACGCAAATGGAAAAGAAGGAGATCATCGCAAAGTTCGCAGCTCATGAAGGGGACACCGGTTCGCCCGAAGTCCAGATCGCACTCCTCACAGAGCGCATCAACCACCTCAACGAGCATCTCAAGGAGCACAAGCACGACAATCACTCCCGCCGCGGACTTTTAAAAATGGTCGGCCGCCGCAGAGGTCTTCTGGACTACCTCAAAGCCAAGGACATCGAGCGTTACAGAGCGGTCATCGCTGCGCTGGATCTGAGAAAGTAAGCTTTGAAAGGAGCGGCTTTTTGCCGTTCCTTTTTGCGTTTTTCTGCGCGGGTTCCGGGCGGGAAAACGCCGCCGAATCGCCGTTGGGGCGGTCGGCAAAGAACGAAAGGTGTTAAAGATAAGGAGATAGAAAGCATGAATTACAAGGAATTTCATTTGACTGTTGGCTCCCGTGACGTGACCATCGAGACGGGCAAGTACACCGAACAGGCGAACGGCTCGTGCGTGGTCCGCTGCGGCGAGACCGCCGTCATGGTGACGGTCTGCATGTCCAAGACGCCCCGCGACGGCATCGACTTCTTCCCCCTGCAGGTGGACTATGAAGAGAAGATGTACGCCGTCGGCAAGATCCCCGGCAGCTTCAAGAGAAGGGAGGGCAGAGCGAGCGACAAGGCGATCCTCACGGCGCGCCTCATCGACCGTCCTCTTCGTCCCCTGTTCCCCAAGGGACTGTTCAACGACGTCGTCGTCGTGGCGACCGCGCTCTCCGTGGAGCCCGACGTCGCGCCCGAGCCCCTTGCCATGATCGGCTCGTCCGTCGCGCTCGCCATTTCCGATATTCCCTGGATGGGACCCACCGGCTCTGTCGTCGTGGGGCTTGTGGACGGCGAGTACGTCATCAATCCCGATGCCGCGCAGCGCGCCAAGAGCACCATCCACTTAAACCTTGCCGGTACCAAGGACGCCATCCTCATGATCGAGGCGGGCGCGGATGAGGTCTCAAACGACGAGATGGTCGGCGCCATCATGTTCGGTCACAAGGAGATCAGCAAGATCTGCACCTTTATCGAAGATGTCGTTGTCCCCGCGGTCGGCAAAGAGAAGCAGGCGATCGAACTCTATCACATTCCCGAGGAGCTGGATGCGGCGGTGCGCGCATATTCTTCGGACAAGCTCGACTGGGCGCTGGATACCTTTGATAGAAAGGAGCGCGAGACCCGTCAGGACGAGGTCGAAAAGGACATCCTTGCGCACTTTGCAGACATCTATCCCGAAAATACCCGCGAGATCAAGGATTCCGTCTACTACTTCACCAAGGAGAAGGTGCGCGCCAAGATCTTCGATAAGGGCATCCGTCCCGACGGCAGAGGGCTCAAAGACGTGCGCCCCATCTGGTGCGAACGCCATATCCTGCCCCGCGTCCATGGCTCGGCGGTCTTTACCCGCGGCCAGACGCAGACGCTCACGACCTGCACGCTCGCCATGATGAGCGAGGCGCAGAAGCTCGAAGGCCTGGACGACGAGACGGCAAAGCGCTATATGCACCAGTACAACTTCCCCGGCTACTGCACGGGCGAGGCGAAGGCGATCCGCGGTGCGGGCCGCCGCGAGATCGGTCACGGCGCCCTTGCCGAGCGCGCGCTCATTCCCGTGCTTCCCTCGGAGGAGGAATTCCCCTACGCGATCCGTGTGGTCAACGATATCCTCTCCTCCAACGGCTCTTCCTCGATGGCTTCCGTCTGCGGATCGACCATGGCGCTCATGGATGCGGGCGTTCCGATCAAGGCGCCCGTTGCGGGTGTTGCGATGGGGCTCATCAAGAACCAGGCAACGGGCGAATTCCGCGTCATGACGGACATCCAGGGGCTTGAGGACTTCCTCGGCGACATGGACTTCAAGGTCGCAGGCACGATGAAGGGCATCACCGCCATTCAGATGGACATCAAGATCAAGGGGATCTCCGAAGAGATCATGCACGCCGCGATCGAGCAGGCCAACGAGGGCAGACAGTTTATCCTCGGCAAGATGCTCGAATGTGTGCCCGAAGTCGCGCCCGAGCTCTCCAAGTACGCGCCCCGCATCATCTCCTTCAAGATCGATCCCGAGAAGATCGGGGACGTCGTCGGCAAGCAGGGCAAGGTCATCAACTCCATCATCGCGGAGACGGGCACCAAAATCGACATCGAGGACGACGGCACGGTGTGCATCGCGTCCTACGGCGATCCCGAGGCGGCGCAGCGCGCAAAGGCGATCGTCGAGTCCATCGTGCGCGATCCCGAGGTGGGCGATCTGTTCATCGGCCGCGTCGTCCGCATCCTGTCCACGATGGGCGCGTTCGTCGAGTTTGCACCCGGCAAGGACGGTATGATCCACATTTCCAAGCTCTCCGATAAGCGCGTCGAGAAGGTGGAGGACGTTCTCTCCGTCGGCGACGTGGTCAAGGTCAAGATCATCAAGATCGGCGAGAAGGGGATCGACTTCAAGCTGCTTGAAAAACTCAGCTAAATCATTTGTCGCAAAAACCGCACCCTGCGTGCGGTTTTTTGTATAGAGAAAACCCCCGGATAGTCTGGGGGTTCAGTAGAGGCTTATGCCGATGAGTAAAAATAAAGGCTTCTCCTTGGGGCGAATGTGTGCGTTATGCAGACAGCCGCGGTGCGGCTTCTGCGCACATAAGTGAGCTTAGCGATTTCGCATTTGCAGCGCAAAATCGCTGACCGAAGCACAAGGTCTACTTGTGCGAGACAGCTCCGCCGCAGGTGGTTCTCTTTCCAAGGCTTCCCCCTGGGGGGAAGCTGTCACCGAAGGTGACTGATGAGGGGTTTGTATAATCTATAAGGACGAATGACCCCTCATCTGTCCACTGCGCGTCCGCCTTCCCCCCAGGGGGAAGGCGGGGAATCAACCACATTTTATGCGCCGCGCGGCAGATGCCGCGCGGCGCATATGGTATTAAAACGCTGCAATTTGCTCTGCCGCGCAAATGCGCGGCAGAGCAAATTGATTTGTACAGTTTACTTCTTTCTGAAACTGCACCCCCGAATTTGACTTTGCGCCTTATTTTCTGTCAAATTTTTTTCGCACAACGCTTGACAACATTCATATAATATGATACACTTAATACAGGAAAAGGACAGATGTGACAGGGCAGGTGAAGGGACATGGAAGTTCGTCTGACGGGAAAGAAGAGTATCTATGAGGAGATCACGGATACTTACGAACGTTATATCCGCCTCGGCGTTTTGCGGGAGGGGGAGCGGCTGCCCAGCGTTCGTGTGCTCGCCGTCAAGCTCGGGATCAACCCGAACACGGTGGAGCGCGCCTATACCGAACTGGAGGCGCGCGGGCTGATCCGCACCATTCCCAAAAAGGGGGTCTACGTCCTCGGGGCACAGGCGCACAGCAGGATCTATGAGGAGGCGCGCCATCAGCTTTCGGTCCTCAGGGACGCGGGGCTGACGCAAAAAGAGGCGCAAGAGGCGCTCGAAGAGGTGTACGGCGCAAAGAGCGGGCAAGAAGGGTCGGAGGAGACGACATGATCGAAATTCAGGGACTGAAAAAATCATACGGGACAAAGCTTGTGCTGGACGGCGTGCATCTCACCGTCCCGGACGGCGCAAAGTTCGGGCTGATCGGCATCAACGGCGCGGGCAAATCCACGCTTTTGAGGCTGATCGCGGATGTGCTGCGCCCCGATGAAGGGGCCATTCTGCTGGACGGCGAGTCCGTAACGGGAAACGCCAAAAAGCGCAAAGAGCTCTTCTTTCTGCCCGACGATCCCTACTATGCCTCGGGCACAACGGTCGCAAAGCTCATCGAGCTTTACCGGACCTTTTATCCCTTCGACCGCGCATTGTTCGATAAGTACGCGTCCGTGTTCGGGCTGCAGCTGGCAACGCCCATCCGCAATTTCTCCAAGGGGATGAAGCGGCAGGCGTTTGCGGCGCTCGCCCTTGCCTGCCGTCCGCGCTATCTGCTCCTTGACGAGGCGTTTGACGGGCTCGATCCGCTCGCCCGCCTGGAGCTCAAGCGCGGGCTGATCGAGCAGGAGGACTGCACGGTGCTCATCTCCAGCCACTCCCTGCGCGAGCTGGAGGATATCTGCAGCGGGTTTGCGCTCCTGGACGGCGGCACGATCGCCGACGCGGGCGATATTCACGATGCACTCGGCAAAGTGCACAAGTTTCAGTTTGCGCTCGAAAAGGAGGTGCGGCGGGAGGACATTCCTTTCGAGTGTCTCTCCTTTGAGGCGGAGGGGCGGGTCGCCAGGATCGTCGTGCGCGGCGATGCAGAGAATCTCATGCGCATGCTGGAGGCGCTGCATCCGCTCTTTGTCGAGGAGATCGCGGTCGACTTTGAGGAACTCTTCCTCTGCGAGGTGCAAAAGAGGGGGTATATGTCATGAAAAAAGCCTTGTTGTATGAATTCAAACGCAATCTTCTGCCCCTCGGCTTTTTTGCGGCAATGGCGGTGGTGCTGTGCGGGATCTTTCCGCTGATCGTCGATATCGAACGCGGGAACTACACTTATAATTCCTGTTTGGGGATGCCGACCTTTGTGCTGGCGCTGCTGTGCACGGTGCTGCCCATCATGCAATTTTCCTATCGGATGCAGACGCGCAGCGTAGATCTGTGGTACAGCCTGCCCGTCTCGCGCAAGCAGTTCACCCTGGTGCGCCTGCTCGTCGGACTCATCGTCGTCTTTGTCGCCTATACGCTCGGATACTGGCTCTGCGTCGCCATCGTCGCGGCGCGGGCGGAAAGCCCCGAATTTATCTGGTATCTGCCCATGTATGCGGTGTCGCTTGTGGCGGCGATCGGACTGTTCGGCGTCAACAGCTTTCTCTTCACCCGCGCCAACCGTG
Source organism: uncultured Clostridia bacterium (assembly GCA_944367185.1). Lineage (GTDB taxonomy): Bacteria > Bacillota > Clostridia > Christensenellales > Borkfalkiaceae > Gallimonas. The sequence continues at coordinate 4,784 of CALVWM010000009.1, read as the reverse complement.
TGCTGGACGGCATTTTCTTCCTCGTCGGCTGGACGTGCATCCTGCCCCTTGTCGTCTACTATTTCGGACAGTTCATCGTCATTTCCGGGATAGGTTCGCGCGGGGAAGCGATCTCGCTGGCAGAGCTGAACAGCTTTACGTTTTCTTACAGCGCCATCGTATCGTCCGCCACGTTCTTCGATCACCTGATCACGGGCGACGGGTTCGAGAATACGCTGTCTGTGGGCTTTACGCTCGCACTCGTCATCGCCGTGCTGGAGGCGGTCGCGGGCTATATCCTGCTCTTTGTCTATGCCGACCGCGACAAGGCGGAAAACGCCGATCAGCCCTCCGCGTCCTTTTGGGGATACAAGACGCTCATTCCCGTCTACACGGCGATGCTGCTTGCCGTCGGCGACCGCGTGATCGGCTTTATTTTCGGGTCTTCATGGGTCAGAATCATTTACTATGCCGTCATCGTGCTCGCGGCGTTCGTGCTGTACTTTGTCTACCGCCGCTCCTTCCGCCTGAAAAAGTACGACCTGATCTCGCTGGCGGCGTCTGTCGCCGTGGGATTTATACTGCTCTTTGTGTTGGAGCGCACGATCATTTAGCCCGTTTTTCCCAATGCTCACACTCTCCCGATACCTGCGCCGCCGAGGCAAGCCTCGGCGGCGCATTTTGTAAGATCCGCCGAAAAGCGCAGAATTTTCGCGTTTTCCGGACGAAAAATCCCGCCCAATGGGGTAAAACGGCGAAAATACCGTGAAAGAAGGACACGGTCAAGGACTTAATTTGACAAAGCGCGCAATTTGTGGTATAATTTCTATGTTGCGTAGTCCGACTTGCGCGGCAAAGGAGGAACTTACTATGCCCAATGAAAGAGATGAAGGGTATCTCACCAAAGACGAATGGATCAAGATCGGGGACCTGACGCGCCAATGCGCCGACTCCTGCCGCATCGACCCCAAGTTTTATTCGCAGTACGACGTCAAGAAGGGCCTGCGCGACCTGGACGGCAGAGGGGTGCTTGCAGGGCTGACGGAGATCTCGGAGGTCAAGGCGACGGCGGAGGTGGACGGCAAGCGCGTTCCCGCGCCCGGCGAGCTGTATTACCGCGGCTACAACGTCAACGATCTCGTCAAGGGTTTTTTGGCGGACAAACGGTTCGGGTTTGAGGAGGCGACCTATCTGCTGCTCACGGGAAAGCTGCCAAGTGCAAGGGAGCTTCGCTCTTTTTGCGACCTGCTGGGAGAGTTTTACACGCTGCCCAAGAACTTCGTGCGCGACATCATCATGAAGTCGCCCTCGGAGGACATGATGAACTCGCTCATGCGCTGCGTGATCTCACTCTTTCCCTATGACCCCGACCCCAACAACACCGCGCCCGACAACGTCATGCGCCAGTGCCTGCAGCTCATCGCGCAGGTGCCCATCTTCTCGGTGTATTCCTACGCCGCATCCAGCTTCTACAACAAGAGCGATTCGCTGGTCATTCACCGCCCGCGCCCCGATCTTTCGATGGCGGAGAACATTCTCTACATGCTGCGGCAGGACTGCTCCTATACCGAGTTGGAAGCGCGTGTGCTGGACATGGCGCTCGTGCTGCATGCCGAGCACGGCGGCGGAAACAACTCCTCGTTCACGACGCACGTCGTCACCTCGTCGGGCACCGATACATACTCGGCGATCGTCGCGGCGCTCGCCTCTTTGAAGGGTCCCCGCCACGGCGGTGCGAATATCCGCGTCATGCGCATGTTCGAGGACATGAAGGCAAATATCGATACGCGCGACGACGATCAGCTCAAGGCGTACCTGGAGGCGCTCGTGGACGGCAAGGCGTTCGATCACGCGGGGCTCATCTACGGCATCGGTCACGCCGTGTACAGCATCTCCGACCCGCGCGCCAAGATCTTCAAGGGATTTGTCGAAAAGCTGTCCTACGAAAAGGGTCTGCACGACGAGTACAATTTATATGCGCGCGTCGAGCAATTCGCGCCCGAGATCATTTCCAAGAAGCGCAAGATGTACAAGGGTGTCTCGGCGAACGTAGACTTCTACAGCGGGTTCGCCTACAGCATGCTCAACATTCCCATTGAGCTGTACACGCCCATCTTCGCGATCGCGCGCATGGCCGGCTGGAGCGCCCACCGCATGGAGGAGCTCGTCAACGCGGGCAAGATCATCCGTCCCGCGTACCAGTCGGTTGCCGAGCACAGGGAGTACGTCCCGCTCAGGGACAGAAAGTAAACGGCGGACGATGCCGCGGCCCGATGAGGACGGGACGGCACAGGCCGCAAAGCGCCGCGCCCTGCCATTTGGCAGGGCGCGGCGCTTTGCGGCTGAGAGCCTGACGGAAAGAATGGCGCTGCGCGGGACGTGGGAGGATCATTCCCCCCGCGCGCCGTCCTCGAAGCCGAGGCTGATGAGGATGGCGCGGTTGACGCGGCGCATGGTCGTGGGCGGAAGTTCGCCGATGCGGCTCATCAGCCGTTTTTTGTCGATCGTTCTGATCTGCTCCAATAAAATGACGCTGTTTTTTGCCAGTCCGAACGCGCACGGCAGTTCGATGTGCGTGGGCAGACGCGCCTTTCCGATCTTGCTCGTGACGGCGGCGGCGATCACGGTGGGGGAATATTTGTTGCCCGTATCGTTCTGCACGACGAGCACAGGGCGCACGCCGCCCTGCTCGCTCCCGATGACGGGGGAGAGGTCGGCGTAATACAGTTCTCCGCGTTTGACGATCATAACGTTCCTCTTGGGTGCAGGGTCTCCGCTATCAGTATATGTAGGCAGCAGACGTCTTGCGCACCGCAGGGAAAGTATTGCCGCCTGCGCCGCAGATTATACGCCTTTTGCGCGCGGGACAAGAACGGAAAGGCGTTCCAAGTTGACAGCATGCGCCGTTTTGCGTATAATATAAGGGATTATGAAAGAGAAAAAGATCTCTCCGGAAGCGCGCGCCGGCCTGATCGGGCTTGCCTGCAACCTCATTCTGGCGGCAGGCAAGATCGCGGCGGGTGCGCTGACGGGGCTGTTGTCCGTGCTCGCGGACGGCGTCAACAACTTCAGCGACAGCGGCGGCAGCATCGTGGCGCTCATCTCCTTCCGCGTCTCCGGCAAGCCCGCGGACAGGGAGCATCCTTACGGGCACGGGCGCGCGGAGTATGTCGCGACCATGTGTATCGCCTTTCTCGTGCTGGTGCTCGCCGTCGAGCTCGCGCGCGAGTCCGTCGAAAAAGTGCTGGGCGGGGCGGAGAGCGTCGCCGCATGGTGGGTCTATCTCGTTCTGGGGATCTCGGTCGCTGTCAAGGCGGGCATGTTCTTGATGTACCGCATCGTTGCAAGGCGGACGGGCTCCGACCCCCTGCGCGCGGCGGCGACGGACAGCGCCTGCGACTGCGTTGCGACGCTCGCCGTGCTTGCGGGCGCGCTCATCGCGCAGTTCACCGGTTTCCCGGCCGACGGCTGGATGGGCATCCTGGTCGCCGTGTTTATCGCATGGCAGGGCGTCAGACTCCTAAAAGAGGCGGGCTCCAAGCTTTTAGGGCAGGCGCCCGACGCGCAGCTCGTGGCGCGCATCCGTGAGATGCTGCTCGCGGGCGAGGGCGTGCGCGGCGTGCACGACATCCGCGTGTACGGCTACGGGCGGGGCGTCACGTTTGCGACGGCGCACGTCGAGATGGACGCAAGCCTTCCCGCGCTCACCTCGCACACCGTGCTGGACGGGCTGGAGCGCGCCGTGCAGGAAAAGACGGGCGTGCAGCTCACGCTGCACCTCGATCCCGTCGTGCCGGATGATGCGGAGGCGAAGGAACTTGAAGAGCGCGTGCGCGCCGCCGTCGAGGGCATGGCGGAGGGCATGAATCTCCACGATTTCCGCCTTCTGCGCGGGGTGCGGACGAAGGTCGTATTCGAGGTGGGCATCCCCTTCGACTGCCCCGTCAGGGACGCAGACCTCCGTTCGTCCGTCGAGCAGGCCGTGCGCGTGCTCGGGGATTACGATCCCGTCGTGACCGTCGAGCGCGAATAGATCGCGCGAAAAAAGAGGGACGCTCCCGAAGAAAGGGGAGGCGACGCGGCGCAGCGATGCCTGCGCCGCAATTTTTTTGCTGTGCCGCCCTCAAACTATTGTGTTTTCTCAAAAAAAATGGTATAATTTAAATCAACTATAATGCGGGGCGCGCTGTTTTGTTGCGACTGCGCGCCGCGAGAAAAACAGGCGGTCAGGCGCAAAGCGCCGCGTCCGCGGGTTTTTCTGAACCTCACGAGATTTCTTTTCGTCAGTTCGAAAAGAAATCTGTGAATATATTTAGGAGAAAGTATATGCTGAAGATCATCGTGGACGCCATGGGCGGGGATCACGCACCCGTCGAGATCGTCAAGGGCGCGGTGGAGTCGCTTACCGACCGCTCCGATTTCAAGGTCATTTTAACGGGCGACGAAGCCCTCATCAAGCATGAACTGGACAAATACACCTATGACGCCTCCCGCGTCGAGATCGTCGGCTGTACGCAGGTCATCACCAACGACGACGTGCCCACGCACGCCGTCCGCTCCAAGCGGGACAGCTCCCTCGTCGTCGGGCTGAATATCTTGAAGAACGACATTTCCGCGGGCGGGTTTGTCTCCGCCGGCTCGACGGGCGCGGTTCTTACGGGCGGCATCATGTTCATCGGGCGCATCAAGGGCGTCATGCGTCCCGCGCTCTGCCCCGGCATCCCCAATGTGCGCGGTTCCATGACGCTTCTGTGCGACTGCGGCGCGAATGCGGAGTGTAAGCCTCAGTACCTCGCGCAGTTCGG
>CALVWM010000008.1 GCA_944367185.1 uncultured Clostridia bacterium | reverse complement strand
GGGCCTTCACGGATTCGAACCGCGGACCAATCGGTTATGAGCCGACAGCTCTGACCACTGAGCTAAAGGCCCGCTTTGGGGTGCCGCAACCGCAATGCTTGATTATCATATTACAAACGCATGGAAAAGTCAAGTATTTTTCTCGCATTTTTCCCACTTTTTTTGCGAAGGCGGTGATTTTTTTCGCGGACGCGATCGGACAATTTTTGCCTTGATTTTCCAAATGCCGACAAATTAAGCACGCCGTCCGCCCTTATAATAATTTCGATCGCAACTTACGGAGGGATGCGCATGAAGACACAGTCTGCGCGCAGAGGAGACTGCCTCTATATCTATCTCATGGGAGAAATGGACGAATGTACCGTTTCCCGTGCACGGGAAGAAGTGGATGACACGATCGATCGCAGCGCCGGCTGCTCGCGGGCGGTGTTCAACCTCGCAGGCGTCAGGTTCATGGATTCGACCGGCATCGGTTTTCTCATCGGTCGCTATAAGAAATTGCAGAAGTACGGCATGGGGATGTATCTGGAAAATCCCAATCCCGATGCAGACAAAATACTCACGCTGAGCGGCGTCTATTCGCTCATGCCGAAGATTTAGAAGGGACGTTATGAACGAAATGCACTTAAAATTTTTGTCGCGCTCGGAGAACGAGATCTTTGCCCGCAACGTCGTTGCGGCATTTGCGCTGCCCCTCAATCCCACGCTGGACGAGCTTTCCGACGTCAAGACCGCCGTTTCGGAGGCGGTCACAAACTGCATCGTACACGGCTACCGCGCGTGCGAAGGCTGGATCACGCTCGTGTGCCGCACGGACGGGGATACCCTACATATCGAAATTTCCGACGACGGGCGGGGGATCGAGGACGTGGAGCAGGCGCTCATGCCCTTTTATACGACGTTGCCGGACGAGGAGCGTTCGGGTATGGGGTTTACCATCATGCAGACGTTCATGACCACGTTCTCCGTTGTCTCTGAGGCGGGCAGGGGGACGACGGTGCGCATGAGCAAGCAATTCGGCGCAAGGGCGACGGAAGATGCTCGATGAAAGTACGACGCTCGCGCTCATCCGCCGCGCCAAGGAGGGGGATAATGCTGCGAAGGAAGAGCTGCTCGTACACAATACATCCCTCTTAAAGAGCATTCTGCGAAGATACTTGGGCAAGGGCGTGGAGTATGACGATCTGTATCAGCTCGCATGCATGGGCTTTCTGAAAGCGATTGCCGGTTTTGACGAAGGTTTCGGCGTGAGATTTTCGACATATGCTGTCCCGATGATCGCGGGGGAGATCAAGCGTTTTTTGCGCGACGACGGCAGCGTCAAGGTCTCCCGCCTCATGAAGAAGGCGGCGCGCGACATGAACGCCTATATCGAGCAATGCAGCGCGGAGCGCGGAGAACAGCCCACCGTCAAAGAGCTTGCCGAGGTCTTTCATATGGAGGAAGGCGAGGTCGTGTTCACGCTCGGCTCCTCCCGCATGCCCGTCTCCATCTATGAGCAGGGAGACTATAAGGACGAAAAGGGGACGACGCTCGCCGAGCGGCTGCCCTCCGATGACGATCAGGACGAGATGATCGAACACATGCTGTTAAAGCAGGCGATCGAAAAACTGCCCGAGCGGGAGAAGAAGATCGTGTTCTTACGCTATTTCCGTGACTTGACGCAGAGTGAAGTCGCGCGACGCATCGGCGTATCGCAGGTGCAGATCTCGCGCATCGAGAGCAAGATCATGGGAAAATTCAAGGAGGAGCTGAAGTAAGGGGCGCAGTGATGCGCAATTCCCATAGGAAATAAAATCAAAAATAAATTGGATTACGTTCAGCCGAGGAAACAAGAAGTCCAATTGCGGGCTTCTTGTTTTATGTGAAATGTCCGTGCTGCTCTTGCAAGCATCGTTCGCTTGTGATATACTGTACATACCACATAGTCAGCTGAGAGCAGGTGTGACTTTTACGCCACGCCTGCTCTCTTTTTCAAAGGGCGGCCTTTACCAAAATTCCCTATCGGAATTGCGGTAATGCGTCCTTTTCATTTTTTCGATTTCCGTCATTTGAAAAAGCAATCGGCGCAAAAAAGCCACTTGTGAACATTTTGCGCGGATATGTTGACTTTCCGGGCGGGATGATGATATAATGTGATGAGATAAGTTGTAAAATGAGGCTGGATATGACCTTCCGCAAACTACCGACGGGCGTACAGGATATTTTGCCGCGCGAATGCCGCATTCTCGGCGAGGTGCGCGAGCGCCTTTCTCGCGCCTTTGAGGCGCGCGGCTACGAGCCTGTGATCTCCGCCGCCGTCGACTATTACGATACCTATTCCAAGATCACCAACGCGTTGCCCCAGGAGCGCATGTTCAAGTTCACCGACCAGGACGGCAAGCTCCTCGTGCTGCGTCCGGACGCGACGCTTTCCATCTCCCGCATTGCCGCGACCAAGCTGCCCGATCCGAACGTGCGCCTTTCCTACTTCCTCAACAAGTGGGACGCGCAGAACACGGGCGGCGTCAAGAGCCGCGAGATCATCCAGGCGGGCGTGGAGCGCTTCGGCGAGGAGGGCGCCTTCTCGGACGCGCAGACCATCGCCTTTGCCGTGGACTGCATGCGGGAAGTCGGGCTGGAAAACTGCATCGTCGAAGTGGGGCACGTCGGCTATATGAAGGGCATCCTGACGGGCTGCGGCTTAAGCGACGCCCGGGCAGAGGAGGTGCGCGCCTATATCAACGCCAAGGACGGGCTGAATGCCGAGCGCGTCCTGCGTGCGGCGGGCGCCAACGAAGAGGCGCTCTCTGCCGTGCGCGCGCTCCCGACGCTGTTCGGCGGTGCGGAGGTGTTCGACCGTGCCGAAACGCTTACTAAGAATACGCAGGCGCGCGAGGCGATTGCGCATCTGAAAAGGGTACATCGCATTCTCACGGACATGGGATACGAGCAGAGCGTCTGCTTCGATCTGGGGACGGGCAAGAGCCTTTCCTACTATTCGGGCATCGTCTTTTCGGGACTTGTGCAGGAAGTGGGCGCGCCTATCCTCAGCGGCGGCAGGTACGACGGCCTTGCCGACGACTTCGGCAAGCACATTCCCGCCGTCGGCTTTGCGATCGGCTTGAAGCGCGTGCTTGTCGCGCTTGAGCGGCAGGGCAGGCTCCCGGGAAGCGAGGCGCCCGACGCGGCAGTCGCCTGTGAAGAGGGCGCGGAAGGGCAGGCGGATGCGCTCGCGAAAAGCATGATCGCGGAGGGCAAGCGGGTCACGCTCGCCGCCGCGTACGGCGAAGCGGCGCTTGATAGAATCGCCGCAAAAGAAAAATATCTGGTCACAAAAACGGGGGTACGTCAGCTATGATCACGTTTGCTCTGTCCAAGGGACGGCTCGCCGAGAAGGCGGGGCAGCTGCTTGCGGCGGCGGGCGTGGATACCGCCGTCCTCTCAGAAGATACGCGCAAACTCGTCCTCGAGAGCGCGGACGGGGAATATCGCTTTTTTCTCGTCAAGCCCGCAGACGTTCCCATTTATGTGGAGTCGGGCGTCGCAGACCTTGGCATCGTCGGGAAAGATACCCTCATTGAAGAGGGGCGCGATCTGTATGAGATGCTCGATCTCAAAATGGGGGAATGCCGCCTGTGTATCGCGGGCTATCCCGAGCGGCGGGACGTGCTCACCAATCCCCATCTGCGCGTCGCGACCAAGTACGTCAATACCGCACGCCGCGTATTTGCAGATCGCGAGGAGATCGAGATCATCCCGCTGCACGGCTCCATCGAACTTGCGCCCGTCACGGGGCTTGCGGACGTCATCTTTGACGTCGTGCAGACGGGCTCGACCTTAAAGGCAAACGGACTGGTCGTGCTGGAAGAGGTGTTTTCCGGGATCACGGCGCGGCTGGTCGTCAACAAAGTCAGTCTGAAAACCAAGGCGGCGCATATTCTGCCCCTCATCGCGCGCCTGAAGGAGATCCTATGAAGATTTACGACAAAAATTCCTGTTCGCAGCTTTTAGAGCGCGCCTTTGCCGCGCGCGAAAAGGAGCTTGCCGCGGTCAAGGAGATCTTATCGGACGTGCGCGCGCGCGGAGACGCGGCGGTGTTCGATTATGAGCAGAGATTTGACGGAACAACGCTGACGCAGGAGACGTTCCGCGTTTCGGAAGCGGAATTTGCGGCGGCGTACGAGGCCGTCTCCCCCGAACTATTGGAGAGCCTGAAAAAGGCGATCAAAAATATCTATGCCTATCACAGCCGCGCGGGGAGAAAGGACAGCGTCGAGACGCACGACGGCAGGACGACGGGCTATGTCGTTCGCCCCGTGAGCGCCGCGGGCATCTATGCGCCCGGCGGCACCGCGCCGCTCTCCTCCTCCGTTCTCATGGGCGTCCTGCCCGCAAAGGCGGCGGGCGTGGAGCGCATCGTGCTCGCGACGCCCGCCAAAAACGGCGTCGTCGCGCCGCTGACGCTCGTCGCGGCAAGAGAGTGCGGCGTCAGCGAAGTGTATAAAATGGGCGGCGCGCAGGCGATCGCCGCGCTCGCCTACGGCACGCAGTCGGTGAAAAAGGTGGACGTCATCGCGGGCCCCGGCAATATCTACGTCACGCTCGCCAAGAAGGAAGTGTACGGCGAAGTGGGCATCGATATGCTCGCAGGTCCCAGCGAGATCCTCATCATCGCGGACGAGAGCGCGAATGCGCGCTATGTCGCGGCGGACGTTTTGTCGCAGGCGGAGCACGACGTGCTCGCCCGCGCCATTCTCGTCACGCCGAGCAGATCGCTCGCCGAGGCGGTCGCAAAGGAGGTGGAAGTGCAGCTTGCGCGCCTTCCGAGGAAGGAGGTCGTGCGCAAGTCCATCGATACGAGCGGCGGCATCATCGTCGTCGGCAGCCTGGACGAGGCGTGCGCGCTGGCGAATACCGTTGCGCCTGAGCACCTCGAGATCTGCACCGAACACCCCGAAGCGCTGCTTCCTTCGATCACGCATGCGGGCGCCGTGTTTTTGGGGCACTACACGCCCGAGCCCGTCGGGGATTACTTTGCGGGACCCGATCACATTCTGCCGACTTCCGGCAGCGCGAAGTTCTTCCAGGTGCTCAACGAGGACACGTTCACGCGCAAGATGAGCGTCATCTCCTACACAAAGGAGGCGCTGTTTGCGGACGGGGTAGACATCGTGCGGCTCGCAAGGAGCGAACAGCTCGACGCGCACGCGAATGCCGTCGCCATTCGGCTGGAGGAAAACAAATGAGGTCATCAATCAGAACCGCACAAATCGAACGCAAGACCAGGGAGACGGACATCGCGCTCTCGCTCAAACTGGACGGCAATGGTACGCCAAACGTCACAACGGGGGTTGGTTTTTTTGACCACATGCTCGAGCTGCTGACCGTGCATTCGGGCATGGACGTCAACCTCTCCTGCAAGGGCGATCTGCAGGTGGATGCGCACCACACCGTCGAGGATGTCGGCATCGCGCTGGGCGATTGCGTGCGGCAGGCGTTGGGCGATAAAAAGGGCATCGCGCGCTTTGCGGACAGGCTCGTCCCGATGGACGAGACCGCGGCGCAGGTCGCCGTCGATTTCAGCGGCAGAGCAGCGCTCATCTTTCCCGATCGTCTCTCCGGTAAGGTGGGCAGCTTTGACTTGGAGCTGATCGAAGAGTTTCTGCGCGCTTTTTCCGCGCATGCGGGCTGTAATCTTTACGTCAGGATTCTCAGCGCGGGCAATCGCCACCACATGGCGGAGGCGGTATTCAAAGCACTCGCGCTGTGTATCCGTGATGCCGTGCGCATCGTTTCGGACAAGGTGCCTTCGTCCAAGGGGATGCTCGAATGATCGGCATCATCGATTACGGCATGGGTAACCTGCGTTCCGTGCAAAAGGCGATCGAATACCTCGGCGGCAGGGCGTGTATCTCGTCCGATCAGAGGGAGCTGGACGGCTGTGAAAAACTTATTCTCCCGGGCGTCGGCAGCTTCGCGGCGGGGATGAAGAATTTGAACGATACGGGACTGGCCTCGTATATCGTGCGCCGCACGCAGGATACGCCGCTCCTCGGCATCTGCCTCGGCATGCAGTTTTTATTGCAGGAGAGCGAGGAGGATGGCGTCAACGCGGGGCTGGGACTGATCGGCGGCAGGGTCGTGCGCTTTACCGAGGGCAAGATCCCGCATATCGGCTGGAACAGCGTGGAGGAGATGCGCTCGCCTCTTTTCGCGGGCATTCCCTCGGGGACGGAGTTCTATTTTGTCCATAGCTACTATGCCGATATGACGGATGAATTCACGATCGGCAAAACGGAATACTACCGCGTTTACGCCTCGGCGGTGGGCAGGGGCAACGTCTACGGCGTGCAGTTTCACCCTGAAAAGAGCGGCGCGGCGGGCTTGCAGCTGCTGCGCAATTACATGCAGCTGTGAGCATCGGAGCAAATGACATGATCTTATATCCTGCCATCGATATTTTAGAGGGGCGCGCGGTGCGCCTGCTGCACGGCAAGCGCAGCGAGGTCACCGACTACGGCGATCCCGTGGATTGCGCCAAACGCTGGGTGGACATGGGTGCGAAAATCCTGCACGTCGTCGACCTTTCGGGCGCGTTCGGGGAAAAGAGCACCTTTCACAGGAGCCTGGAGCGCATTGCGGCGCTTGGCGTGCCCGTCCAGTCGGGCGGCGGGCTTCGCTCCATGGAGGCGATCGTCCACCGCTTCCGCATGGGCGCGGACCGCGTCGTGCTGGGGACGGTGTGCGTAGAGCAGCCCGAGGTCTTAAAGGAGGCGGCCGAGACCTTCGGCAGCAAGATCGTCGCGGGCATCGACGCCAAGGGCGGCAAGCTCGCCGTCAGGGGCTGGACGGAGATCGCCGAAAAGGACGCCTTTGATTTCGGCTGCGAGGCGCGCGCGCTGGGCGTCACCGACGCGGTGTTCACGGACATCGGCAGGGACGGGGCGCTCACGGGCGTCAACCTCGAAGATACCGTCAAAATGGGCGAAACGGGACTGAATATCATCGCCTCGGGCGGCGTGAGCAGTATCTCCGATCTGCGCGCGCTCGCCGAGAAGGGCGTGTACGGCGCCATTCTGGGTCGGTCCATCTATACGGGCGCGATCGATTTGGCGGCGGCGCTAAAGGAGTTTTCATGGTACGAAAGAGAATAATTCCCTGCCTGGACTTAAAGGACGGGCGCGTCGTCAAGGGGGTCAACTTCGTCGACCTCACGGACGCGGGCGATCCCGTCGAGACGGCAAAGGTATATAACGCGTTCGGCGCGGACGAGATCGTCTTTCTGGATATCACGGCGAGCTACCGCGGCGATTCGCCCATGTGGGACGTCATCTCCCGCGCGAGCGAGCAGGTCTTTCTGCCCCTCACCGTGGGCGGCGGCATGCGCACGACGGAGGATTTCCGGCGCATGCTCTCCTGCGGAGCGGACAAGATCGCGGTCAACTCGGCGGCGATCAGAACGCCTTCGCTCATCACGGACGCCGCGATGAAGTTTGGGCAGCAGTGCGTCGTGCTCGCGGTGGACGCAAAGCGCAACGCTGAGGGCAGGTACGACGTCTACCTCAACGGCGGCAGGGTGAACACCGGGCTGGACGCGATCGATTGGATCGTCAAAGCGGTGGAGCTGGGTGCGGGCGAAGTGCTGCTCACCAGTATGGACCGCGACGGCACCAAGGCAGGCTATGATATCGAACTCACCCGTCAGGCGGCGGAGGCGGTCAACGTGCCCGTCATCGCCTCGGGCGGGGCGGGCAAAATGGGGGACTTTTATGACGTCCTCACCGAAGGGAAAGCGGATGCGGCGCTGGCGGCATCGCTCTTCCATTTCGGCATCATCAATATGCGGGATTTGAAACATTACCTTGCAGAGCGCGGGGTCTCCGTGCGTGCGGAGGGGATATAAGGAGGATCTACAAATGCAACTGGATATGTCAACGATCAAATTTTCATCGCATGGACTCATCTGCGCGATCGCGCAGGACCATGCGACGGGCGAAGTGCTCATGCAGGCGTATATGAACGAAGAGGCGCTTCAAAAGACGCTGGAGACAGGCTATGCGCACTATTACAGCCGCTCCAGAAAGTGCCTCTGGAAGAAGGGCGAGACGAGCGGGCACGTGCAGAAGGTCGTCTCCGCGACCTTCGACTGCGACAGGGACTGCATTCTTCTGGGGATCGAGCAGACGGGCGCAGCCTGCCATACGGGCGCGCGCAGCTGCTTCCACGATCCCGTCATCGAGACGAAAAAGGGCGGGCTTACCTTCCTTGGGGAACTGGAGCGCGTCGTGGACGACCGGAAGGCGAATCCCGTCGAAGGCTCGTACACGGCATACCTCTTCGGGCGCGGCATCGATAAGATCGCGCAGAAGATGGGCGAGGAGGCGGTGGAAGTCGTCATCGCTTCCAAGAATGAGGACAAGGACGAGCTGGTGCGCGAGATCGCCGACCTTACCTATCACCTCATGGTGCTCATGGAGAGCAAGGGGGTGACGCTGGAGGATGTCTGCACCGAGCTCAAGCGCAGACACAAATAAACGGCAGGAGAAACAGAGGACTATGACAGAGGAAACAGCCGGGGCGCAGCCTATCCTGCGCCCCGCGCTCAAGGTGGTGGACGCGACCCTTCGGGACGGAGGGCTTGTCAACGATTTCCGCTTTTCGGACGACTTTGTGCGCGCGCTCTATGCGGCCGATCTCGCCGCGGGCGTCGATTACATGGAAGTCGGATACAAGGCGGACAGGGATATTTTTGATGAAATCAAGTTCGGCAAGTGGAAGTTCTGCCGCGATGAGGACGTCGCCGCGGTCTTGGGCGGGCGCACCTCGCGTATGAAGCTTGCCTGCATGGCGGACGTCGGGCGGTGCAATTTCCGCCGCGACATCTGCGCAAAGGGCAACTCGCCCATCGATATGTACCGCATCGCGACGTACGCGGACACCATTCCCGAGGCGATCGGGATGCTGGAGTATTGCGATAAATTGGGGTACGAGACGACCGTCAATATCATGGCGATCTCAAGGGAATCGGTCGAGACGGTGCAAAGGACGCTCGACATGCTGGGCGGCAGCCCCGCAAAGGCGATCTATCTCGTCGACAGCTACGGCGCGCTCTATCCGGACGGCGTGCGCGCGCTCGCCGAGACCTACCTTGCCGCCGGGCAGAAGTACCAAAAGGAGATCGGCATCCACGCGCACAACAACCAGAATCTTGCCTTTGCCAATACGATCACCTGCTGCGGGGCGGGCGTCAACTATCTCGACGCCACCGTCAGCGGCATGGGGCGGGGCGCGGGCAACTGCGCGCTCGAGCTTTTGCTTGGCTATCTGAAGGGCCGCTTTGATCTCTCGCCCGTGCTCGCCTTTCTCGAAGCGGGGCACATGCAGCGTTTAAAAGAAGCGGGCGCCATGTGGGGGTACGATCTTGCCTATCTGGTAACGGGGCTTTACAACCGTCACCCGTCCGCCGCGATCGGCTATTATAAGGACGCTCGGATGGATATTTCAGCGTTTTTGAAGGAGGTTTCATCCTCGTAATAAGATGGCGTCAGGCGCAAAAAACGCCTGACGCCATCTTAAAAATGTGTTTTTTTTGTGAAGTGACCATTTGTTTTTCGTGAACGGTTGACTTTGTCATAATGAAGTGCTAAAATAAGAATAATATCAGTCAGACGTTGAAATATCCCGCGATGTTTGGCGTTATTTTTTTGCTCTGCGTCACATTTTTTGCCGTATTGCAAAGAAATAAGCAAGCGGCGGGAAAAAGGGATTAGGAGGTTGAAAATTTGTGCTGAAAACATTGTCAAAATGTATTCGGGAGTACAAACTGGCATCGATTTTGTCACCGTTGTTTGTTACGATTGAAGTCATACTCGAATGCATCATTCCCTTCATCATCGCAGAACTAATCAATGTCATTGACACCACTGTCCCCGGCGAAATCGATATGGGACAGGTGTGGATGTACGGCGGGATCCTTGTTGTGATGGCGATTGCATCGCTTGCTTCCGGTGCATTGGCAGGCGCTTTTTGCGCGCGCGCTTCGGCGGGTTTTGCAAAGAACGTCAGAAAGGATATGTTTTATAATATCCAGACGTTTTCCTTTGAGAACATCGATAAGTATTCCACTCCTTCGCTTGTCACGCGTATGACGACGGATGTCTGGAATCTGCAGATGGCGTATATGATGATCGTCCGTATTGCCGTCCGCTGCCCGGTTATGATCGTTTTCGCTGCCGTCATGGCTTTTGTCATGGGCGGAAATCTTGCATGGATCTTCCTTGCGGTCATTCCTGTGCTTGCGATCGCGCTCGGCATCATCATGTGGAAGGCGCTTCCTTTGTTTAAAAAACTGTTCCCTAAATATGACGACATGAATGAGTCGGTGCAGGAGAATATCAAAGGCATCCGCGTTGTCAAGTCGTATGTCAGAGAGGAGCATGAAAAGGAGAAGTTCGCTCGTACTTCGGGTGCGCTCTGCAAGGAGTTTACCAAGGCGGAGCGTCTGCTTGCATGGAACAATCCAATCATGCAGTTCTGCTTTTACGGCGTCATCTGCGCAGTGCTGTATATCGGTTCTTACTTTATCATGACTACGGCGGGAGGAGTGGATCCCGTTACGACGGGGGAGGTTTCTCAGCTCATCGTTTACGGCATGCAGATTTTATCTTCGCTCATGATGTTCTCGATGGTCTTTGCGATGATCGTCATGTCCATGGAGAGTGCGCGCCGTATCTGCGAGATTTTGAACGAAAAGAGCACGCTGAGCAATCCCGCGCAGCCGCTCTACGACGTCCCGGACGGCTCTGTCGATTTCGATCACGTCTCCTTCAAGTATGCGGCGAATGCAGAAAAGAATGTGCTGGAGGATATCAATCTTCACATCAGGTCGGGTGAGACCATCGGCATCATCGGCGGCACCGGTTCCTCCAAAACATCGCTCGTCAACCTCATCTCCCGCCTCTACGACGTGACGGAGGGGACTGTCAGAGTGGGCGGTCATGACGTCAGGGAATACGATCTGGAGACGCTTCGAAATCAGGTCGCCGTCGTGCTGCAGAAGAACGTCCTGTTCTCCGGGACGATTAAGGAAAATCTTCGCTGGGGCAACAAGGAAGCGACCGACGAGCAGCTCGTAGAGGCGTGCAAGCTTGCGCAGGCGGACGACTTCATCCAGAGCTTTCCCGATAAGTATGATACTTATATCGAGCAGGGCGGCACGAATGTATCGGGCGGGCAGAAACAGCGCCTTTGCATTGCGCGCGCACTCTTGAAGAATCCTAAGATCCTCATTCTGGACGACTCTACATCGGCAGTTGATACGCATACCGATGCGCTCATCCGTAAGGCATTCCGCGATTATATCCCTTCGACCACCAAGATCATTATTGCGCAGCGTATTTCGTCTGTGGAAGATGCCGATCGCATTATTGTGCTTGAGAGCGGTAAGATCAACGGGATCGGCACGCATGAGGAATTGTTGAAAAACAATAAGATATATTCTGAGGTGTACTACTCGCAGGTCAAGGGCAGTGATGCTTCCGCTGCGGAAGGAGGTGCGGAACATGCCGAGAATTAACATAAAATCCGTCGGAAAACCTCAAAAGGGCGTGGTCGGACGCGTCGTCAAATCGCTCTTCCATTATTATCCCCGCATGCTGACGATCGCTCTCATTTGTATCGTCATCAATGCGGCAATTTCTTCTGTCCCGGCGCTCTTCATGGAACGCCTTTACACCCTGTTGGGTGCAGCCGCTGCGCCCGATCACGTTCTCACATGGGAAGCTGTTGCCCCCGACGTCGCGTCCATTATGGGACTGCTTATCGGAATGTATGTCGTTTCGTTGATCGCGGGCGCAGTGTATAATCAGCTGATGGCGATCATTACGCAGGGCTATCTCAGATGTATGCGCGAGCAGATGTTCAACGGCATGCAGGATCTGCCCATCCGTTATTTTGATACGCACAACCACGGCGATATCATGAGTTATTATACGAACGATATCGATACGTTGCGTCAGATGATCGCACAGTCCATTCCGCAGCTTCTTATTTCCGGCATCATGTGCGTCACGCTCTTTGTGATCATGCTGACGTTCAGTATTTATCTTACTATCATTATTCTTCTCGGGATCTGCGCGATCGTCCTCGTGACAAAGCTGGTCGGCGGCGGGGCGAGCAAGTATTTCCTTGCCACACAGCGCGCCGTCGCAAAGACGGAAGGGTTTGTCGAGGAAATGATGCAGGGACAGAAGGTCATCAAGGTCTTCTGCCATGAGGAAGAGGCTAAGGCGGACTTTGATAAAGTCAACGGTTATCATTTTGAGCAGACGGATAAAGCAAACCGTTATGCAAACATGCTCATGCCCATCATTGCAAACATCGGTAACGTGATGTATGTTATCGTTGCGCTGTTGGGTGCGGTTTTTGCCGTCAGTGAATTACAGAACGTAAGTCTTTCGGGTCTCGGTCTGTTCACGCCTGCGATTATCGTTGCGTTTCTGCAGACGACGCGCCAGTTCTCAAACAATATCGGGCAGGTCTCCAATCAGATCAACTCGGTCGTGATGGGTCTTGCGGGTGCGCAGCGCATCATCAATCTGATCGACGAAAAACCCGAAGCGGACGACGGCTATGTCACGCTCGTCAATGCGACCTACGTCAACGGTCAGCTCACCGAGTGCGCCGAGCGCACAGGTATGTGGGCGTGGAAGCATCCCCACAAGGCGGACGGTTCCATCACTTACACCAAGCTCGAAGGCGACGTGCGCCTCTTTAACGTGGACTTCGGCTATGTTCCTGAAAAGATCGTTTTGCACGATGTCAGCCTGTACGCGAAGCCCGGTCAGAAGGTTGCCTTCGTCGGCGCGACGGGCGCGGGCAAGACGACCATCACCAACCTTCTGACCCGCTTCTACGATATTGCCGACGGCAAGATCCGTTACGACGGTATCAACATCAACAAGATCAGGAAAGGGGATCTGAGAAGGTCTTTGGGTATGGTTTTGCAAGATACCAACCTGTTCACGGGCAGCGTCATGGACAATATCCGTTACGGCAGGCTGGACGCGACGGACGAGGAGTGCATCGCGGCGGCAAAGCTGGTCGGCGCGGACGACTTCGTCACCCGCCTGCCCGAGGGCTACAACACGATGCTCTATCAGAACGGCTCCAACCTCTCGCAGGGACAGCGACAGCTCCTGTCTATCGCGCGGGCGGCGGTCGCAGACCCGCCCGTCATGATCCTCGACGAGGCGACCAGCTCCATCGATACCCGTACGGAGGCGATCGTCCAGCACGGCATGGATAAGCTGATGGAGGGCAGAACGGTGTTCGTCATCGCGCACCGCCTCTCCACCGTCCGCAACTCCAACGTCATCATGGTTTTGGAGCACGGCCGCATCATCGAGCGCGGCACGCACGATCAGCTCATCGAGCAGAAGGGCAAGTACTATCAGCTCTACACGGGCGCTTTCGAATTGGAATAAGCCAAATACAAAGAAAAAAACAGCGTACCCAAGGGTGCGCTGTTTTTTTCTGTCTGCATGTTATAAGAGCTGTTCCGCGATCTCCTGTGGTGACTTTGCGATCATGTCTGCGCCCGCGTTGCGAAGCTCCTCCTCGCTGCCGTAGCCGTAAAGAACGCCCATCGATCGCAGTCCGTTCGCCTTTGCGCCGAGAATATCGTGCTTTCTGTCGCCGATCATGAGCGCGCTGTCCGCCGTGACCGCGTAGGTGCGCAGCGCATAGGCAATGACGTCCGCCTTTTCATTGCGCGTCGTATCCAGCGTCGCGCCCGCAACGCCGTCAAAAAGTTCCGCCATGCCGAAATGTCTGACGATCCGGACGGCAAAGACCTCCGGCTTGGATGTGGCGACATACAGCCGCTTCCCGCGCGATTTCAGCGCCTTCAGCATGGGGATGACACCGTCATAGACGGCATTTTCAAAGATGCCTTTCTCGGCAAAGTATTCACGGTAATATTCCACGGCTTTCAGGGCGTCATCCGGGGAAAAACCGCAATAATCGCAAAAGGACTGCACGAGCGGCGGACCGATGAACGCGGCGAGCGGGCGTTTGTCCTCGGCTTTGATGCCGAACTTGCCGAGCGCGTAGACGATGGAATTGGTAATGCCCTCAAAGGGGTCGGTAAGCGTGCCATCCAGATCGAAGAGGAGAGCTTGGAATTGCGTATTCATAGTTCTATTATAGGCGACGCGGCGCTGCTTGTCAAACAAAGCAAACGGGCAGCGGCGTCATTGCGCACTTTGCTATGCAAATCGTCTGACCGCGGGCGCCGACATCCGTTGTCATATTCTCCGCCGTCGCCGCATAGCTTATTCATGCAAAGCATTCGGACGAGTCAGGAGGCAAATGCGGTCATGAAGACATTCAGTATCTATGAGGACATCGCGACGCGGACGGGCGGCGAGATCTATATCGGCGTCGTGGGACCCGTCCGAACGGGAAAATCCACCTTCATCAAGAAGTTTATGCAGGAGCTTGTCCTGCCGCAGGTCACGGGCAGCAAGAAAAAACGCTATACCGACGAGCTGCCGCAGTCGGCGAGCGGGAAGTCGGTGATGACCACCGAACCCAAGTTTGTGCCCGAGGAGGCGGCGGAGATCAAGGTCAAAGACGCCGTCGCGCGGGTGCGTCTCATCGATTGCGTCGGCTTTCCCGCAGAGGGGGCGACGGGCTTTGAAGAGGACGGCATGCCTCGCCTCGTCAAGACGCCCTGGAGCGAGGAGAGCATGCCCTTCAATGAAGCGGCAGAGGACGGCACGCGGCGGGTCATCCGCGATCATTCGACCATCGGCGTGCTCATTACGACGGACGGCAGCGTCACCGAACTTCCCCGCGCCGCCTACGAGGGGGCGGAGGAGCGCGCGCAAAGTGAATTAAAATCGCTCGGTAAGCCCTACGTCATCGTGCTCAACTGCCTCGATCCCGCGGCGGCGGAACCGCTGCGCGCCGAGCTGGAGGAAAAGTATGCCGCGCCCGTGCTTGCGATCAACATCGAAAGCGCGACGGGCGAGACGCTGAGCGCCGTCCTGGAGCGGGTTCTGTATGAGTTTCCCGTGTCCTGCGTGGACGTCGACCTGCCCGACTGGATGCGTATCCTCGATGCGGACAGCCCGATCGTTTCCGAGGTGCTGGAGGGCATCCGCGGCGTCGCGCCAAAGCTCAACAAGATGAGCGACTGCGCGCTTCTCGATACGCTGTACACGGAGAGCGGTCGGCTTTTGCCGCCAAAATCCGTCGAGCTGGACGCCGCAACGGGCAGGGTGCACTGTACGATCGATGCAAAAGAGGGGGTGTTTTATACCGTGCTGGGAGAACAATGCGGCGCGCCCATTACGGACGATCTGACGCTGATGAAGTTCTGCACCCGCCTTTCTTCGGCAAAAAAACTCTTTGACCGCGTCGGGCAGGCGTTTGAAGAGGCACAGGAGACGGGCTATTCCATCGTGCCGCCCGAGGAGAACGAAATGGCGCTCGCCGAGCCGACGCTCGTCAGAAAGAACGGAAGGACCGGGGTCAGCCTGCGCGCCGAGGCGCCCAGTTATCACATCATCCGCGTGGACGTTGCGGGGGAGGTCTCGCCCGCGCTCGGCAACGAGGAGCAGAGCGCCGCGTTCGTCAGGCAGCTCACGGCCGACCTTGAAGCCGACCCCGCACGCGCCTGGGAGATAAATATGTTCGGAAAATCGCTCAGAGAGCTTTTGGGCGGCGAGCTCGCCGTCAAAAACCGCGCCATGAGCGAGCCGCTGCAAAAAAAGATGCGGCGCACGGTCACGCGCATCGTCAACGAGGGCCGGGGCGGCGTTATCTGCATCCTGTTATAGTCTCCCCATGTTCCTGTTTGGGCTGCGCCCCCGCCGTGTTTTGCGGCGGGGGCGCATTCTGTCGATGCGGCGGAGATCCTGCCGACTACGGTGAAATTTTTCAAAGGGGGATTGACAAAGCTGGGGTGTGCTTGTTATAATAGAAATAACTATTTCGACGGGAGGGTTTGCACGATGAACACGATGTTGCTTGCCCCCGACCCCGCATATCTGTTGGCGGCTCTGGGTGCGGTAGCTGTGCTGATCGGCGTGCTTGTCGTTGCCGATTTCGGGCACAGTTGCAGAAAGTTCAGAAGCTCCGCGCCGAAGAAGGGGCTTATCCTCCGCTGGGTCAAAGCGGAACAGCCTGCGCCGCAGGTGAAGGAACAGCCCGTCCCCGCGCCGCAGACGGCGGAACAGGAGGCCGCGATTTCGCTGGCGCCTCCCGCGGCGCTTGCGATCAGGCCGCCCGCGGAAGTCGCCGTCAAGCCTCCTGCGGCGGTTGCGGCCAGACCATCCGCGGAAGTCGCGACCAGGCCGCCTGCAGCGCTTGCCGTCCTGCGGGAACGGCATGATTTTGCTGCGGAGCACCGTGTCAGCGCTGCCGATGCGGCGGAGATGATGGCGGACGAAGAGGCGGAAGAACAGGTCGTGCGGTCGGGAAGGCTGGCGGACAAGACGCGCACGGCGATCGTCAATATCGATACGCTCAGCGACTATTTCGAGGACGGCGACTACGTGGATATTGACGCGATGAAGGCGCGTATTCCCTTCTTTGATAAGCGCGCAACGTATGTCAAGGTGCTGGCGCGCGGTTTCCTCACCAAGACGCTGGAAGTGGAGGCGGACGTCTATTCCATGGAAGCGGCAAAGATGATCCTGCTGCTGGGCGGAAAGGTCATCGTCACGAGAAAAGAGTAAAATTTGCGGCGCGTCCTGCTTGACGCGCCGCTTTGTTTGTAGTATAATATTTTTGCCTGAGCGGAAAGAGCGGTCTGACCGTAAAGGAGACGAAGAGAATCATACGCACGATCGGTGCGCCGTCTCCCCATGTCCGCGCGGGCATGGGGATTTTTTATGGAAGAAAAACGACTGTGTGTGCTCTCCATCCTCGTCGAGGACAGGAAGGAGGCGGAAAAGGTCAACGGCTATCTCTCCGAGTACGGGGAATATGTCGTCGGGCGCATGGGAATACCTTATCGGGAACGAGGCGTCTCCGTTCTGTGTGTCGTGCTGGACGCGCCCTCTGCCGCGGTCAATGCCCTGACGGGCAAGATCGGCAAGCTGGACGGCGTCACGGCAAAGGCTCTATTCAGATAAAAAATTTCGGAGGAAATTATGAAAAAATTATTGGCCGTAACCATGGCGCTCGCCATGAGCGCGGCGGCGCTCGCTGCGTTTGCAGCTTGTGCGCCCGCGGAGAACGACAACACCGGAAACAACGGCGGTGGAAATGGCGGCGGTGGAAACGCCCAGCCCGATCCGCCTGTCTATACCGTCTACGCACCCGACGGCGCGCCCGCTTTGGCGCTTGCAAACGCCATCGACAAATCGACGTACGGCGATTTCGAGTTCCATATCGTCGCGTCGAGTACGATCACGGCGCAGGTGACGGGGGAGGATTCCGCGGCGGACTTCTGCGTCCTGCCCGTCAACGCGGCGGCAAAGCTGCTCGGCTCGGGCGAGACCTATCAGATGCTCGGCACCGTCACCAACGGCAATATGTACTTCCTCACGACGGGGGACAACGCTTCTCTCACGACGGACAATCTGGACGTGCTCGTCGGAAAGACGGTGGGCGTCGTTCAGCTGAGCAACGTGCCCGGATTGACCTTCCAGACGGTTCTGAAAGCAAATGATCTCGACTATCAGATCCTCTCCAGCGAGGTCCTGGATTCCGATGACATGGTCAACCTGCAGCCCATTCAGGATGCGGCAACGGGCGTCACGCCCGCAGGCGGGTGCGACTACTATCTCTGCCCCGAGCCCGCTGCAAGCGCCAAGATCAAGGGGACGGCTGCAAGCGCCAATCCGTTCAAACTTGCCGGCAGCCTGCAAAATCTGTACGGCGACGGTACGGGCTATCCGCAGGCGGTGCTCGTTGCCAAGACCTCCGTCATCGAGGATACGTACGGCGCCGCAATGGTCGAAGAGATGATCGGATACATGGAGGGCAGTGCGCAGTTCCTTGCCGAGGCAGAGGCTTCCGAGGTCGTTGCGCTGCTGGAGGACAAGTACACCGAGGGCATGACGCCTTCTCTCAACGCCAATAACCTGACGAGCGAGGTCATCGCCAACTGCTCGGTGCGCTTTACGCCCGCGCAGGAGTGCAAGGAGCGCGTCAATGCCTTCCTTGCAGAGCTGATCGCCATCAGTCCCGATTTCACCTCGGCGGTGGACGACGCGTTCTACTATGCACCGTGAAGCACACGTTCAGCTGTAAAAACGCGCTCCTGTCTCTGACGGCGGTCGTCGCGCTCTGGCTTGCGTGGATCGTCGCCTACTACATCGTGCGCAATGACTATGTGCTGCCCTCATTCTGGGACGCATTTGCAGAAATGGGACGCATTCTTATCGATGCGTCCTTTTGGCGTGCCTTTGGGAATACCTTCCTCCGGACGCTTTGGGCGTTTCTTGTGTCCACGGCGCTCGGCATCGTCATGGCGGTCTGCGCGCACCTATGGAAGGGACTTCGCGCCTTCTTCGCGCCCGTCATCTCCGTCGTGCGCACGGTGCCGACAATGGCGGTCATTTTGATGCTGCTTTTATGGACGACTCCGAATTTGGTGCCCGTCATCGTCTCCGCGCTCGTCCTGTTTCCCGCTGTCTACGCCGCCGCGCTCGCCGCGCTGGACGAGGTCGGGGAGAACTATGGCGAACTCACCCGCGCCTTCCGCGTGCCGATCCTCAGGCGCATCGGGCAGATGTATCTTCCGCTCGCCGCGCCCGTCATGCTCAAGCAGGCGGGGGGGATCTTTTCGCTGGGGCTCAAGGTCGTCATCTCGGGCGAGGTGCTCGCGAGTACCTACCGCTCGCTGGGCGGCATGATGCAGGATGCGCAGATGTACCTCAACATGCCGCGGCTCATGGCGCTTACCCTGCTCGTCCTGCTCATGGGCTTTGCGCTGGAGGGACTGTGCTATCTTGCCTATCGGCTGATCGTGAGGTGGCGGACATGATTTTGAAGGACGTATGCAAAAAATATGGCCGGATCACTGCGCTCGATCACGTCTCGCTCGCGCTGAACGAGGGGGAGATCACCGCCGTTCTGGGCGAGAGCGGCGCGGGAAAGACGACGCTGCTCAACGTCCTTGCGGGACAGACCGCGTTCGAGGGCAGCGTGGAGGGGAGAAAGACTTGCTCCTACCTCTTCCAGTTGCCCAAGCTCCTGCCCAATCTGACCGCCGATCAAAATCTTAAATTCGTACTGCCCAAAAGCTTACATGCCGCAGCGGGCGGGATACTGGCAAAGGTAGGGCTTGCGGGGCGGGAACGGGCGTACCCGCACGAGCTCTCGGGCGGGGAGCGGCAGCGCGTTGCGATCGCGCGCGCGTTTTTATACCCGCATGAAATGCTTCTCATGGACGAGCCGTTCGCTTCCCTCGACCTTTCGCTGAAAAAATCGCTCATCGAGCTGGTAGCATCCCTCTGGGCGCAGTCGAAAAACACCATCGTTTTTGTCACGCACGACGTACATGAGGCGGCGACGCTCGCACACAGGGCCATCGTCCTGAAACACGGGCGCATCGTCGCCGATCTTGCCGCGGAGGGCGCTCCGCCGCGCGACTTTTTTGCGCACACCCCGTGTGAAGAGCGGCTGGTGCATATCCTCACCGAAGAATAAAATTTGTGAACCTTTTCCGTGACGGGCGTCAGCCCGTCTTTTTTATATGAGCGAATTTTTGCTATAATATGGTAAGATTCTGAAAGAATTTTTTCTTTCATATGAAAATTGTCATATATTTTGTTGACATCTTCGGCATAGGGTGGTAAACTATTGTCATACTAAAATGTTACAGTACCGCAGGCATTCTGCGGATCGGAGACAGAGTATGAAAAAACAGCGTACGCAGCAGGAGAGCGAACTTTCCGAACTGAAGGGAAGGGACATTCCGAAGACAGTACGAAAGAAGAACGGGATGCGCCTGAAGGCAAAGCATCACCGTAGGCTTGTGAAGGGGTTGGCGGGCGTTGCGGCCTGCGCCGTCCTGGTGGGCGGGGCCTTTGCGGTCAACGCGCTCTTTTTCAACAAGGCTGCGCCCAATACGGTGGAGGAGGGGTTTGTCACCGTCGCCTACGAACTTCCGACGGACGGCTCCACGCCCGATATGCACAGCGCGCTGGAGAATATCGGCTACATGAACTCCCGCTTCCGCGCGCAGTCCAACTACTATTCGGAGATGAGCGGCACGGTCGATACGATGCTCACCCAGCAGGTCAATACCTGGAAGCAGTACGAAGACGGCGTACTCATCCAGACGGACATTACCCGTTCGAGCATGGTCAATTCCGCGCGTCAGTTCTGCTATGTCGGCGACCGCGTCATCTGGCGCGAGGCTGCGGGCGGCCCGTCCACCTATAACGGCCTGGATACCGAATGGAAGACGGGCGATCCTGCCGGCAATATGACCATCGACGACTTCAAGGCGTCGCGCGGGCTTCCCGGCACGGAGTTCTCCGTGTACGTCATCAACGAGGAGACGCTTTTGGGCGCGGAGGAAGTCGTCAGCAACGGCGACGGCACCTATTCACAGACCTATTATCTCGACCCTGCGACCGACAAGGCGCCCGCCTACTACGTCAACCAGATGATGACGACGGGCGGACTCACGGGGCTTCCCGCGTTTGAGTACATCACCGTCACCTATACCTTCGATTCCACCTGGCAGATACTTGCCTCGGATATCGACGAGAGCTATACCGCCACGATGGGCATCTCCGTCGGCTGCCGCGCTTCCTATCACACGACATACGAATACGGCACCGAAAAGGCGGAATCGACCGTCTATGAGGATTACTACTCCGAGTATGCCTCCAAACCTGCGACGGGTACGGAGGAGGGCAGTTCTGTGACGGCGGCGGGCTGCCTTTCGTCGGCGTTTGCGCCTGTTTTGCAGGGCCCTGCCACCTTCCGCCTCGGGCTGACGCTCGATGAGAGGGCGGTCGAAGGGCTCGTCTACGTCAACGCGGCTGACCTTTCTTCTATGGAAGTGCGCGCGCAGATCGGAGCGCTTTATGTTGCCTATACGGGCGAGGACGTCTATCTTCGCATCGGCGAGAATTTCCGCGGGTCGCTCGACCCCATGCAGTTTGCGGCATTGTTTACGGCAATGACGGGAGAGGGGGACGGCAGCGCGCTCGATACCGATGCGCTCTTGGAGCAGCTCGGCAGCGGCACGTTCGTCGTCGCGGAGGACGGCAGAAGTGCATCGCTTGCCTCGGTGCTCACGATCTCCGGCATGGAGCTTCCCGTCGACTTTACCTTTGAAATTGCAGAGGACGGCAAGACCGTCTCTTTGGGCAACGTCACGACGCAGCTTTCGCTTGCGGGTATGCAGGTGGGCGCAGAGCTGTCCTATTCGCAGGAGACCGTCCCCGAAGCGGGCGATCCCGCAACCTACACCGACCTCACGGGCATGGTCCTCAAGCTCGCGGATCTCGTCACGGGTGAAGCGATCGGCGTCGATCTTTCCTGCACCCTTACGACGGAGTTCGGGGATGTTGCACTGCGCGGCAATGTCGCGCTGGATTTTGCTTCGCTCTCCGTGCGCGGCTCGCTCGATATTGCGTACAACGGCGCGCAAAAGACGCTTGATTTTGCCTATCAGAGCGATACGACCGTCGTATATCTTGCCATCGACGGCGTGAAAGTGCGCGTCGCCGTCAGCGACGTCATGGAGATCGTCACCGGCCTCCTCGGCGATTCGCTCGCCATGCCGGAGGACTCCGTCGACGTGGCGTCTCTCGTCGACGCTCTGCTCTCGCTCGATCTTGCGTCCATGGTCTCCACCTCGGAGGAAGGGATCACGGTCGCGGCCGGGCAACTTCTTGCAGCGCTGGGCATTTCCTTCGACCTCGGCGATGTGACGATCGGCGAAACGGAAAACGGCGTCTCCGTCTCCGCATTGGGCGCGGACGTCGCGCTCGCACCTGCCGGGGCGTTCACGATCGCGGCGGAGGACTATGCGGACTATGTCAACGCCGGTCCCTGGCTGGAGGCGATCGCCTCGCTTGCGCAGGCAGAGGCGCTGCATGCGGATGTCGCGTATGAGGCGGAGGCCTTCTCGCTCGCTGCTTCGCTCGATCTTGACTTGGCAACGTTCTCCGTCAGAGGAGAGGGCTTTATCACCTGGAACGGCATCACAAAACAGCTCACGTTTGCGTATGCGCAGGCGGGCGGCGATCACATGGTGTACCTCGCCGCGGACGGCATCAAGGTCAAAGTTCCCGCGTCGGAAGTTGCCGCTCTGGTAAACGGTTTATTCTCCTCAGATGCCGCAGCACCCGCCATGGATGCAGATTTGCAGCAGATCCTGGAACGAGTGTTTGCGATCGATTTCTCCGAAGTCTTTGGGGTTACAGAGGATGGCGTTACACTGAACGGCACGGAACTTCTTGCCCTGTTCGGCGTCGATTTTATGCTCGGCGACGTACAGCTGACGCTCACAGAGAACGGTGTCTCCGTCTCGGTTTTAAGTGCGGAGATCGAGTTTATTCCGACAGAGGCGTTCACGGTTTCGGCAGGGGATTATGCGGACTATGTGGATGTCATGCCCTGGATCGAGACGATCGCGGAACTTGCGTCGGCAAAGGCATGGATGCTGGAGTTTTCTTATGCCTCGTCGCAGGGAGATATATCCCTTGCAGGAGCCATTGCCTTCGATCAGGCGTCCAAGAGTGTTTCGTGCGTCATGAATATCAGGACGGGCAGCAGAGTAAGGGGGCTTTCCTTTACCTATGATCCGGATGGCGACATCTTCTGCAACTTTGACGGCGTCAAGATCAGGGCGACGGCGTCCGAGCTTGCCGGACTGCTTCGCGAGCTGCTCGGCGATATGTCCCTGACGGAAGGGGAGATCGATGTGCAGGAGCTGCTTACAAAGCTGCTTTCGCTTGATCTTTCTTCTCTGTTTACCGTCACAGAGGACGGTATCTGCGTGGACGGTTCAACGCTTCTGTCTCTCTTTGGGGTCGAACTTGCGCTCGGCGACGTACAGTTCAGTCTGTTCCCGAGGGGCGTTCGCCTGGAGGCGCTGGGGATGAGCGTTGCCGTTTCCCCCACAGTACCGTTTGTCATTCATGACGAATACTATCTGAACTATGTGGACATCACGCCCCTGTTCGATACGGCCGTGACCATTCTTAAAGAACAGGAGGTCGCGCTGAACGGTTCTCTTGACGTCGTCTACGGCGATATTTCGCTCAACGTTGCGGTCGAGAACGGGTGGCTGTCCTGGGAAGAAGGTATCGCCCTGTGTGCCGATCTCACGGTGACGGCAGGAGAAACGGTCGTATCGGTCAGCGTGGATGCAACCGCCGATCGTATCCGCATCGTATTCGGTGCGCTTGCGGTGGAACTCGCATACAGCGAACTGGACGATCTTAAGGTTGCTTTCGCAGATGTGTACGCGCGCATCGCAGAAATTGTCAACCGTTCTGCGGCAGAGGGGACGATTTTGCCCGCGGAAGTCAAGGAGATCGGTTTACAGCTCGGCGCCGGCGCTGCGGTCACTGACCTGTTTGCATCGCTCGATCTGCCCTCGTTACTAAACAACCTTGTATTGGGCGGCGCCTCCGATCGGGAGGGCAGCATTGCGACCGTTGCTTACGGCAATGCGATACTTGATGTCTGCCTCGCGCAACAGGGCGTCGTGCTCCATGCAAGCGGTCTTTCCGTCGGCGGCATATCCTTGAACGGCATGCTTGGCGTTTCCGTCTCTGACGGAAGAGCCGCCGAGGTGCAGCGCGAGTATCTCACCGTGCGTGACCTTTGCGAGCTCGTCGACTTTGTCGGCGCGGCGGTCGGTTCGCTTGCGTCTCCCGATCTTTCAATCTCCTTTCAGGACGGCGTTACCGTCTATACTGCAGATCAGAGCAAGAAATTTACGATCAACGGAAAGCTGGTCTATCATTCGGGACTGAGCGTTGCCGGATTCCCGATCGTTGTGGATACGAAGGGCAAGACAGTCACGGTCGACCCTGAGGCGTACCTTTACTTCAATTTGCAATTGGATGAGAAAAGCGACAGCGGCACCGATCTCAACTTTGAGTTCTGGATGCTGGATTCCAACGGCGATCATGAACTGGAATTCTTTGTCAGCCTCTCCAAGTTCCTGACGGGAACGTCCGACCCGCTGCGCTTTGCGGTGTCGGCAAGCGACGTCATGACCCTGCTCTCGGGCGGACTGTCACTGGTCGGCGGAGAGGACAGCGTGCTGGAAACCTTCCTCGTCGGCATGGGCGTGCCGAAGGACACAGTCGCGGCGCTCTTCACCGTATTGGACGAATACCTCGTCGACAAGTGGCTCGCCCCGGACGAGGCGGGACAGTTTGCGGCGGTCGGCGATATGCTGATGAACACGCTCGGCATCAGGGAAAAGCTTGAAACCATGCTGGACGGCGTCTCGGATACCGTCAGCGGTGCGCTGGAGGACGTCGACCTCGGCAGCGTGGCGGTCGATCCCGCGGCGTACCTGAAGGAGTTCGGGCTGAGCTATGGCGACAACGGCGAAGTGCGGTTCACCCTTGCTCTCAATTCCGACCTCGTCTTTGGCGGGGAGGGAATGCAGCCGCTCACCATTACCATGAGCAAGGCGGAAAGAGGCGGCGAGAGCTACCTCACGGCGATCGCGCTGTCAAACATCTACGGCAACAACAACGCGGAGCGTACGAGCATTCCCTTTGCCTTTGATTACGCGGCGCTCACGCTGGCAAATGACGGCAGCACCGCGTCCGTCACGCAGAGCGGCGAACAGATCGCAAGCATCACCTTTGCGGACTATCAAAACTACACCTTCGCGGGCGTGGACGATCTGCTGAAGTCGCTTGCGCTCTCCGCAACGCATAAAACGCAGGACGGCTACGCGCTGAACGACAGCTTTTATATCAGCGGCAGCGCTAGCCTTGAACTTGACCTCGGTAATTTGCTTGGCTTCGATTCCATGGGGTTATATACGATCGACGGCATAACCATCGACCTTGCCGTTTCGCTCGATGAAAATGGGGAGATCGCGCTTGACGCAAAGATCAATTATCCCGGCGTGCAGGAACTCAATCAGGTGGTCATCAACGGCGATACGCAGCTGGAGATCACGATCGAGGACGGCTTGGTCTACTTAAAGCGCACGCAGTACACTTACTGGAAGACGACCATTATCTGGACAACGGAAGAGACGTACGATACGCCCGTTGTGACCTATCGTGTCATGCCGCTTGCGAACTTCTTTGGCGGCTTCCTCGGTCAGATCGGGTATCTGTTCAACTTGTCCGATGAGATCGCTGAGCTGATCCCGACGGAGTCGAGCAGTTCGGAGCCCACGACGGAGGACTACGGCGTTGTGCTGTACAACTACCTCAAGTCGTACAGCTACGCCGCCAAGGCAGACGGAACGGGCGGGGATTGGGTGCTCACGATGAACGGCGACTACCTGACGGATGGCGTTCTCTCCGATATTGGCATCACGTTCGGCTCGGGACAGTACAACAGAACAAATAATGTCCTGCGCACGCTCGATGTCGATACCTATTTGGTGAAGGTGTTCCATCTCACGGCAAACCTGACCTTCCGCAATCCGATGAACGAATGGGAGGACGGGTATTCCGATCTGACAAATGATATTGCTGCCGAATTTGCGAATGCTGATTTCGCATCCATCGACTGGTCTGCGCAGGCGAAAGGCTACGTTGTCCCCGAACCGAGGACGATCCGCTATACACTGGAGGGCGAAGAGATCGGCGAGCAGACGGTATGGTATGATGCGGAGACGGGAGCCGCGCTCTCACAGCTGCAATATCCCGATCTTTCGGCGTATGAGAGGGAGGGCTACACGCTCACTTGGAACGATTCGATCGGGGCGGACGGCACGATCGAGGCGACATACACGCCCAAGCTCTATGACGTGACCTTTGTCTCCCCCGAACGGCTGGGCGACGATTGGACGCTGCAAGCAGACGGTAGCTTCGCTCTTACGATGCAGATGTACTATGATGCCGAGGTCGAACTCCGCTGGGGCGATGACAGCCATACCTTCACGGTCGGGAGTGGAAGCAACGTATTCGATCTCGGCGCAGTGATCGGGGATGCTCGGGTGCTCTGGAATGAGACGGAACTCGATCTCCTTGCAAACGGCGCGACCATCCTCATCCCGCTTACGCCCGACACGGTCATCTATACGAGCAATGGCGTTTCCTTTACGCTCGGCGAGGCAACGAACGTCACGTCCGCGGAAGTCACGTTCGACATGAGCTATACCCTTGAGACGCCTGTCGCGCAGGGCTATACTTTCCTCGGATGGTTTGTTCAAGAGGATGGGGAATACCGGTATGTGACCGAGCTCGCGTACACGGGCGGCGGCACCTCAACGACGGTCTCTGCGCTTTGGGTAAGCAATGTGACGGTATCGGCGAGCGGCTCCAGAACGTCGTCTGGCTGGCTCATCAAGACGTATCACCACAGCGCAAACGTGAACGTCTCCGGCGGCACGCTTGCGGGCGCTCCGAAGGAAAGCGTCGCCACGGCAGGTATCAGGACCGACTATACGCTGACGTTGCCCGGAAGCGGTTGGTTCCAGAGCGACGAGGTACGTACCGGCTCGACGGATCAACTGTCCTTCTCGCAGACGATCGATCTTTCGCAGGACAGGAGCGTGATGCACGTCGATGTCACCGTGACTTATACCTACCGCGTTGTGGCGGCAAACGGAACGGAGACGGATATTTCTTGTAAAGTTACAGCAAACCGAGCAACGATCTATTATTGATTTGATCAAAATAAGAGCGGGCGGCGCAGTTGCGCCGCCCGCTTCCCTTGTTGCTCAATAGCTTTCCAGAATTTTCCTTGCCTCCGCTCTCACCCGTTCGGCGAGCGAGGCGGGGGAGAGGACCTGAAAGCCCGCGCCTGCGGATAAGATCTTGCCGACGAGCGATTCGTCGTCGGGCAGGGTCACGTCCGCATAAAACTTACCGTCCTGTTCGTACACGTTTTCGATGCCCAGCCATTCCTCGGCGAAGGGCAGGACCTCTTTGGAGATCTGAAAGCGCGCGTCCACACAACTTTCGCCGTCCGTCCAGAAGGAGAGCGGTACGTCCTCGCGGGAAAAGGGGATGCGTTCGAACGTCTCGCCCGTCAGGACGACGGAGCGCATGCGCCCGATCTTGAACAGGCGGAATTCGTTCCGCAGCCGGCAGAAGGCGTACACATACCAGATATTCTGCTTGTAGACGAGCAGATGGGGCAGAATGATGCGGCGCGTGCGTTTTCCGTCGCGCGCGACATAGTCGATTTCCATGGCTTCCCGTTCCTCCGTCGCCCGGGAGACGAGCCGAAGTTTGTCGGAAAATTTTCGCTCGCTGCCCCATGCGCCGCTGTCCACGAGGAGATTGCCCGAGAGCGCGTCGTCACGGCTTTCGCGCTTTCTTTGGGCGGAGAGTTTCTCGATCGCGGACTGCAACACGGGATCGCCGAGCTCGCTTTCCATGGCGCGCATCGCTTCGATGGCGCGGTCGTACTCGTCCCGCGTCATGAATCCGCGCGGCAGCTTGTATGCGTCCGAGATGAAGATGCCCCCGCCTGCCCCGCGCGTGACGTCGATGGGAATGCCCGCCACCGTCATCTCGTCGATATAGCGGTAGATGGTGCGCACGGAGACGTCATAGCGCGCTGCAAGTTCAGAGGCACTTGTGTGACGCTTGTCGAGCAGCGTAAAGAGGATATCGATCATGGTCTGATATTTCATCGGTCTGTTCCCTGAAACAACGCAAAAATTCTTGAAACAATTTTAGCATACCTGACAATATCTGTCAAGTATGATGCGTAGAATAGGGAGTATGAACAAACTCTCTATGGACAAGCAACTGGAAACCCTGCGCCGCGAAGCGAGGAAAAGGCGCAACGAGGCGCTCCGTGCCCGCCTTGCAGACGATATGACGGCAGAACGCGTCCTGTCCCGCTTTCTTGCGATGAAGGGATTGGGCGAGCCGTCGGAAAATGCGCTGAATTTTGTATGAATGGGGTACAAGCGTTTGACAAAGGTACAAAAGGGGCGTATAATAAAAGCATGAAACATTCGCTCGCAGTTGCAATTTACGGCTACGCGTATTACGTTGTTGCGTAATACTCTTTTCGCGCGTAGATCGAAGGATAGAAGAACGGTTTGCGCGTGCAGGCCGTTTTTTTGTTACGGACGGGCAAGAAGGAGACAGCAATGCAGAACGTGATGGACACCCTGCGCGCGCGGGGATTTATCAAACAGACGGTGTACGAGGACGAGCTGTACGAAAAGCTCGGTTCGGAGAGCGTGCCCTTTTATATCGGCTTCGATCCGACGGCGGACAGCCTGCACGTCGGGCACTTCATGCAGCTCATCGCCATGAAGCATATGCAGGACGCGGGGCACAAGCCCATCATCCTCATCGGCGGCGGGACGGCAATGATCGGCGATCCCTCGGGCAGGACGGACATGCGCTCGATGATGACCAGGGAGACCATCGCCTACCACGTCGAGTGCTTCAAGAAACAGATGTCCCGCTTCATCTCCTTTGAAGGGGAGAACGGCGCGATCATCGTCAACAACGCCGACTGGCTCTTAAATCTCAACTATATCGACTTTTTGCGCGACATTGGCGTACACTTCTCCGTCAACAAGATGCTCACGGCGGAGTGCTTCAAATCGCGCATGGAGCGCGGGCTCTCCTTCCTGGAGTTCAACTACATGCTCATGCAGGCGTACGACTTTTTGGTGCTCTTCAAAAAGTACGGCTGCGCGCTGGAGCTGGGCGGCGACGATCAGTGGAGCAATATCCTCGCGGGCGCCGACCTCATCCGCCGCAAGGAGCAAAAGCCCGCGTTTGCCATGACGTTTACCCTGCTCACGACGAGCGAGGGCAAGAAGATGGGCAAGACGCAGAAGGGCGCCGTCTGGCTGGACGAGAACAAGACCTCGCCCTATGAGTTCTACCAGTACTGGCGCAACACCGCCGATGCGGACGTCGAAAAGTGCTTAAAATTGCTCACCTTCCTGCCCCTGGACGAGATCGCGGAGCTGACGCGCTATCAGGACGAGCGCATGAATGCCGCCAAGGAAGTGCTCGCCTACGAGCTGACCAAGATGGTGCACGGGCAGGAGAATGCGGACGCCGTCCGCGCGCAGGCGAAAGCCGCCTTCGGCGGCGAGGGCGAGATGCCCGAAAAGGTCGTTTCCGCCGATACGCAGACGGTATTGCAGGCGCTCGTTGCGACGGGCTTATGCAAGTCCAACGGCGAGGCGCGCCGCCTCGTCGAACAGGGCGGCGTCACGATCAACGGCGAGAAGGTCGTAGACATCAACGCACCGCTGCCCCCGTCGCCCTTCACGCTGTTCAAGGGCAAGAAGGTGCGCTTAAAGGTCAGCGTGCAGTGAGCTACTTGAGCGTCGCAAAGCCCTCTTTGTACGAGAAGGTCATTGAAAAGTCGCGCTTTCTCACCTATGTCGCGCACACGGAGGATGAGACGGCGGCGCGCGCCTTTTTGGCGGAGATCCGCGCGCAGCACCCGCTCGCGACCCATGTATGCTATGCGTTCGTTGCCGACCGTATCGGCAATCTCATGCGCTTTTCGGACGACGGCGAGCCGCAGGGGACGGCGGGGATGCCCATTCTCGGAGTCATCCGCGCGCGCAGGCTGTTTGAAACGGGCGTCGCGGTCGTGCGCTACTTCGGCGGCATCAAGCTGGGGGCGGGCGGACTGACGCGTGCGTACGCTTCGAGCGCCGCGGAGGCGCTGGAGCGGGCGGAGATCTGCGAATACGCCG
The DNA here is from genome assembly GCA_944367185.1 of uncultured Clostridia bacterium. Classification (GTDB taxonomy): domain Bacteria; phylum Bacillota; class Clostridia; order Christensenellales; family Borkfalkiaceae; genus Gallimonas. Next base: position 5,355 of record CALVWM010000008.1, on the reverse strand, counting down.
TCTGCGTTGAGGTGACGATCGCCGTCAACTACCCCGAAGTCAACGCGCTCACCCGCTTTCTGGAGGGCGAAAATGTGCTTTGCAGAGAGTTCGCGGAGAAGGCGTCCTTCACAGTCGCCGTCCGGGAGGAGAACGTAGACGACTTCTGCGCGCGCTGCAGCGACATGCTCATCGGCCGCGCGGAGATTTTGCGCGGGAAATCATATTTTTCGCCTTTTCCGCTTGATAAATAGAAAAAAGCGGAGTATAATGGAAAGAAATCAAGCCTTCGAGGTATTCGTATGGAGATCATCAAAAGACAACAGCTCAAGGAAAAACCCGTGTTTGATAACTCGCTCGGCTTTGGTCACTACTTCACCGACTATATGTTCACGATGAAGTACACCGCCGAGAAGGGCTGGCACGATGCAAAAATCGAACCCAACGAACCCAAACCGTTCGACCTTGCGACGAGTATTTTTCACTACGCGCAGGGCATCTTTGAGGGTATGAAGGCATTCAAACAGCCGGACGGCTCCATTGCCGTCTTCCGTCCCGAGGAGAACTGGGCGCGCATGAACCGCTCCGCAACGAGAATGTGTATCCCCAATTTCCCGGAGGACATTGTCGAAGAGGGGCTTGAAGAGCTTCTGAAGCTGGAACAGGACTGGATCCCGACCCTTCCCGGCACGGCGCTCTACATTCGTCCGACCATCGTCGCAACGCGTGTCATGCTCGGCGTGCACGCGTCCACGGAATATCTGTTCTTCATCATCCTCTCGCCTGTCGGCAGCTACTATGCGCACGGACTGGAGCCGACCAAGCTCGTCGTCGAGGACTACTACACCCGCGCGACGCTGGGCGGTACGGGCGAGGCAAAGTGCCTGGGCAATTACGCCGCGTCCATGAAGGCAGGCGAAGAAGCGGAGGAAAAGGGCTTCGATCAGGTCCTCTGGCTGGACGCCAAGGAGAAAAAGTACGTCGAAGAAGTGGGCAGCATGAATATGTTCTTTGTGATCGGCGGCGAGGTCATCACGCCCGCGCTCGTCGGCTCCATCCTGCCCGGCATTACGCGTAAGAGCTGTATCCAGGTCTTAAAGGACAAGGGCATCCCCGTCACCGAGCGCCGCATCTCCATTGACGAGGTGCTGGAGGCGTCTGAAAACGGCACGCTGGACGAGGCATTCGGCACGGGCACGGCGGCGGTCATCTCGCCCGTCGGGCTCATCCGCTACAAGGACAAGGACTACGTCATCAACGGCGGCAAGATGGGGGAGATCACCAAGATGCTCTATGATACGATCACGGGCATCCAGTACGGCCGGACGCCCGATCCCTACGGTTGGCGCAAGATCGTCAGATAAAAAGAGGACAAACAATGCGTAAACGCGCAATTGTATATACCATAGGCCGTGCTGCCATGTTGTTGATGGCATTGCTGACTGCGGCAGATCTGATATATTTCTATCTTTCTGCGGACAGCACTCTCGCGATCGGTATGATGATTTCGCATATGGCAGTCCTGCTCGGCAGCAATGCAACGGCACTCACTCCGATCATTTTGTGCAATGCCGTTGCCTATGCGCTGATTTTGGCGACCGTTGTCCTTGCCGTTCTTTCCGGAAGGCACTATGCGTGTTTCGTTGCCGCTATGGTTTTGTTGTCCGTCGATACGCTCATTGCCGCCTGGCTCTTTCTGGCGTCTCACGGCGTCGGTTTTCTGCCCACCTTTTTGGCGCACGCCGTGGCGGAGGTCTGCATGATCTTTGCCTTTGCGGCAGGGCGCAGACTCTGCGCAGCGAAGTGCGGCGTGAAGAAGTCGCTGAAGCTTGCGCTGTTTGGCGGAGAAATATAAAATTGGGCAAGAATTTTTTAGCGTTTCAGGCGCCCGTCCGAATCTTCGGACGGGCGCCTTGCATTGCTCTGTGTTGTTTACAGGCTGTCCTGCGAGGCAGCATGCGCAAGTTTCGTCATTTCGCGCGGATGCTGTCCACGGGCCTGCGCCGCGCGATGCGGAAGACGGGAAGGAATGTCCCGAGCACGGAAGTTACGACGGAGATCGCGAGCAGTACGAGCCAGGAGAGCGGACCGAAGATGAATATGACGACGCCGACCGTCTCCGCAAAGAGATTGTTGAGGACATAACACAGGACGGCGCTCGCGATCATTGCCAGCACGAAACATGCCACGGCGATGATGCCGGCCTCTGCATAAAAGATCTTGAACACGTCCGGGCTTCTGCATCCGAGCGCGCGCAGAATGCCGATCTCCTTTCTCTTGTGCGTGACAGAGGCGGAGATGAAGTTAAAGAGCAGCAGCACGGCGAATACCGCCATGACGACGCCTGCCCAAAGGAAGATGGGGCTGAGTGTGCCGATCAGCTGATCGACGTCGTCCATCGTCGCGTTGAACACGGAAATATAGGACGCAAAGGTGTCGTTCTCATCCGTGAGGCTCTCGCGATCGAGCAGCGTGCGCAGGGTGTGCGCGGTGTCCGGCATGGGAATGGCAATATAGCTGTAGACGGCGTCCTCGGGTCGGATATAGTTTGTTTCCGTGACCTCAGTGACCCATCCGCCCGAAGGTGGCGCATCGGAAGAAAGCTGTACGATCTCCTCGTATTGCGCGGGAGAGAAATAATAACTTTCACTGTTTTCCATGTTCATTCTGCCGTAGAAGAATCCGACGATCTTCATCGTCCCATAGGGGTACGGCTCTCTTCCCGTTCTTGTCACCTCAAGCCGCATCTGCATCGGAACAAGATCCTCCGGCCGATCGCTGTTCTCCAGGAAAGAAAGAAGCGCTTCGACGGCATCGGAAAGCTCCTGTTCGGTCGCCGTGTGCTCATAGGTGAGTGCCCAATCGTATTCGTAGTATCTGCCTTCGCTTAATATTTCGAAGTGACGCCGCATCTCGTCCAGCCAGTCGTCGTCCTGCGTGGCGGCATACTCCTCTTCGATCGCCTCCCATACAACGTCTTCGATCAGAGCAAAGGGAACGATCGTCTCTCCGTCGGCAAGCGTCGTACGTTTGACGCCGTCGAAGAAGCAGATCGTGTTCGGGACGACATACTCCGCCCTCACGGGCATCGGGGCGGCGTACGCTGCGGACTCACAGTCGTAGCCCGTTGCCTCGCCGAGGTAGACGAGCGCGCTGTTGTCCAGATAGCGGAATCCGTAATCAGGGCGCGTGTTGTCAAAATCGGAGCCGTGCGCGCCATAAAATTGCTCGGAAACGAGCGCAAACTGACGGCCACCGTATGTGATCTCGGCACGCAGCGCGGCAAGTTCCTCGTCGCTTGCGACAAAGCAATTGAAGGAATCCTTCAAGTAGTCATATTTTTGCGGGAGATCGGCGCGGTACACGCCGCAGATGGTCAGATAGATCGATCTGGAGGAATTGATGCTTGAGGTAAGGGCGAGTGTCTGGTCGACGATGTCGTCGTACGTTTCGAGCGTGATGACTTGCGCGCTGTTGTCCGCGCGGACCATGGCGTACTGTTTGAGACAGTCAAAGACATAGGAGGGGATGACGATCCCGTCCTCGCCGAGAGCGGAGAGATCGGTATCGGTGAGCAGGAGCGATTCCCAAAACGAGGTGTCCTGCCCGAGCTCGACAAATCCGCCGAGCGATCTTGCATAATACGGATGTGCGTCGCCGACCAATGGCAGGATGTTTTCGATCGTGATCGTATAGCGGGGCGCATATACGCCTGCCGTGCTTCCGCCATAGTCCGCCCTGTATCGCGCAAGGTCATCCGGCGTGTATTTTGTCGCGTTGCTGCTTTGCGTGCGGTGTTCCTCCTGCTGTCCGTGATAGATGATGGTCGTGTAGCGATAGTTGTTCTGCATGACGACATAGTCCGCTTCCGAGGCGAGATAGGTCTGTGCGATGACTTCGTTTTCATTGTAAAAGGTCAGCGTGGAGAAAACGCCGAACAGCGTGAATGCGATCACGGATAGCAGAACGGTAAAAAAGAGACGGAACGGCTTGCCCTTGATGCTCCCCGCGCCGATGCGCAGGGCGTGTGTCAAAGGAAGACTGGAGCGGATCATCCCGTTTTTCGTGCGCTTCTGCCCCGCGTGCCGGCGGCTCTCGCGCTGCGTCGGGCCTTTTTGTCCGGTTTCGCTGTCCGCATTGCAAGCGGCGTTGTTTTTGCTGTCCGCCTCGTTGAGCGCCGCTGGGGTTTCTGCCCGACAATATACGTCGGAGATGACTCTTCCGTCGCTCAATTCGATGATGCGGTCGCCGTATCGCTCTGCAAAATCCCTGTCGTGCGACACGACGATCACGAGTTTTGTCTTGGAAAGTTTTTTCAGCGTTTCCAGGACTTGCTCTCCCGTCGCGGCATCCAGGGAACCGGTCGGCTCGTCCGCAAGGATGATGCGCGGATCTTTGACAAGCGCCCTTGCGATCGCAACGCGCTGTTTTTGCCCGCCCGAAAGCGTTCCCGGCTTGCGCTTGGCGTATCCTGCGAGGTCAACCTGCGCGAGGATCTCGTCGATGAGCGTCCTGTTCTTTTTTTTGTCTTTTCCCTGAAGCTCGAGGGCAAGGGCGACGTTGTCCCCGACGGTAAATTCGTCAAGGAGGTTGAACTCCTGAAAGACAAAACCGACGAAGGTGTTGCGGTAGCTGTCAAAGTCGGAGGCGGTGAATCGGCTGCTGCTTTTGCCGTCGATCACGATCTCGCCCGAATCGGGCTCGTCCAGTCCGCCGCACAGGTTGAGGAGGGTGGATTTTCCGCTGCCGCTCTTGCCGAGCAAAAAGACAAGGCCCGTTTCGTCAAATGTAAGCGATACGCCGTCGATCGCGCGGACATCTTCTCCCTTGGTGTGATATGTCTTGACAAGCTCTCTGATTTCCAGCATAAGATTCCTCCGCTGATCGGCAATGCGATCACATAAGCATTATATCACAGAGACATGGTTTGTCAATACGTCATTGCTCTTTCGGGCAGCGAACCTTTTTTCCGAACGTCTGTTCTTTTTTGCGTCAAGCCTGTTTAACCGTGAAAAACGTGCGGTATAATAAAGTGAACATAAAGGTTGGAAGACATTGCGTGTGTTTTCGAACCATCCTGATACAGGAGGGAACATGTATGGACGCAAATAAATTCACTCAAAAATCATTGCAGGCGATCCAGAGCGCGCAGAGCCTTGCCGTCGAATACGGCAATCCCGAGCTGACGGCGCTGCATCTCGCCTGTGCCCTGCTCGAAAGAGACGGGCTCAACTATCGCATCGTCGGGCGTGCGGGCGCGGACGCGGACGGGCTTGCCTCCGCCGTCAAGGACGCCGTAGAGCGGCTTCCGAGGACTTCGGGCGGCTCTCAGCCGTACGCGACGAGCGCCGTCAACCGCATCCTTGCCGAGGCGGA
>CALVWM010000007.1 GCA_944367185.1 uncultured Clostridia bacterium | reverse complement strand
CTTTCCTCGGGCATCGTCCGCGCGCTGGCGATCTACATCTTTGTCACGCCCAACGAATTTGCGCCCGGCGGGATCAACGGCATTGCCGTTCTGCTGGAGGCGGTCACGCACGTCAACTCGGGCTACTATCTCATCGCGCTCAACGTGCCCCTGTTTTTTGTGGCGTTTTTCCTGCTCGGAAAGTCGGGGGCGGTCATCTCCACGCTCTCGATGCTGTTGACGTCGGGGCTGCTCATCGTCTTTGACTATATCCCGGGCATGACGGAGATCCGTTATGCGCCCGAATACAACGCCATTCTCGCGTCCATTGCGGGCGGCGTGCTGTTGGGGCTTGCGCTTGCGATCATGCTCCGCAGCTGCGGTACGAGCGGCGGCACGACGGTGCTTGCCTCTCTCGTCAACAAAAAATTCCGCAATTTGAGCGTCAGCGCCATGACGTCGGCATTTGACGCCTGCGTCGTGCTCGCGTCCTTCTTTGTCTATCATCAGGGCGAGCCGTTCACGGCAAAGCTCGATCCCGTGCTGCTGGCGCTCATCTCGCTGCTGGTCACGAGCAAGATCTGCGACTTTGTGCTGCAGGGCTTCAAGGTCGCATACCGCTTTGAGATCATCACCGACCGCGCGGAAGAGCTGGCAAAGGAGATCATGGAGCGCACGCACCACGGCGTCACCGAGCTCAACGCGACGGGCATGTATTCGCACGAGGGCAGGGAACTTCTGGTCTGCGTCATCCGCAAGCGTCAGATCGGCGAACTGCAGCGCATCCTGCGCCGCTATCCCGGGACGTTTGCCTCCTTCTCGCCCGTCTCCGAAGTTTACGGCAAGTTCCTGAAGTGAGGTTTCTATGGATTGCAGGCAGATTGTTGTGGACTATATCGAGGGCAGGATTACGACAAAGGAGTTTTTGGATGCTGCAAATGCGGACGAGCGAGTCTATCAATGGCTGCAGAGCGTCGTTCCCGCGGGAAAGATCGGTTATTATGATACAAGCGTCGATGAGAATGGGAAGGCGACGCAGGAAGTCGGCCCCTATGACGTCCGGCGGGTCATAGCGGGCTTTTGGAAATGCCCGTGGGACAAACTCGGCAATGAACTGAACACGCATTACGAGATCACACGGATCTTCCAGGAGGCCTTTCCGCAGGAACATATTACCCCGGACCAATCGATCGAAGAAAAATTCGACTTTCTTCTGGATGCGTGTCCGTCCTATATCGGGGGCGAGGAGGTCGCGGAAAGCGGCATTCTGGAGCGGCTGTACGAGCGTATTCCCAAAGGGCTCGGGAAGTCGGCGCAAAAAAAGTGGTTTCGGGAAGAGGTAAAAAAGCTCTTTTTGATTGAGGACAAGCATTATCCATGCTGGCTGCAAGAGCCGGAGTGGCCGATGTCCGACGGAAAGCCGATGAAATATATTTCAAGCAAAAAACGCTGGGGCGGCGAGGGCAGGGAATATCTCTTCGAGGATACGCATACGCATCGGACAAGGACGGTCGTACAGTATTTCTGATTAAAAGTCCTTATAGTGCGCTTGTCAGCGGAGGGGAAAATGCCGATCACAGAAAAAGAGTATTTTTTATTTGAAAGGGAGACGTATCCCGTCGTGACCATCTACGACGAGGAGGACGCCGAAGAGGCCGTCCGCGTCTTGCAGGAAACGGATAAAATGGCGATCTCTTTGGAGAGCTTATCGCTGTTGTCGGAGTTCCCGCATCTGAAACGGCTTGTCCTGCTGCCCGGCATGACGACGGAGCGCGGATTGCAGACGCTTTACACGCTGCGCGGATTAGAACTGCTTGACGCGGACTATGTGGAGACGGAAAAAGGGGCAACGGACCGCATCGACGTATCGCGATTTCCCGTCCTGCAGGCGTTGTCCGCACGATCCTCGTGGAATTATTGCGGCATATCGGGCTGTAATTCCCTGCGCACGCTGAAGGTGCGTGAATGGCACGAAAAAGATCTCCTGGAACTGAGGACGCTGCAAAAGCTGGATTGCGTCAGTATTTCCCTCGGGAGCCTGCGCTCTCTTACGGGCTTGGAAGGGACGCGGATCCGGTGCCTGGAGCTTTCCTATCTGCGCAGCCTGCACGATATTTCTGCCCTTTCGGACTGCAAATGCTTGCAGGCGCTGCGGATCGAACATTGCCCGAAGATTGTCGGGCTTGCAGATATTTTGCGGCAGCTGGACGGACTGACGATGTTGGCTGTCACAGGAAGTCGCGGGATATTTGAAAATCTGGATTTTATCGATGGAATGAAAGGCCTGCGGTTTTTCGTTACGGACTTCAATATTTTGGACGGCAAGGTCGAACGGCTGAAGCAACTGCCCTATGCGAGCGTGCTCCAAGATCGCAGGCACTATGACGTGAAAGATAAAGACCTTTCACGAGGCTGCAATGTATTGCGCGGGATTGAGGATATTCCGAAGTGGCGCAGGATCATGTAGTCTGCGGCAAATTCTTAAAATAGTATGTCAGGGGAGAGGGGCGATTCAAATTGGGGGAGGCGTGCATGGAAGGCAAGGATCTGATCACATGCAGGATTGCCGCGACGCTGCAGGACGGGGCGTTCCCGGGAGAAAAACGAAAATGGATCGTCATTTCGTATTGTGCGTTTGTCGTATGTATGATTGCCGCGTTTGCCTTTCTTGCCTCGTCGCTTTTATCGTCGTACGCGCGGGAAGGAGAGTCTGTCGCGGCGGCCGCAATCACCGTGACCGTCATAGCGGCTGCAATATTGCTGTTGATTGGGGCATGGGGCTATCTTATCGTCCGCAATGCGCGCATGCGAAAGCACATTTTACAATGGCTTGAGGATGCGGCAGAACTCAGCGCTGACGCAAAGGTGATCGACGTGCAAAGAATTTCCCTGTTGTTTCCGCGTGCCAAAGTGCAGGTGTCCTTTGTATTGGAAGGAAGAAAAATGACGCGTGAAAGCGGAAAACAGGGAAAGATCGGCTCGGGTTATCAAAGTTTCTGGATGCGCTACGACAAGAGACCTGTCCGCATCTTATATTCTGCGCGGTACGATCAGGTGATGATCTTAAAAGACACATGATTTCAGACATAAAAAAATGGGTCGGGATCGGCTGAAAAGCGCGGTCCGTGACCCGTTTTTAGGTGGTAAAATTTACTTCTTGCCTTCTGCGGTGTAGGGCTTCAACGCCTGCGCGAGCTGGTCGGGGCAGGAGGTGTTCTGCTTGCAGCGGATGCCGGAGAGGAGCGAGACGATCTCGTCCGCCGTCTTGCCCTCCACAAGGCGGCTGATGCCCTGCAGGTTTCCGCTGCATCCGCCGATAAATTTGACATTATGCACCCTGTTTTCTTCATCCAGCTCAAAGATGATCTGCTTCGAGCAAGTTCCTTTCGTAGAATATGTGACCATTTCAATTACCTCCGATCTGGGGACATCTCAGTCGACCAGAGTTTCATAGACGACGGAATATAGTTCGGACGCCTTGTCTTCCCATTTTTTATAGATCATATTTGCCGTCTTTTTGTCGGGGACGACAAACTTGAGTTCGAGCATGGACTGGACGGCGCCCAGAATCTTGAGGAACACCGTATAGGTTCCGTCCTTGTTCTGAAAATAATCTGCCTTGCATTCCTGCCGCATGCGGAACTTTTCGCCGTTCTGCTTGATATAGCGGGAGATCTCTTCGCGCGAGCTTTTCGGGATGCTGATATAGTAACTTGCCAGCGCCTCTCGCCCCTCCGTCGTAAGCGAAAAGAGGGGGTCGTCGCCGCTCGGGATCTCACAGATGAAGCCGTCCTTTTTGAGTTTATGAATGAGGACGGTACAGTCCATGTAATTCAGCCAGTCGTTGGACGACGTACACATATCTACGAGCGTCCGCTCGGACAGCGGGCTCTCCATTTTGTCGAACACAAACAACAGGATGAGTTTGTTGACCGACGTTTCTCCTTTGACCTGCATAGGCGCACCAACCTCATTCGTACTTCCGGCGTTTATCTTGCAAAGAACAGAATAAACAAGCCGCTCTGATTCCGAGCGGCTCGCCTCTGTTTTACCAAGCGGCGAAATTACTTCGCGAACTTCGAGAGCTTCTCAACGACGTCTTCGCAGTTGTCGCCGTAGATCTCAACCGTCAGCGGCTGGGAAAGATCGAGGCTGAAGATACCGAGAATGGACTTTGCGTCGACGACATACTTCCCGCTCTTGAGCAAGATCTCGCACTCGCAGTTCTGCGTGATGGCAACGAACTCCTTGACGCGCTGCGCCATTTCCAGAGAAATCGTCATGGACTTCATATAATACAATCCTCCAAATCATATACTTTCCCTTATTATACATAAATTGCGCGATAAAATCAAGATATTTCGAAAAAATTCTTTAACTATTTTTTTATTTATGCTATAATGTCGGAGTAGAAACGTGCCGACGGAGGGATTATGACAGAACGTATCGAAAAAATCAGCCGATTTCTTACGGTTTGCGACGAGATCGTGGAGGGCTCCTATGTCAATGCCGACAGCAAGATCTCCGAGGCATTGCAGTGCATTGCGACCTGCCGCGAACTCACGAACCTGTTTGCCGCCGTGACGGACGGGTTTGACTATCCCGCGGCGAAACATTCCTACCTGCGCGAGTACACGGGAAAGGGCGGCACCACGCGGATCGCGGCATATCTGCCCGCGGAGCGGGCGGACGTGCTCGCCTTCGTCTTCTGTCTTTTTGTCGAGATCGACGCCGGCGCCATTCAGCTGAGCGATTTCCTGCTGCGCTATTTCTATGTGGACGGAAGCTACACGGCGAGTTACGGCGTGTTTGCAGGCCGCATGGTCAAACCCTTTTGCGACATCGTGCGCGGATGTTTCCCCGAGTGCGGCAAACACGGCAAGATGCTCGTCATGCGTCAGAAGAGCGAAGAGGCACTGCACGATTTCATCCAATATCTGCCCAATGAGCGCAAGCGCATCATGGAGCGCAATCTCATGAAAGAGGAAAAGGATGCGGGCGAGGAGATCTTTGCCGAGATGTCCGCCGCCGCTGCCCGCCATGACATTACCGAGGTGCGCGCGTTGCTCGCTGGTTACAAATATTTTCTGCGCTATATCTGCGCCGAGAGCAAGGAGAGCGAGAAACTCTTTGCCATGGCGAAGGAATTGTAAGGAGGAAGTATGCGGCTCACCGAAAAGACTGTCAGCAAAAACTATATCTACAAGGGCAAGATCGTCAATTTGCGCTGCGACGATGCGGTGCTCCCCGACGGGAAGGCGTGCAAGCGGGAGATGATCGAGCATCCGGGCGGCGCGTCCGTCCTGTGCATCCGGGACGGAAAGGTCGCGCTCGTCAGGCAGTTCCGCTATGCCTATCAGGAGGCGATCTACGAGATCCCTGCAGGGAAACTGGGCGAGGGGGAGGATCCCATGCTTGCGGCAAAACGGGAGCTGGAGGAAGAGACGGGTTTGTGCGCGGACGCCCTTCGGCTCATGTTTGTGCTGTATCCGACCCCCGGTTACACCAACGAGAAGATCTATATCTACGAAGCCGTCGGCGTTCACGAGGGCAGGCAGCACCTTGACGAGGGGGAGTTCCTCAATGTGGAATATCTGCCCGTACAAGACGTGCTCGCGATGATCGACGACGGAAGGATCCGCGATGCCAAGACCATTGTCGCGATGCTGCAATACGCGAGGGCGCACGGAGCGGTGTGATCGAGGGAACAGGGCAAAGAGAAAAGCCGTCCGCAGAGGCTGCGGACGGCTTTTTGGTGTGGTACGGCGATCGGATTAAAACGGATGTGTTGCGCGTGAAGATTCAGTTGCAGCCGCAGCTGTCGTTGCCGCAGACGCTCGACGCGAGCGACTGAAGCGTGCCGTTCTTGCACATGCAGTAAACGAGTGCGGCGAGGAGCGGCCAGCCGCATCCTCTGAGTGCGCTCGAGGAAAATACGTTTCCGCATGTTCCGAGAATGAGCAGGATGATGAGAATCCAGAGACAGCTATTGCCGCCAAAACAGCAATTCATTGTTTTTCCTCCTATCAGCTTTTCCGCAAAGGGTTGCGGGTGACGGCAGCAGAGTATGTAATCTTTGTTTTTTCTGCGGCCTTTGCTACATACTATGCGTATCTTGCCGAATTTGTGCCTTTGCAGGGGGCAAACGGGGGTTTTTGCAAATCTTTTTGACCGACTTGCGGCTCATTTGGTTGCCAAATCAAGAGGAGTTTGCTATAATAAAATATGGAATTCCGTAAACAGCGGAACGGTACGCGCAGGCGGCCGTATCCGTGCAGGGAAGTCCGGAATACATCTTTTTTTCTGCGGATATTGCCTTCGCGGCAAATCCGATGGAGGTAATTGAATATGGAAAAGCGGCAGTTCTTTTCGGCGCGGAACATCGCCTATCTTGCGGTGCTTCTCGCGCTCGTCATCGTCTTGCAGCTGTTTGCGAGCGCGATCCCGATGTTCGGCGTCACGCTCAACTTCAGCCTTGTGCCCATCGTGCTTGCAGGTATTTTCTTCGGCATGTGGGGCGGCGCGCTGCTCGGGCTCGTGTCTGGTCTCATCACCTTCCTCACGGCGGCAGTCATGGGACAGGAGCCTTCCACGGCGTTTCTCTTTCAGGCAAGCCCCGTGCTGCTGACGCTCACCTGCATCGGCAAGACGACGATCGCTGGATTCATTGCGGGGCTGTTTTACCGCCTGGTCGCAAAGAAAAACAGGCTTGTTGCGGCGTATGTCGCCTCGGTCACGGTCGCAGTGCTGAACACGGGCATCTATCTTTTGGGCATCGTCCTGATGAAGGATGCCGCGGCGCAGTTCATGGGCACGGAGGCGAGCGCGGCTGCCGTCTTTTTGGCGGTCTTTGCCCTCATATGGCTCAACTTTGTGCTTGAGATCGTCATCAACGTCCTCTTGGCGCCTGCGGTGCACCGGATCGTCCTGATCGCGGAAAAACAGCTGCGCAAGAGACGCGGTCGGCGCACGCAGGACGCAGGCAGGCCGGGTCATGAAGAGGGCGCGCTTCCGGATCGCGACGACAGCGCCGCCGGACAGCCTAAAACGGAGTAAGAAATGATCCTTTGTATCGACGTCGGAAATACCAATATCAAATATGCCGTCTTTGACAGGAACGAACTGAAAGTCTCCTTCCGCGTCTCTACCGATCTCAAGCGCACGTCGGACGAGTACGGCGCGCAGATCACGGATATGCTCTCTGTCAATCACATCTCTCCCATGGAGATCAAGGGCGGGATCTTTTCTTCCGTCGTCCCGTCGCTCGACTATACCATCGAGCACATGCTGCGGGTGTACTTCAATATCGTCCCCAAGCAGATCGCGCCCGGGATGAGGACGGGGCTTAAGATGCGCGTGGACAACGCACACGAGGTAGGGGCAGATCGCATCGTCAACAATGTCTCCGCGCTCAAAAAGTACGGCTGCGGCAAGCCCATGATCGTCATTGACTTCGGCACCGCGACGACGTTCAACATTCTCGGCGCGGACGGCGAGTTCATCGGCGGCGTCATCGCGCCCGGCATCAAGGGCGCGCTGGACAGTCTTGTCTCGGGCACGGCGAAGCTCCCGCGCGTGGAGATTGAAGCGCCCAAGAGCGTCATTGCGACCAATACCGTCACCAATATGCAGGCGGGTATCGTGTTCGGATTTGCGGGACTTGTACAGTATATTGTCAAAAAGATCAAAAAAGAGCTGAAAACGAGCGACGTCCTCACCGTTGCGACGGGCGGTTTTTCCGAGACCATCGCAAAGGAGACGGACTGCATCGACGTCATTGACAGGATGCTGACGCTCGACGGGCTCAAATATTTATACGATCTGAACAGTTCGGAGGAAGTTTTATGAAGAAAGTCGGTGTTGCGATTCTCGGTCTCGGCGTGGTGGGGAGCGGTACCTATCAGATCCTCACGGAGCACAGGGAATTTTATCAGAAAACGCAGGACGTGGACATCGTTGTCGAGAGCGTGCTCGAGCTCAACCGCGAACGCGCGCTCGCTTTGGGCGTTCCCGAGGATAAGATCGCGTCCAACATTGCGGAGATCGTCTCCAACCCCGACGTCAACATCGTCGTCGAAGTCATCGGCGGTATTTCTGCGGCGCGCGAGTTCGTGCTTGCGGCGCTCAATGCGGGCAAGACGGTCGTCACGTCCAACAAGGAGCTGTTCTGCAAGTATTCGCACGAACTGGAGCGCGCGGCAAAGCGCCAGAACGCGGGGCTGTACTTCGAGGCAAGCTGCGTGGGCGGCGTGCCCATCATCCGTACCCTTCTGGACGGCGTGCAGGGCAACAAGATCTCCTCGATGATGGGCATCATCAACGGGACGACCAACTATATCCTCACCAAGATGACCAACGAGGGTTCCTCGTACGAGGACTGCCTCAAAGAGGCGCAGCGGCTCGGATACGCGGAGGCCGATCCCACGGCGGACGTCGAGGGCTTTGACGCGGCGTATAAGCTCTCCATTCTCTCATCGCTCGCCTTCCACACCAAAGTTCCGTTCTCCAAGATCTACCGCGAGGGCATCACGAATATCTCCAAGGACGACATTGCGGACGGCAAGTCGCTCGGATATGTATTAAAGCTGCTCGCGATCGGAAAGCAATCGGAGGCGGGTATCGAAGTGCGCGTGCATCCGACATTCGTCCGTCAGGGACACCCGCTCGCCGCCGTCAACGACAGCTTCAACGCCGTCTATCTCACGGGGGATGCGGTGGGGGACGTCATGCTCTACGGAAGGGGCGCGGGCGCGCTTCCCACGGGCAGCGCGATCGTCTCCGACATCATCTATGCGGCGACGCACAGCGAGAACAAGTACTCCACCTTCAAAAACACGGCGGGCGCCGATAAGGACACCAAGTTCATCAGCGACTTCAAGAGCGCGTACTACCTGCGCATCATGGTGGAGGACAGGGCGGGCATCCTTGCAAAGATTGCCGCGATCTTCGGCAGGAACAACGTCTCCATCGTCGAAATGATCCAGAAGCCCATCGGCGTGGACGGGAGAGTCCCGCTCGTGCTCATCACGCACGAGACGCGCGAGCTCGCCGTCCGCAACGCCGTCGCCAAGATCAACGCCCTCGAGGGCGTCGGGCATGTCGAAACGGTGCTGCGCGTCATCTCCTGATCACAAATACAAAGGACGGGATCTCCCGTCCTTTTGCTTGCCCTGCGGCATTTTGCATGGCTCGTCCGCATACAATATTCCCATGAAGAGCGGCTTTTTTTACCGGCACCGTGTCCTCCTGTCTGCGGCGGCGATCATGCTTTCCATTTCTGTGACGGTGGGGATCTGCCTGTACGCCCTTGTGCAGACGGCGGCGGAGAGCATACGGCTCACCATCGTCATCGACGCGGGGCACGGCGGCATCGACGGAGGCGTGGTCGGCGTGACGACCAAGACCAAGGAGAGCGACATCAACCTTGCGATCGCGCGGCTGCTGCAGGCAGAGTTTGAAGAGGCGGGGTTCCTTGTCGTGCAGACGCGCCCGACGGAAGCGGGATTGTACGGTGCGGCGACTTCGGGGTATAAGAGAAGGGATATGCAAAAGCGCGCGGAGGTGATCGTGGAGAGCCGTCCCGCGGCGGTCATTTCGGTGCATCAGAACTCTTTTCCGCTCTCTTCGCGGCGCGGGGCGCAGGTCTTTTTCCGCGAGACGAGCGAGTCCTCCCATACGCTCGCCTGTTCCATTCAGACGGCGCTCAACGCCATGCCCGAGTGCGTCCGTAAAAACGAGGCGCTCAAGGGGGACTATTATGTGCTCAACTGCAGCGACTATCCCTCTGTTATCGTGGAGTGCGGGTTTCTGACGAACGCCGCGGATGAGGCGCTGCTTCTGACGCAGGAATACCGCCTGCGGCTTGCCGAGACCATCTGCTCCGGGACGCTCGCCTATCTTGCGGCGATGTCCTCGGGGGATTCGCCCTGACCGCGCGAATCCGTTTGACTTTCCCGCGCGCGCGTGATATACTTAGACATATGAGTGATTACTGCAATACCACGTCCTATTATCTGCCCTATTCCTATTTTGATTTTAAGGATGAACTCAAGCCCTCCGCGCTGCTCGATCTTGCGCAGGAGGCTGCTACGGCGAGCGCGGATGAATTGGGCTTCGGCTATGCCGACTTAAAGCCCAAGGGCTACGGTTTTATCATCGTCAACAGCTACAGCGAGTTCAGGCGCCCCGTCATGCTGGGGGAGCGTGTCACGATGCAGACGTGGCCGCTTCCGCCCCGCCACGTCTTTTTTGAGCGGCATTACCGCGCGCTCGTAGGGGATGAGGAGGTCGCGACCGTCGCCTCACGCTGGTGTTTGGTCGATCTGCGGAGCTTTTCCCTGCTGCCGCCCGAGGCCATGGGGGAGGCGCACGCGCGTTGCCCCTATCGCTCCGAAAAAGCGGTACAGCCTCCTACATGGAAGATCCCGCATGTAAAGGCGGGAAGAGAGGTCTACCGCATGCGGGTGGGTGTCAGCCATTGCGATCACTATCTGCACGCCAACAACGCCAAGTACGCCGACTTCTTTTTTGACTGCTTTACGATGGACGAGCTGCGTATGCGGAAAATCAAGGCGTTCCAGATCACCTACGGCAAACAGGCGAAGCCCGGCTGCGAGCTGACGCTGGTGCGCGAGGACACGGAGGACGGCGCCGTCTGCGAAGTGCGCTGCGACGGTGAGACGCTCACCCAGTTCCGCGTCTGGTTTGCCTGAAATGTTTTGCCGCGTTCGCGGCGTTTGTGTGTCACGAAGGAGAATTGTCCCATGATCCGAAAACCGCCCGCTCTTGAAAAATATGTCAAATCCGTCAAGAAGGCGTTTGTCATTTTCAGCTGTTTTGCGCTTCCGGCGATGATGGTCTGCGCCGTGTTTGCCTTTCTCGGCTATGTCGGGTTCTGGTTCGTCCTGCCTGCGGTGATCGTCGTCTATCTCGTCGTTTACGGCTATTACGCGATGTATGTCTCGATGGGCACGGTCATTGCCCTGGAAGTCACCGATCAGGTCGTACACCTCACGACCAAGCGCAAGATCTTCACCTACGACGTTCAGGGCGGCTGCATCGGCGTCAAGGCGAAGAACGGCAAGTATGTCGCGACCTTCCGCACGCACGATTCCCAGGATTCCTTCATCTTCTATACGCACGTCCCGTTCAGCCGGCATTATGAGGCGGCGTTTGACAAAGAGGATCTGCGCGCCTTTTATCCGCTGATCGACGAAGTGCATAAAGAAGTGTAAATATACATAATATGTGTATATTTAACGTATATATTCAAAATTTACAATTTTTATGCAAAAAAACATCAAAGAATTTTGCAAACGGGGGCGCAAATGCTTGACTTGCGCCCCCGACGTTTGTATAATGGCGTATGAAAAAATCCAAGAGAGGAAATCATCATGGAAAAGAAGATCAAAAAAGTCGTTCTCGCGTACTCGGGCGGGCTGGATACGTCCATCATCATCCCGTGGCTGAAGGAGAACTATGACAACTGCGAAGTCATCGCGGTGTCGGGCGACGTCGGACAGGGGACGGAGCTGGACGGGCTGGAGGAAAAGGCGATCAAGACGGGTGCATCCAAGCTGTATGTGCTCGATTTGAAGAAGGAGTTCGTCGAGGACTATATCTTCCCGACCATGCAGGCGGGCGCCGTCTATGAGGACAAATATCTGCTCGGCACGTCGTTCGCGCGCCCCGTCATCGCAAAGGCGATCGTGGATATCGCGAAGAAAGAGGGCGCCGATGCGATCTGCCACGGCTGTACCGGAAAGGGCAATGATCAGGTGCGCTTTGAGCTGACCATCAAGGCGTTCGCGCCCGAAATGACCATCATCGCGCCCTGGAGGATCTGGAACATCAAGAGCCGCGAAGAAGAGATCGAATACGCTGAGGCGCACAACATTCCTCTCAAGATCAACCGCGAGACCAACTATTCCAAGGATAAGAACCTTTGGCACCTCTCGCACGAGGGCCTCGACCTGGAGGATCCCGCCAACGAGCCGCAGTATGAAAAAGAGGGTTTCCTGGAAATGGGCGTTTCTCCCATGCAGGCGCCCGACAAGCCCACCTATGTGAGCATCCATTTTGAAAAGGGCGTTCCCACCGCGATCGACGGCAGGGAAATGGGCGCGGTCGAGATCGTCGAGACGCTCAACAAGATCGGCGGCGAAAACGGCGTCGGGCTGGCGGACCTCGTTGAAAACCGCCTCGTCGGCATGAAGTCGCGCGGTGTGTACGAGACGCCCGGCGGCACCATTCTCTATGAGGCACACAGGCTGCTGGAGACGATCACGCTCGACAAGGCGACAATGCACTACAAGCAGATGATCGCGATCAAGTTCGGCGAAATGGTGTATGACGGGCAGTGGTTCACGCCCCTTCGTGAGGCGCTCTCCGCGTTTGTGACCAAGACGCAGGAGACGGTCACGGGCGATGTCAAGCTGCGCATCTACAAGGGCAACGTCACGAGCGCAGGCATCACCTCTCCCAACTCCCTCTACAGCGAGGACATCGCGACCTTCTCGAACGACGGCGGCGCGTACTCGCAGAAGGACGCGGAGGGCTTCATCAACCTGTTCGGTCTGCCCCTCAAGGTCAAGGCGATGCTGGACGCGAAGAAGCTCAAGTAAACATGATCAAAGTATTTATTGACGGAAGTGCGGGGACCACCGGTCTCCGCATTCGTGAAATGCTGGGAAAACGGGAGGACATCTCTCTCATCGCGCTGCCCGAGCAGCTGCGCAAGGATGTCGCGGCGCGCAGGGACGCCATCAACGGAGCGGACGCCGTGTTTTTGTGCTTGCCTGACGACGCGGCGCGCGAGGCGGTCGGGCTGGTCGAAAATAAGAACACGGTCGTCATCGACGCTTCAACGGCGCACCGCACTTCGCCCGGCTGGGCATATGGCTTTCCCGAACTCTCCGCAGGGCACCGCGCGGCGATCGTGAACGGCAAGCGCATCGCAAATCCTGGCTGCTATGCCTCTGGATTTCTCGCGCTCGTCTATCCGCTCGTCGCGGCTGGCGTTCTTCCAAAGGACTATCCGCTCGTCTGTCATGCCGTCAGCGGCTATTCGGGGGCGGGCAAGAAGGGGATCGCGGAGTACGAGGCGAAAGACCGTCCCGCAAATTACGATACGCCCCGCCTGTATGCGCTCACGCTCGCGCACAAGCACCTGCCCGAAATGCAGGCGGTGTGCGGCCTGACGCGCACGCCCGTCTTCAATCCCTATGTGTGCGACTATTACTGCGGCATGACGGTCAATGTCCCGCTCTTTGTCGACATGCTCGCCCAAAAGGTGAGCGTCGCAGACGTCAAAGAACTCCTTCGCGCGCACTATGCGGGCGCACATTTCGTGACGGTGGGCGAGGAGCCGAGCGGGTATGTCTCGGCAAATCTTTTGAACGGCACCAATCGCATGGAACTGCTCGTCAACGGCAACGAAGATCGCATCCTTCTGACGGCGCGCTTTGATAATTTGGGAAAGGGCGCCTCGGGGGCTGCGATTCAGAACATGAATCTTGCGCTTGGGCTTGACGAATGTCTTTCTTTGTGATATAATCGTAAGGATAGTGAGATATATGATACAGCAGATTTCGGGCGGCGTATGCGCGCCCAAGGGTTTCCGCGCCAACGGCGTGCATTGCGGAATCCGCAAAAACAAAGTAAAAAAGGACCTGGCGCTCATCGTCTCGGACGTGCGTTGCGCGGCGGCGTGCGTGTACACGACCAACCTCGTCAAGGGCGCGCCCATCCTCGTGACGCAGAAGAACGTCGCGGACGGCTATGCGCAGGCGGTCATCGTCAACAGCGGCAACGCCAACACCTGTAACGCGAACGGCGTGGAGATCGCCGAGGCAATGTGCGCGCTCGTCGAACAGCACACGGGCATTTCTGCGGGCGACGTCATCGTGGCGAGCACGGGCGTCATCGGTCAGACGCTCTCCATCGATCCCATCGCGGGCGGCATGGAGGAGCTTACAAAGGGGCTTGGCGACAACAGCGGTGCGGCGGCAGAGGCGATCATGACGACGGACACCGTCAGAAAGGAGATCGCGTTCTCCTTTGAACTGGGCGGCGTGACGTGCAGAATGGGCGCGATCTGCAAGGGCGTCGGTATGATCTGCCCCAACATGGCGACCATGCTCATGTTCATCACGACGGACGCGGCGATCAGCCCCGCCATGCTGCAAAAGGCGATCTCGGCGGATGTTTGCGATTCGCTCAACATGCTCTCCGTCGACCGCGACACCTCCACCAACGATACGCTCGCGATTCTTGCGAGCGGGCTGGCGGGAAATCCTGCGATCACCGAGGAGAACGAGGACTACAAGACCTTCTGCGCGGTATTGCACGCCGTGACGACGGTAATGTGCAAGAAGCTCGCCGCGGACGGCGAGGGCGCGACCAAGCTCATCGAGTGCCGCGTGAAAGGCGCAAAGACCAAGCAGGACGCAAGGCTTTCCGCCAAGTCGGTCATCAACTCCAACCTCGTCAAGGCGGCGATGTTCGGCGCGGACGCCAACTGGGGCAGAGTGCTGTGCGCGCTCGGCTACGCAGGGGCGGATCTCGACGTGGACAAGATCGAAGTCGCGTTCACGTCCGCTGCAGGGAGCATCCTTGTCTGCGAAAACGGAAGGGGCGTGCCCTTTTCCGAGGAGGAGGCGAAGAAGGTGCTCTCGGAGAAGGAGATCGTCATCGCGGTGGACTGCAAGGACGGCGATTGTGAGGCGACGGCATGGGGCTGCGACCTCACCTATGATTATGTGAAGATCAACGGAGATTACAGAACGTGACGCAAAAGGAAGCACAGGCAGAGATCCTTCTCGAGGCGATGCCCTATATCGAGAAGTATCAGAATAAGATCCTCGTCGTCAAATACGGCGGCAACGCCATGACGGACGAGACGCTAAAAAAGTTGGTCATGCGCGACATGACCCTTTTGCAGTTCGTCGGCATCAAAGTCGTCTTGGTACACGGCGGCGGTCCGGAGATCTCCCAGACCTTGAAGCGTATGGGCATCGAGTCCCGCTTTGTGGGCGGCCTCAGATACACCGATGAAGAGACGGCGGAAGTCGTGCGCATGGTACTTGCGGGAAAAGTCAATAAAGGACTTGTTCATATGCTCGGCGCACTGGGCGCGCGGGCAGTCGGGCTTTCGGGCATCGACGGCAGGATGCTTCTTTGCAGCAAGGAGAGCGAGGCGCTCGGCTTTGTCGGCAAGATCGATAAGGTCGATACCCATATTATTCTGAGTTGCCTGGAATCCGGATATCTTCCCGTTATTTCCTCCGTCGGATTTGACGACGCAGGCAATATCTACAACGTCAACGCCGATACGGCGGCTTCTGCCATTGCGGGCGCGCTGAAGGCGGAGAGCCTCATTCTCATGACGGACGTACGCGGGCTTCTGCGTCAGAAGGACGATGAAAGCAGCCTCATTAAAAAGGTGTACGTCTCGGATATTCCCTCTTTAGAGAAGGAGGGCGTCATCTCGGGCGGCATGATCCCCAAGGTGCATTGCTGCCGCGACGCCATCCGCAACGGCGTGAACCGCGTGTTCATCACGGACGGCAGGGTCAAACATTCCATATTGCTCGAGCTCCTCTCCAACGAGGGGCAGGGTACGATGTTCGTAAAAGGTGACTGATTGCAGTCGCCTCTTTTGCGGTATATAAGGAGAGATCATGGATTTTAATGAGATAAAGGCGCTTGACGGGGAATACCTCGCCAAGACATACGCGCGCTATCCCGTCGCGCTTGTCGGCGGCAAGAACGCCACGCTTATAGGCAGCAACGGGAAGCAGTATATCGATTTCGGCTCGGGCATCGCGGTCAATATCTTCGGCGCCAACGACGAGGAATGGAAGCAGGCGGTCATCGAGCAGCTGGGAAAGATCCAGCACGTCAGCAACTACTACTACGCAGAGCCGCAGTCCCGCCTCGCGCAGATGCTGTGCGAACGGACGGGCGCAAAGCGGGTATTCTTCTCCAATTCGGGCGCGGAGGCGAACGAATGCGCCCTGAAGGCGGCGCGCAAGTACTCCTTCATGAAGTACGGCGCGGGGAGAAATAAGATCGTCTCCTTAAAGGGGAGCTTCCACGGCAGGACGCTCTTTACCCTCACCGCGACGGGGCAGGACGAGTTCCACAAGTACTTCGATCCCTTTGTCCCCGGCGTCGCCTACGCTTCGCCCGACATGGCAGATATCAGGAAAGTGGCGGGTACGGACGCCTGCGCCGTAATCATCGAGTGCGTGCAGGGCGAGAGCGGCGTCAACGCGCTGCCCAAGGCGTTTGTTTCGGCGCTGGAGAACTGGTGCAAACAAAGCGACGCCTTGCTCATCTGCGATGAAGTGCAGAGCGGCAACGGCAGATGCGGCACGCTGTACGCCTATGAGCAGTACGGCATCACGCCGGACATCGTCACGACGGCGAAGGGGCTTGCGGGCGGACTGCCCATCGGCGCGTGCCTCTTCTTTGAAAAGACGGAAAACGCACTCGGCGCGGGCGACCACGGCTCGACGTTCGGCGGCAATCCCGTCTCGTGCGCCGCGGCGTGTAACGTCATCGGGCGGCTCACCAAGGAATTTTTGCTCGAAGTACAGGGCAAAGCCGCCTATATGCGCGCCAAACTCAAGGATTTTGACGGCGTGAAGGAAGTGACAGGCTTGGGGCTGATGATCGGTCTGGCGGTCACAAAGCCCGCCAAAGAGGTGGCTGCAAAGTGCTTAGAAAATGGACTTCTTGTCCTCACCGCACACGAGCGGGTGCGCCTTGTTCCGCCGCTCACCATTACAAAAACGGAGATGGATGAGGGATTGTCCATCCTCAAAGGGGTGCTTCAATGAAACATTTACTCAAACTTGCGGACCTTTCGCGGGAGGAGATCCTCTCCGTCCTCAACCTCGCCGACCAGCTCAAGTACGAGCGCAAGCACGGCATTTACAAGGACTACCTGAAGGGCAAAAAACTGGGCATGATCTTCCAGAAGTCCTCCACGCGCACCCGCGTCTCCTTTGAAGTGGGCATGTACGAGCTGGGCGGCAACGCGCTGTTCCTGTCCAATAGAGACCTGCAGATCGGGCGCGGCGAGCCCGTGCAGGACACGGCGCGCGTTCTGTCGCGCTATCTCGACTGCATCATGATTCGCACCTTTGCCCAGCAGGAAGTGGAGGATCTTGCGAAATACGGCTCCATTCCCGTCATTAACGGGCTGACGGATTACTGCCATCCCTGCCAGGTGCTCGCCGACCTCATGACCATCCGAGAAAAGAAGGGGGCTTTCAAGGGGCTGAAGATGTGCTTCATCGGCGACGGAAATAATATGGCGAATTCCCTGATGGTGGGCGCTGTTAAGACGGGTATGGCCTTTTCGATTGCCTGCCCCGAAGGGTACGAGCCGGATGCACAGCTTATGTCGTGGGCGAAAGAAAACGGTTCGTTTACAATGACGACGGACGTTCTGAAGGCGGCGGAAGACGCAGACGTAATCTATACCGATGTCTGGGCCTCCATGGGGCAGGAAGAGGAGAAGGCAAAGCGCGAGAAGGCGTTTGCAGGCTATCAGGTCAACGAAGCGGTGATGGCGGCGGCGCATTCCGATGCGATGGTGCTGCATTGTCTGCCTGCACACCGCGGCGAGGAGATCACGGCGGAGGTCTTTGAGGCACATGCGGATGAGATCTTTGAAGAAGCGGAAAACAGACTGCACGCGCAGAAGGCAGTGCTGTGTAAAGTCATGCAATAAAGCGGAAGGAGAACATATGAATAAGAAAGTCTATCTCACGCTGGAAAACGGCAAAGTGTTTGAAGGGTATTCCTTCGGCGCAGACAGGGAGGTCGTGGGCGAACTCGTCTTTACCACCGGTATGACGGGCTATATCGAGACGCTTACAGACCCGAGTTATTACGGGCAGATCGTCACGCAGACCTTTCCTCTCATCGGTAATTACGGTGTCATTCCCGCCGATATGGAGAGCAGGAAATGCTGGCTTACGGCATATGTCGTGCGTGAGAAATGTGATACGCCATCGAACTTTCGCTGTGAACTGACGCTTGAACAGTTCTTAAAGGAGCAGAATATTCCCGCCCTGTACGGTGTTGATACCCGGGAATTGACGCGAATCGTGCGCGAAGCGGGTGTCATGAATGCAGCCATTACCTATAAACCGCTCGCCGATCTTGCGGAATTGAAAAAGTATCGTGTCCGCGATGCCGTGAAATCCGTTTCCTCGCATGAGGTTCGTGAACGGGGCGAAGAAAAAGACCTCAGGGTTGTCGTATATGATTTCGGTGCGAAGGGTAATATCGTGCGTGAACTCGTCAAGCGCGGATGCCATGTCATCGAGGTGCCTGCGGAGACGACGGCAGAGCAGGCGCTTTCCTATGCTCCGGACGGCATTATGCTTACAAACGGGCCGGGCGACCCTGCCGAAAATGTGGAGATCGTCGAGAATGTCAGAAAGTTTATCGGTAAAAAGCCCATTTTCGGCATCTGCCTCGG
This sequence comes from uncultured Clostridia bacterium, assembly GCA_944367185.1. Taxonomy (GTDB): domain Bacteria; phylum Bacillota; class Clostridia; order Christensenellales; family Borkfalkiaceae; genus Gallimonas. The sequence goes on along the minus strand of CALVWM010000007.1, from coordinate 18,554 downwards.
ACACCAGCTTTTCGCACTCGCGATGGGCGGACAGACGCGCAAGATGAAGTACGGCCACCGTGGCGCCAACCAACCGGTCAAGGATCTCTCGTCAGGGAAAGTGTTTATCACCTCGCAAAACCACGGATACGAGGTCGTAAGCGAGTCCGTTAAAAACGGTACGCTCAGTTTTATCAACGCCAACGACGGTACTTGCGAGGGCGTGGACTATCCTGCCGTCAATGCGACGACGGTGCAGTTTCATCCTGAAGCCTGCGGCGGTCCGCATGACGCCAATTACCTGTTCGATCGCTTTATTGCCAACATGAGAAAGGAGAAAGGATATGCCGAAGAGAAGTGATATCAAAAAGGTGCTCGTCATCGGATCTGGTCCCATCGTTATCGGTCAGGCGGCGGAGTTTGACTATGCAGGCGCGCAGGCATGCCGCGTTTTAAAGGACGCGGGCGTCAACGTCGTCCTGTGCAATTCCAACCCCGCGACCATTATGACGGACAAGATGCTCGCCGACGAGATCTATCTGGAGCCGCTGACGCTCGATTCCCTCAAGCGTATTATTATCAAGGAACGCCCGGATTCTTTGCTTGCCTCGCTCGGGGGACAGACGGGACTTACCATGGGATGCAAACTTGCTAAAGAGGGTTTCCTGGATGAATGGGGTGTCAAACTCATCGGGACCAAGCTGGATGCGATCGACAGGGCGGAAGACCGCGAGCTGTTCAAAGAAACAATGGAAAAGATCGGGCAGCCCGTCGTCCCTTCGGATATTGCTTATACGGTAGACGAATGTGTTTCGATCGCGGAAAAGCTGGGGTATCCCGTTATCGTGCGTCCTGCATTCACGCTGGGCGGCGCGGGCGGCGGCGTCGCATACGATGAGGAGGAACTGCGCCTCATCTCGCACAACGGGCTCATGCTTTCGCCCATCACGCAGGTGCTCATCGAAAAGTACATCGGCGGCTGGAAAGAGATCGAGTTTGAGGTGCTGCGTGACAGCGCCGGCAACGTCATTACCGTCTGCTCGATGGAAAATTTTGATCCGGTCGGCATTCATACGGGTGACTCCATTGTCATCGCGCCCGCCGTCACGCTTTCCGATAAGGAATATCAGATGCTGCGCACGGCGTCGCTTGACATCATCACCGAGCTCGGCATCGAGGGCGGCTGCAACTGTCAGTTTGCGCTGCATCCGGACAGCTTTGAATACGCGGTCATCGAAGTCAACCCCCGTGTGTCGCGCTCCTCGGCGCTTGCCAGTAAGGCGACAGGATATCCCATCGCAAAAGTGGCAACCAAGATTGCGCTCGGCTACACACTGGACGAGATCAGGAATGACGTTACGGGCAAAACGTATGCATGTTTTGAGCCTGCGATCGATTACGTTGTCGTGAAGCTTCCCAAATGGCCCTTCGATAAGTTTTTGTATGCGGGAAGAACGCTCGGTTCGCGTATGAAGGCGACGGGCGAGGTCATGGCGATCGGTACCTCCTTTGAGCAGGCGATCATGAAGGCGGTGCGTGGCGCGGAGATCTCTCTCGATACGTTAAACCATCCCAAGTTTGAGCCGATGAGCATCGAACAGCTCCGCGAAGAACTGCATAAAATGACAGACGAGCGCTTATTTGCCGTCTACCAGTCGCTCAAGAAGGGCATCGCGGTCGATGAAGTTTATTCGATTACGAAAATTGACGAATGGTTTCTTGCCAAGCTGAAAAACCTTGCCGATTACGAGGCGGAGATCACGGGTAAGAAAATGACTCGTGCCCAGTATCTTGAGGGCAAGCGCATCGGCTATACGGACAAGGCACTTGAACGCTTCTCGGGCGAAAAGCTTCCCGCGCACCGCCGCGCCGTGTTTAAGATGGTCGATACCTGCGCGGCAGAGTTCTCGGCAAAGACGCCCTACTTCTATTCGACCTACGACGAGCTCGATCACGACGAGGCGCTGCCCTTTGTCAAAAACAGCACAAAAAAGCGCGTCATCGTCATCGGCTCCGGTCCCATTCGCATCGGGCAGGGCATTGAGTTCGATTATTCCTCCGTTCACTGCGTCTGGACGCTCAAAGAACTTGGATACGAAGTCATCATCATCAACAATAACCCCGAGACGGTCTCTACTGACTTTGATACGGCGGACAGACTGTACTTTGAATCTCTGACCCCTGAGGATGTTCAGAACGTCATCGACGTGGAGAAGCCGTACGGTGTCGTCATCACGTTCGGCGGACAGACGGCGATCAAGCTGTGCGGATACCTCGCCAAGAAGGGGGTGCGCATCCTCGGTACGAGCGCGGATTCCGTCGACATGGCGGAGGACAGAGAACGTTTTGACGAGCTTTTGGAGCGCTTCCACATTGCCCGCCCGAAGGGACTTACGGTCATGACGAAGGAAGAGGCGATCCATGCCGCCGAGACGCTGGGGTATCCCGTCCTGCTGCGCCCGTCCTATGTCATCGGCGGGCAGAACATGACGATCGCCTTCACCGAGAACGATATTTCGCGGTACATGGACGTCATCCTCGCCCAGCACATCGAAAATCCTGTGCTGTGCGACAAATACCTCATGGGAAGCGAGCTGGAAGTGGACGCGATCTCGGACGGCGTGGATGTGCTCATTCCGGGCATCATGCAGCATATCGAGCGCGCGGGCGTGCATTCGGGTGACTCGATCGCCGTGTATCCGCCCTATCACCTGAGTGACGCGATGCTGGAGAAGATCGTGGACATCTCCACCAAACTTGCGCTCTCCTTAAAGACCAAGGGGCTCATCAATATCCAGTACCTCATCTATCAGAACCAGCTGTATGTCATCGAGGTCAATCCGCGCGCATCGCGTACCATTCCCTATATCTCCAAGGTGACGGGTGTGCCCATGGTCGAACTTGCGACCAAGATCATGGTGGGCGCAAAGTTGAAAAAGCTCGGCTTCGGTACGGGCTTGTATCCCAATTCGCCCTATGTCGCGGTCAAAGTGCCCGTGTTCAGCTTTGAAAAGCTCAATGACGTCAACAGCCAGCTGGGCCCCGAGATGAAGTCGACGGGCGAAGTTCTGGGCATCGGCAAGACCATTGAGGAGGCGCTCTTTAAGGGGCTCGTCTCCGCGGGCTTCAAGATGTGCCACCCCACGGCGCAAAAGCCCGTCGGCGTGTACTTCACCGTCAACGATCAGGACAAGTTCGAGATCGTTTCAATCGCAAAGAAGTTCGCCGATCTCGGCTGTAACCTCTATGCCACGGCGGGCACGGCGAAGGTCATCTCCGATCTGGGCATCGACGTCACGATCGTCGATCGGCTCAAGGCGACCAAGCAGGTCTCCAAGCTCATGGACGACGGCAAGATCGACTATATCATCTACACGGGCAAGACGGACGTCGATTCCATCAACGACTATATCGAATTGCATCACCATGCGATCCTCCTGGGCATCACGGTGCTCACGTCTCTGGATACGGCAAATGCGCTGTGCGATATTATCGCGAGCAAGTTCACAGAATACAACACCGAGCTTGTGGACATCAATAACCTGCGCACCAAAAAGACGGAGATCTCCTTCGTTAAGATGCAGTCCTGCGGCAACGACTATATCTACTTTGAGGATCTGGACGGCAAGATCACCTGTCCCGAATCGCTTGCGGTCAACTTTGTCGATCGTCACTACGGCATCGGCGGCGACGGCATCGTGCTCATCGAGCGCTCCGACGTTGCCGACGCCAGGATGCGCATCTTCAATCAGGACGGCAGTGAGGGACAGATGGCTGGCAACTCCATCCGCTGCGTTGCCAAATACCTCTATGAAAAGGGCATTGTGCGGAAAGAGACGATGACCATTGAGACGCTGAGCGGTATCCGCGAGGTCAAGGTGTACTCCTTCGGCGGCATCGTGACGTCGGCAAGCGCGGACCTCGGGGAAGCGGTGCTGGACGGCGAGAAGATTCCGTCCGTCTGGAAGGGGGAGAAGATCGTCGGTCAGCCCATGGAGATCGACGGCGTGACTTACCATGTGACGCTCGTCAATATGGGCAACCCGCACTGCATCATCTTCTGCGACAAGGTGGACGACGTCCCCGTGGAGACGCTCGGGCCCAGGATCGAGCACAGCGAGTACTTCCCCGCCAAGACCAACGTGGAGTTTATCCGCGTCGTCAACGAGAGTACGATCAAGATGCGCGTCTGGGAGCGCGGCAACGGCGAGACCTGGGCCTGCGGCACAGGTGCAGCGGCGGCGGCAGTCGCGTGCGTTTTGAACGGACTGTGTAAGATGGATACCGATATTACGGTCAAGGTGAAGGGCGGCGATCTCGTGGCGCACTACCGCTCGGAGGACGGTCACGTCATCTTGACGGGCAATGTGGAAAAGGTCTACGAAGGCACGGTGGAGTTCTGATGGCGCGTACGACATTTTATGAGGAAAGTGCGACGTCGGTCAACGCACAGACAGAGGCAAGGATCGCAAAGGCGTACAATATCGCAAGCATCATTGCCCTGTCGATCGCGGCGCTCATCGTCTTTCTGTCTCTGACGTATATTCCGTCCATGTTTATGATGTACGAGGGCGTAGCGCTCGTATTGAACCTCATCGTGTTCTTTGCGCCCATTTTGGCGCTTGTCGGGCTGTTCTTCCTCTTCCGGCATCTCAAACGCAAGAAAAACATCAGCTACGACTATACCTTTGTCGAGGACGAGGTGCGCATCACCAAGGTCTTTAACGGAAAGTCAAGAAAGTTTCAGCATACGCTCTCCGCGGCGCAGATGCTCAAGATCGGCTATGTAGACAAGGACTCTTTCCGCCGGACGCTGGAGGGGGTCAGGAACAAAAAGGCGGTCTATCTCACACCCAACAAAGAGCCCGCGGAGGGGAAGATCTTCATCTATATCCTGTATTCCTCTTCGATCGAAAAGACGCTCTATGTCCTGGAATGCCGTCAGCAGATGCTCGAGTACATCGTGCTTGCGGCGGGGATCAATAAATTTGAAAGACAATGATTTATCTGGATAATGCAGCGACAACGCGCCCCCTTGATGGGGCGCTTGCGCGCGCAAAGACCTATCTCACCGACTGCTATTTTAATCCGTCCGCGCTCTATCACGGCGGCGTGGAAGCGCACCGTTTTCTTTCGGAGGCGCGCAGCGCGCTGCTTTCCCGCATCGCCGATCCTGCCTTGTTCGATCTTATCTTCACTTCCTGCGGGACGGAATCGGACAACCAGGCGATTTTCGGCGCAGGCAGGCGGGGCAACGTCGTCACAACGGCGGGGGAGCATGCGGCAATCTACGAAAGCTGCAAGGAACTCAAAAACCGCGGCGTGGAGCCGCGCTTTGCACCGCTGCATGCGGACGGAAGCGTCGACGTGGAGGAGCTACTGTCCCTTGTCGATGAAAAGACCTCGCTCGTGAGCGTCATTCACGTCTCCAATGAGACGGGCGCCGTCAACGATATTGCCGCCATTGCCAAGCGCGTCAAGCAGAAGAATCCGCGCACCGTGTTCCACAGCGACGGCGTGCAGGCGTTCGGGAAACTTCCCGTACGCCTTACAAAGGACATCGATCTGTACACGATCAGCGCGCACAAGATCGGCGCGCTCAAGGGGACGGGAGCGCTCATCCGAAGAAAAGCTTATACCGCGCTGCCTGCCTATCTGCACGGCGGCGGACAGGAGAACGGACTGCGAAGCGGCACGGAGAACGTGTTCGGCATCGCCTGTTTCCGCTATGCCGCCGAGGAGAAGTTCGCTTCCCTGCAAGAGGACGCCAAGCGCCTTGCGGCATATAAAGAGCAGTTTTGGTCGCTGCTCGATCGGGCGCTCTTTACCCGCCTGTCTCCCGTTGGCGGCTCGCCGTATATCCTTACGGTCTCTGCGCACGGCAAGCGGGGCGAGACGCTTCAGCGCATGCTCTGGGATCAGGGCGTCGCGGTCGGCACGGGGAGCGCCTGCAATTCCAAAAAGCCGCACAGCCGCGTGCTTGCGGCGTGCGGGTATGCGCCGGAAGTTCTGGACGGCGTCCTGCGCGTGAGTTTCTGCCCGCAGACGACGCAGGAGGAAGTGTTCCTTGCGGCCGAAGCGATGAACGAGGCGGTGCGCGCCTTCGGAGGAGTTTGATTGGATGGAGAAAGTTGTCATTGTCCGCTATGCGGAAATTCACTTAAAGGGCAAGAACCGCGGCTATTTTGAGCGCGTGTTCTGCGTCAATCTGGAAAAGGCGCTCAAGGGCCTGCGGCACGAACTGCGCCGTACGAGCGGGCGCTACCTCATCGCCGCCTTCGACGATGCGGACGCGGACGAGATCCTGGATCGCGTCTCCCGCGTGTTCGGCGTACATTCCTATTCTCTCGGGTATCGCGTCCCTAGCGATCTTGACAGCGTCTTTGCGGCAGCGCGCACCGTCTGTCCGCAGAGCGGGACGTTCAAGGTGGAGACCCACCGCGCGGACAAGCGCTATCCGATGACCTCGCTTGAAATCAGCGCGGCGATCGGCGGAAGGCTCCTGGATGCCAACCCTGCGCTCAGAGTGGACGTCCATAGCCCGCAGCACACCGTCTATTTGGATATTCGCGAAGATGGAACGGCGCTCGTGTTTGGGACCTTTGAAGAGGGCGCGGGCGGCATGCCCGTCGGGACGTCGTCCAAGGGGCTTTTGCTCATTTCGGGCGGCATCGATTCTCCCGTTGCGGGCTACATGATGGCAAAGCGCGGCATGGAGGTGGAGTATCTGCACTTCCACAGCTATCCCTATACCAACGAGCAGGCAAAGGACAAGGTCGTCGAGCTTGCGCGTATTCTCTCGCGCTATGCGGGCGGAGAGGCGCTTGCGACCGTCAAGGTGACGCACATTCAGGAGGAGATCCACAAAAAGTGCGCGCCCGAGCTGAACGTGACCCTGCTTCGTCGCTTCATGTTCCGCATTGCGGAGCGCGTCGCAAAGAAAAAGGGCGCGAAGTGCCTTATCACGGGCGAGAGTCTGGGGCAGGTCGCCTCGCAGACGATGGAGGGCATCACTTCCTCCAATGCGGTGGTGACGCTGCCCGTATTAAGGCCGCTCATCGGCTTTGACAAGGAGGAGATCATCGTCCGCGCCAAGAAGATCGGCACGTTTGATACCTCCGTTCTGCCCTATGAGGACTGCTGCACCGTGTTCCTGCCCGAGTTCCCTGCGATCAAGCCAAAGCTCTCCTTTATCGAAGAAGAGGAGCGCAAGCTGGACGTCGAAGGGTTGGTCGAGGAGGCGCTCACGACGTTGGAGCGCATCTCCATTCACTGATCGAGCCACCAGTCGTCCGGAAGGGCGGCGCTTCCCGGAAGGGTGACGGATGGGAGCGCGACGGGCGTACCCGTAAAGTGCTGATAGCGGGGCGTCACGGTGTAGACGTAGCTCTCGCCCGCCCGAACGGAGTTATCGCAGATGATATTGCGGTAGGGGCCGCTGTAAATCGTGGTGATCTCGCCACGATTTTCTCTTTTTATCTCATATTCATAGTACTCCGTCCGGGAAAGTATGATTTTTACCGTCCCGTTTTCCAGTTGCAGAGTAGGCGTGCGGATGCTCGGCATAGAAAAGCGCGTGCTGATCGCGGTGGGCGCAGCGCTTGCGCGGAACAGCTCCGACAGGCTGGTTGCGGGCGGCGCGGCGGGGTCGGCAAGCAGAATGGCATGTTCGTTTTCGTACGATGCCCGATCAAAGTGAAGTCGTACGACGTCGCCGCTCTCCTCGAATGGGGTCGGCGCGCCGCTCGGGTAGAGCGAGCGCATGACGGTGAGGACTGCGTTTGCGGGCAGACCTCCGCCCGTTACTTCGATGGGGGAGTTGTCGGCATTTCCCATCCACGCGGCGACGACATGATCGCGCGTATAGGCGACGCAGTAGGCGTCCGTATTGCCGCTTTCGGTGCCCGCCGTTCCCGTCTTGGCGCAGACGGGATAGGGCAGGGCGCGCAGCTTCTTTGCCGTGCCTTCGCGGACCGCCGTCTGCAACATGTCGTTCATGATACAGCACACATCCTCCGAAAAGACGCGCTGCCCTGCGGGGGAATTGCTGTAGAGAACTCTGCCCTTGTCGTCCTCGACGCGTGCGATCAGCCCCGAGGGCGCATATATCCCGCCGCCCGCGAGGGTCGCAAATCCGTCTGCAAGCGCGGGGAGCGTAAACCCCTCCCGCATGCCGCCGAGCGCAAGCGCGAGCGACTTATCCTCGTCCGGAACATGAAGTCCCATGCGCGCAAGATACCGCGCGCCCGTTTCCACGCCCATTTCGTTGAGGACGCGCACGGCGGGGATATTGACGCTGTATGCGAGCGCATGCCGCACACTCATATATTCACCCGTCGCACCGTTATAATCGTCGGGCGAATAGCCGCCGAAATCCGTCTTTTTGTCCAGCAAGGGCGTGGCGGCGCTGATGAGGTTTTCCTCGAGGGCCGGCGCGTAGACGAGCAGTGGCTTGATGGTGGAGGCGGGCAGCCGCTTCAAAACGCCCGCGCTGGCGTGCAGGGCGCGGATCGCATTGGCGGCGTTATCCCGCACCACAAGGCACACATCGGTGTCGCATTGTATTTGTTGCAGCTTCTCCTGCAATTTTTTGTCGCAATAGGTATAGACGTGCAGCACGCCCCAGTCGCCCGATTTTGCGTCGGGAAAGAGGCGCGCAAGTTCGTCGTATACGCTGTCGACATAGGTGTTTTCCGTGGCGGCGGCACACGGGGTCACGGGCAGGGCTTCGCCGATCGCGCTTTGGCAGCTTTCTTCGTCCAGATAGCCCTGCTCTTTCATGCAACGAAGTACGAGGTCGCGTCGCGCTTTGCAATCGTCGGCATTGCGGAAGGGGGAGTAGCGGTTGGGGGACTTGACAATCGCCGCGAGCATAGCTCCTTCGGCGACGGTGAGCGCCTCCGTCTCTTTTCCGAAGTAAAAGCGCGCCGCGTCTTCTATGCCGAACGCGCTGTGCCCGAAGTAGATGGAGTTGAGGTAGAGGGTGAGGATCTCATCCTTGGAGTACTTTTTTTCCAGCTGCCTTGCAAGTTTGATCTCCTTGAGCTTGCGGGAAATGGTCTTTTCGCTGGAGAGGTGGGTATTTTTGATGAGTTGCTGCGTAATCGTGGAAGCGCCCTCGGCAAACGAAAAGCTGGTCAGATTGTGCCACAATGCCGAAGCAATGCGTTTGACGTCCACACCGCGGTGGGTATAAAATCGCTTGTCCTCAATGGCGACGAAGGCATTTTTGACATGTTCCGGGGTCTCCGTTGTATGCGTCAGCGCGGAGACGGGCATCTCTTCGCCCGTCTGGTCGTAGAGGCGGACGAAGGCTGACTCCGGAATGAGCTTTGCGGAGTCGAGCTTTGTGTTGGCCGTGACGCCGAGGTAGTAGAAAAAGAAGGTGGCGGCGGCGATAAGAAGTATTGCAAAAAAAATGCCGATGACGGCGGCGGTGATCCTGAGGGTGCGTTTCATCACGGGCAGTATGTGCATCGGGCAGATTTTTTCGCGCGGGAAAGCGCGCTTTTGTTGAAACCTGCGCCGTTTTATGGTATAATGTAATATCGGAGCAAACAATGACACTCAGGGAAATCATAGATAAGAGCAACAAAATTGTATTTTTCGGGGGCGCGGGCGTCTCCACCGAGAGCGGGATCCCCGATTTTCGCAGCGAGGACGGGCTGTACCGTCAGAAATATGATGTCCCGCCGGAGACCATGCTGAGCAGCGCCTATTTCTATTCGCACACAGCGGACTTTTACCGCTTCTACCGCGACAAGATGCTGCCGCTCTCCGCACAGCCAAACGCCGCGCACAAAAAACTCGCCGAGTGGGAGCGTGCTGGAAAGCTGCTTGCCGTCGTCACGCAGAATATCGACGGCCTGCATCAGGCGGCGGGCAGTAAGGCTGTCTACGAACTCCACGGCAGCATCCACCGCAACCATTGTCTTGCCTGCGGGAAGTCTTACACGGCGCAATTCATTGCGGACAGTACGGGCGTGCCGCATTGCAGCTGCGGCGGGCTGATCAAGCCGGATGTCGTATTGTACGGCGAACCGCTGGACGGCGCAACCGTGCAGGGCGCACTGGAGGCGATCATGGCGGCGGATACGCTCATCGTGGCGGGGACGTCGCTCACCGTCTATCCTGCGGCGGGCTTTGTCGACTATTTCCACGGCAAACACCTCGTGCTCATCAACCGCGACGCGACGCCCCTCGATGGGAAGTGCTCGCTTGTCTTGCATCAGAAGATGGGGGAAGTGCTGGGTGCGCTCCCGTCCTATCTTCCAAACGAAAAATAAAACTTAATGTCGCTATGAACTATCACATCGTCACATACGGCTGCCAGATGAACGTCCACGAATCGGAGAAGATCGCTGGACTTCTGCGCGGCGCGGGATATGAACAAGAAAGCGCGATCGAGGATGCGGACATCATCGTCTTTAACACCTGCTGTATTCGCGAGAATGCCGAAAACCATGCCTTCGGCAATATCGGCGCGCTCAAAAAGCTGAAAAAGCAAAAACGCGGACTGCTCATCGCGGTGGGCGGCTGTATGGCGCAGGAGGAGGGGAAGGCAGAATTGCTCGTCAAAAAATTCCCCTTTATCGATATTGTATTCGGGACGCACAACGTCGCCGAGCTTCCCTCGCTTATTGCGCGCAAACGGCATGAAAAAAAGGTCGTCTCTCTCCTTGCAGACCGCGCGGAGACGGAAGACGGCGCCGTGCCTTACCGTACGAGTTATCCCAATGCCTGGGTGAACATTACCTATGGCTGCAACAATTTTTGTACCTATTGCATCGTACCCTATGTGCGCGGCAGGGAAAAGAGCCGCTCCGCTTCCCTCATTTTAGAGGAAGTGCGCGCGCTGGTCGCGGCGGGTTATAAGGAAATTACCCTGCTCGGGCAGAACGTCAATTCCTATCGCGACGGTGAGATCGACTTCCCCGCGCTTCTCGACATGGTCGCGTCTGTCGAGGGAAAGTTCCGCGTGCGGTTTATGACCTCGCACCCCAAGGACTTTTCCGCGGCGCTCGTCGCCGTCATGAAGAAGCACGAGAAGATCTGCAATTTGCTGCATCTTCCCGCGCAGTCCGGCTCCAGCCGCATCCTCTCGCTCATGAACCGCCGCTATACGCGCGAGCAATACCTGGAAAAGGTCGCGCTTCTTAAGAAGGAGATTCCCGAAGCAGAGCTGACGACCGACCTTATCGTCGCCTTTCCGACCGAGACGCAGCAGGAGTTTGAAGGGACGCTCTCCCTCGTGGAGGAAGCGGACTTTTCCTCGGCGTTCACCTTTATCTACTCCCCGCGCAAGGGAACGAAAGCGGCGGAAATGGAAGGGCAGATTGCTCCCGAGGTCGCCAAAGAGCGCATCTCCCGCCTGATCGATCGCGTCAACGAAAATACCCGCCGCAAGAGCGAGTGCTACGTCGGGCGTACGATCGAAATTCTGTGCGAGGACTATGACGGGAAGAAGGGGCTGTACCTTGGCAGGGAGCCGCTCGGGCGAATGGGCTACTTTGCGGCAGATCATAACTGCGTCGGCGAATTTGTGCAGATGCGCGTGACGCGCGCCAACGGCATTTCGCTGTACGGCGACCTTGTTCAAACAGAGTGACGAAACACGGAGGGAAAAAGATGGCGCTTTCGCCGATGATGGAACACTACCTCTCCATGAAGGAGAAGTATAAGGACTGCGTGCTCTTTTATCGTCTCGGGGATTTCTACGAGATGTTCTTTGACGACGCGGTGCGCGTCTCCAAACTGCTCGATCTCGTCCTGACGGGCAGAGACTGCGGTCTGAAGGAGCGCGCGCCCATGTGCGGGATCCCGTATCATGCGGCAGACGGCTATATCGCCAAGCTCGTTTCGATGGGGGAGCGCGTCGCGATCTGTGAACAGCTCTCCGAACCGGGCGCAGGCAAGATCGTCGAGCGCGACGTCATCCGCATCGTCTCCGCGGGTACGGTGACGGAGGAGAGCCAGCTTGACGAGCGGCGCAACAACTTCATCGCCTGCGTCTGCAAACTGGACGGCGGCTACGCGCTCGCCTGGGCGGACATCACGACGGGCGAGTTCAATGTCTCCGAGGAGGAGACAAAGGACGCGGCGCTCTCTTCGCTCGTCAACGTTTCCGTTGCGGAGGTCATCTGCAATGATGCCATGCTGATGGAGGTCAAGGATGATGTCGAGGCGCAGCGCGGGACTCTTCCCGCCTTTTCCTGCTATCTTCCGCAGGCGTTTGTCCTGCAGGCGGCAACGCGATGTGTGCTCGATCAGTTCAGGGCGGCATCCCTGGACGCGTTGGGGCTTTCGGCGCATCCGAATGCAGTCTGCGCGGCGGGCGCGCTTTTAGAGTATCTGCGCGATACGCAAAAGCACGCTCTGCAAAATCTGACCTCGGTGCGGTTTGTCGATGCGGGCGAAAACATGGAACTGGACGCGATCGCCTTCCGCAATCTGGAGATCCTCAAAAACAATGCCGAGGGCAAAAAGTATGGTTCGCTTTTATGGCTGCTTGATCAGACCAAGACGGGCATGGGCGCAAGGAAGCTCGTTTCCATGCTGTGCGCGCCTCTTGGCAGCCGCGCGGAGATCGAACGCCGCCTCGATGCGGTGGAGGAGCTGTATAAGGGCACCGTCATCCGCATGGGGCTTGCCGATATGCTGGGCGGCGTACGCGATATCGAACGGCTGACGGGGCGTGTCTCCAACGGCAATCTCCAGCCGCGGGACTGCCTGTCGCTCGCAAGCTCCCTGTCCGCTGTGCCCAACCTCAAGTTTCAGCTGACGGGCTTCTCGTCGGCGCTCATCCGTGAGATCTCGGACGATCTCATCGACCCGATGCCCGTCGTCAAACTGTTGGAGAGCGCCATTGCGCCCGAGGCGACGACGCTGAAAGAGGGCAATTATATCCGCCGCGGCTATAATGAGCAGTTGGACGAGCTGCGCGCGGTCAAGGATGACGGCAAGTCGCTCGTTCTGGAGCTGGAGACCAGAGAGCGGGAAAAGACAGGAATCCGTACGCTCAAAGTGGGCTACAATCGCGTGTTCGGCTATTATATCGAAGTCACCAACTCCTTCAAGGACAGAGTTCCTTATTCCTATGTCCCCCGTCAGACGCTCGCAAACGGCGTGCGCTATACGACGGAGGAGCTAAAGGAGCTGGAGGCGAAGATCCTGGGCAGCAGTGATGCGGCGACCCGCCTCGAAGAACATCTCTTCGGCGAGATCGTGGAGATGCTCGCCAAAAATATCCCCGTCTTTCAGCGCATTGCGGGGGCGGTCGCCATGCTGGACTGCCTTGTTTCGCTCGCGACCGTCGCAAAGGAGAATAAGTACTGCCGTCCCGAGATCGCCGAGGGCGGCGCACTGGAAATTTCGGAGGGACGGCACCCCGTCGTCGAGGCGATCTCCAAGGAGCGCTTTGTTCCAAACGACTGCACGCTGGACAACGGCGACTCCCGCACGATGATCATCACGGGGCCCAACATGGCGGGCAAGAGCACCTATCTTCGGCAAGTCGCGCTCATCACCTACATGGCGCATATCGGCTCTTTTGTCCCCGCAAAGCGCGCCCGCGTCCCGCTCACCGACCGCATCTTTACACGCATCGGTGCGAGCGACAATCTCATCCTTGACCGCAGTACTTTCATGGTGGAGATGACGGAAGTCGCCAACATCTTGCGCAATGCAACCGAGCGCAGCTTGCTCATTTTAGACGAGGTCGGAAGGGGAACGAGTACCTTTGACGGGCTGTCCATTGCCTGGGCGGTCATTGAGCATCTGACGCAGAAGGTGCGCGCCAAGACGCTGTTCGCGACGCACTATCACGAGCTGACCGAACTGGAAGGAAAGCTGGAAGGCGTCAAAAATTATAAGATCAATGTGCGCGAGATCGCGGGCAGCATCGTATTTTTAAGAAAGATCGTGCGCGGCGGCGCGTCGCGCTCCTTCGGCGTCGAGGTCGCAGCGCTGGCGGGCGTGCCCGAAGATGTCACTTTGCGCGCCAAGGTCATCTTAAAGGAGTTGGAGCGCGGCGAAAAGAAGCGCGCTGCTTCCCCGCAGGAGGAGGTGCCTGAAGAGGAAGTGACCGAAGAACAGAATTTGCGGGAAGAGCTTGCCGGAATCGACGTCAATCTGCTCACCCCTATGCAGGCGCTCGCGCTCATTTCCGAGTGGAAGGAGAAATATCGTTGAAAATCAATCTTCTGTCGGCAGACGTCTACAACAAAATTGCGGCGGGGGAGGTAGTGGATCGTCCCTATTCCGTCGTCAAAGAGCTGGTCGAAAACGCCATTGACGCGGGTGCGACGCAAATTGCCGTCGAGATCGAAAAGGGTGGAAAGAAGCGTATCCGCGTGACGGACAACGGCAGCGGCATTGCACGCGACGATCTGCCGCTCGCCTACTCTGCGCACGCGACGAGCAAGTTAAAGACAGCGTCCGACCTGTTTGCCATTCATACGCTGGGATTCCGCGGCGAGGCTCTCGCTTCCGTTGCAGCGGTCTCGCGTATGGAGATCGTGTCGCGCACAGAGGGCGCGGACGCCTTCTCGCTCGCATGTGAGGGCGGCGCGCTCGGCGAAGTCCTCCCCGCGGCGGGCGCACAGGGGACGGTCGTCACGGTGGACGATCTGTTTTACAACGTTCCCGCGCGTCTTAAGTTTTTGAAGTCGGATACGCAGGAGGAGGCGGATATCGGCGGCGTCATGGCGCGCTTTCTCCTCGCCCGTCCCGAAATTTCCTTCACCTATCTCGCGGATGGCAAGGTGAAATACCGTTCCTTCGGCGACGGGCTCGCCGCTGCGCTGGTCGCGGTGTATGGAGCAAGCACGCTGGAAAACTGTCTGGAGATCAGGGCGGAAAAGCACGGGATCAGGCTCCACGGCTTTCTTGGAAACCGCAATTTTTACAAGGCGAACCGCACCTATCAGGGCTTGTTCGTCAATGGGCGGAGCGTCGTCAACCAGACGGTCGGCGCGGCAATCACCAACGCCTACGCAAGCTATCTTATGAAGCGGCAGTACCCCTTCTATGTGCTCTTTCTCGACGTCCCGCCCGAGGTCGTGGACGTCAACGTGCATCCCAACAAGGCAGATGTCCGCTTTGCGGACAATCAGATCATCTATGGCTGCGTCTATTCCATCGTCTCTGCGGTGCTGGATGGCAATTCCAAGGCGCTGGAATACCTCGTCTCTGCACCGAAAGTGCAGCCTAAGCCTGCCATGCGGCTCCAAATGTCTCCCTCTGCTGCGTCACAAAGATCGGATTTTGCCGAAAAACCGGCAACGGCTTTGCCGGAAAGTCGCGATCTGCATGTCGAAGTTGCCACGCCTGAACAACAAATGTCCTATGTGCAGGCAAAAAAGGAACTTGCGTTCGATATTTCCATGCCCAAGGGGGGCGAGCCTCGCTTTTTAGAGCAGGAGCGGACAGTGATGGAGGTCCGCGCGCCCGCCAAGGCGCAGTTCGGGGCGGACGCCTTCGAGGAGAATAAAAAGTTTCTTCTCGCGCAGGACGCCGCGCGCGCCAAGCAGCCGCGCATGGAGACGGATGCGCTCGTCTACAAGGGCGAGTTGTTTCATACCTATCTCATCTACCAGGCGGGCGATTGCGCCTATATCGTCGATCAGCACGCCGCGCATGAGCGCATTTTGTTCGATAAGCTTAAAGAGGAGTGGGAGATGAGGAGCATCGTTTCCCAGCCCATGCTCGTGCCGTTTATCTATAACGGCAACGCCCAGGAGTTTGCCTTCCTGGAGCGCAATTTCTCCGTCCTGCGCGAGATCGGCTTTGACATCGAGGCGTTCGGCGATACGAGCGTACGCGTCTCGGCGGTGCCGTCGGAGCTGATGGGGATTGACCTTGCCGGCTTCTTCGGCGAAGTGCTCTCGTCTATGGAGAGTCTGCGCGCCATCAAACTTGCCGACATTTTAAGGGATAAGCTTGCGACGGCTGCCTGCAAAGCGGCAGTCAAGGGCGGAGAATTACTGACGGAGCAGGAAGTGCGCACGCTCATTGAGCGCATGAACGGCGATCTTGCGATGAAGTGCCCGCACGGCAGGCCCGCCGTCGTCACGCTGAAAAAGACAGAGATCGAAAAGCTCTTCAAGAGGATCGTATGAAGCTGATTGCCATTTGCGGGCCGACCGCCTCCGGAAAGACGTCGCTTGCCGTCGCCTGCGCCAAGGTGTTCGGGGGCGAGGTCGTCTCCTGCGACGCTCTGCTCGTCTACAGGGGGTTGAATATCGGCACGGCGAAGCCGACCAAAGAGGAGATGGGTGGCATCCCTCATCATCTTATCGACATCGTCGAGCCGACGCAGAGCTTTTCGGTGCACGATTTTGAATGTGCTGCGCTGCCAATCGTCGAGGACATTCTTGCGCGGGGGAAGATTCCCGTTCTGTGCGGCGGAACGGGATTTTATATGAACGCCGTTCTCTTTCGCAGCGGCTTCGGCCATGCGGGAGGTGATGCGGCGATCCGCGAAAGGTACGAGGGCATTGCCGCAGAGCGGGGCAGGGAGTATCTGCATTCTCTTCTGCGCGAATGCGATCCGGAGAGCGCGGAAAAACTACACCCCAACGATGTCAAGCGTGTCATTCGCGCGCTGGAGATCTATGAGCTGACAGGCTGTAAGAAATCGTCTCAGACCGATTCGTTTGAGCCGCGCTATCCCTACGAGGCGTTTGCTATAAATTGGGACCGCCAGACGCTCTATGCGCGCATTCACGAGCGCACGCAGGCGATGTTGCAGGCGGGTTTGGTGGAGGAAGTGAAAGCGCTTCTGGCGTCCGTACCTGTAAATGCGCAGTGCATGCAGGCGATAGGGTACAAAGAGGTCGTTGAAATTTTGAAAAATGGCGATTTACACAGTACTATGTCTGACATAATAGAGCAAAATACCCGTCGCTATGCCAAACGTCAGCTGACGTTTTTTAAGAAGCTGCCCAATTTGCATTGGCTGGAACCCAATCAGACGGAGACAATGATAAAGGAGATCGAACGTTACCTATGACCATTGACGAGAGGATCGCTGCGGCGGAGCGCACGCTTGCGCCGAAATTTGCCGAGATCGATGCGATTGCATGTTACAATCAGCATAAGGTATTGAACGCTTTCAGGGAGGAGCGCATCGCGCTCCGTCATTTTGCGCCCAGCACGGGCTATGGTTACGGCGACGAGGGACGTGACGCCTTGGGCAGGGTCTACGCACGCGCGTTCGGCGCGGAGCGCGCCATCGTCTCGCCGACGCTTTTGAGTGGGACGCATACGCTGACCGTCGCCCTGTTTGGCGTGCTGCGCCCGGGGGATAAGGTACTCTGCATCAGCGGGATGCCCTACGATACACTGCGCGGCGTCATCTGGGGCGCGGGAAATGGTTCGCTTGCCGACTTCGGCATCTCGTTTGAGACGCTTGCACTCGATGAAGGCGGCAAAATGGACCTCGCCGCGGTCGAAGAGGCACTTGCCTCGCAGGAGTACCGCATGGTCTATATCCAGCGCTCACGCGGGTATGAACTGCGCGATTCCTTTACGATCGAGGAGGTCGGCGTAGCCTGCTCCCGTGTGCGAGGGTGCGGATTCCGGGGGTGTATTTTTGTCGACAACTGCTACGGCGAGTTTGCAGAAAAGCAGGAGCCGACCGATGTCGGAGCGGATCTCATCGTCGGCTCGCTCATCAAGAATCCCGGCGGGGGACTGACGCCGACGGGCGGTTATATTGCGGGCAGAGCGAAGTATATTGAGCAGTGTGAAAACCGCCTGACCGCGCCCTCCGTGGGTGGGGAGATCGGCTCCTATGCCTACGGGTACCAGCTCTTTTATCAGGGCTTTTTCCTTGCGCCGCACGTCGTCGCGCAGGCGCTCAAGGGCGCGTTGCTCATCGGACAATGTATGTCCGAATTGGGCTATGAGAACTATCCGTCCGTCGACCGTCTCCCGCCCGATCTGACGCGCGCGGTGCGCTTTGATACCGAAAAGCAGCTGACCGACTTCATTCAGTCCGTGCAGGACGTCTCGCCCGTCGATTCCTTTGTCAAACTGGAGGCGTGGGATATGCCCGGGTATGACTGCAAAGTCATCATGGCGGCAGGGACGTTCAATGCGGGCGCGAGCATCGAGCTTTCCGCCGACGCGCCCATTCGCGAGCCGTACATTGCCTATTTTCAGGGGGGGCTCACCTACGAGCATTGCCGCATCGCCGTCCGCGAAATACTAAAAAAACTGGTCGCGGAGTGAGGCAGTATAGTGGCAACATGGAGCGCGATCAGAGATAAACTGGAAAACGAGTATCTTGCCGAGAGTCTTCGCGGGCATATCCGTTACTTTGCTACGACGTATCGCGAAAGCCATGATCGGGAAGGCCGTGCGGCGATCTACTATGACGGGCAGGAAGTGATTGCGGGCGGCTATTATCACAGAGATTTTTGCATCGAGTGGTATCCGAAAATTGAGACCGATGAGGTGATCAGAAAGGGTGCGTTTGATCAGGCAAGTTTCTATGCGGCGTTCCATGATTTTGACAATCAGAGCATCGAAGAGAGCTTAAAGAGCAGCAATTTGCTCATTCGTATTTTTGC
>CALVWM010000006.1 GCA_944367185.1 uncultured Clostridia bacterium | reverse complement strand
AGTACACATCGTGTACGACCGAATGGATCGGCGATTTGAAAAAATCTTATTTGAACTAATGGTGTTATCCTGAACGGGCAATGGTGCAAATGGTCAAAACAAACAAAAAGAGCCTCGTGTAAGGCTCTTTTTTGCGTTTATTCGGATGTGATCGGGCGGAGCAGACAAGTGTGCGGCTTTGTTTCCTCCCGTCCGATGGCATCTTGCAGAAGTCCGACGGCGCGCCGTGCTTTTTCTGCGGTCGGCAGAACAATGCGGCCGATATTCGGGATCCCGCCGCCTCCGCAGAGGACGGCGGTTTTTGTTTTGTCCAGTATGGGAAGGCACATCGCCGCAAGAAGCTCGTCGCCGAACAGCATGGCACGGTCTGCATGTCCCGCCACGAAATGATAGAGCTGTACGGGATCCTCGGCAAGAAAGAGTATGTCTTCCCGCAGTGCGCGCCGCAAGTCGTCCAGGTAAGGGGCGTTGCGGCACGGGCATGCAAGATAGATCAGGCTGTCCGCCTGCAAAAGCTGCTTTGCCGCGTCGATCACGGCGGCATGGTCGGTATATGTCTTGAAGAAGAGCGGGTCCTCGACGATCATGTCTACCGCCACAATGGGCACAAAGCAACTCTCTTTGAGGGCGTAGAATTCCTCCTCGGTGAGATCGATGCACACGATGCCGTCCAGGTTTTCCTGCAGGCGCATTTCCTGTCTGTCGGCAGGGGAGAGCAGGAGCGTACCGTAGCCCTTCTCCTGCAAACAGGCCTGAAGCGCCTGCACGGTGGCATAATACGCTGCGTTGCACACAGGATAGGGGCTTTGCGGGGCGCAGATGCCGATGAGATTGTTCTTTTTCCCCGCGAGCAGACGCGCGACGGGGGAGGGCGTGTACTGGCGGAGATTGCAGATCTGCAGCACCTTCCTGCGCGTCTCGTCGCTGATCTTGACGTCCTTCCTGTCGTTGATGATATAGGAGACGGTCGCCGTGGAGACGCCTGCCTCCCGTGCGATGTCGTCGATCGTGACCTGCTTCTTCTCCGCGGTGCGCTCGCGTTTGGCACCCTTTTCATACCCCAGTTCCCGGCAGAGCGCCATCACGCGCGAGCGCGTCTGCTCGGCGACTTTGACGTCCTTTCTGCCGCTGAGCACATAGGAAACGGTCGCAGAGGATACTCCCGCGCGCCGTGCGATCTCCGCAATCGTGACATGTGTTGTTTTGCCGCTCTGTTCCATGCCTCTATCTTACTCTAAAAATCGGAAAATGTCAATCCCGAATCCTTGATTTAAGCGGTTCAATAATTTTTCCGATTATTTTTTCCAAACCTATTGACAGGATAAAAATCTGTGATATAATTTACTTAAGCGATTAAGTAAATCGCAAACCAACCGAAAGGGTAAGGAGGGAAGTTGTATGGCAAGATCGATCCGGAAAAAATTCTGGCTGGTGACGGCAATGGTCACGATGCTCGCGCTGACGCTGGGCGTGGCGGCGGCATGTACGGAAGATCCGGGGACCCAGCAGGCGCAGACGTACACGGTCATGTTCTATGACGGCAGTACGGTCATCACGACCAGAGAGGTGGAAGAGGGCGGCACGGTCGAAGCATTCGAGCCCGCGGATGCGGACTATGAAAAAGAGGGCTATTCTTTCGGCGGCTGGTATGCGACGGCGGACTTCACCTTTGACTGGAGCTTCGATACGGCGATCACGCGGGATACCAATGTCTATTCGATGTGGAGTTCCGCTGCCGAGGATACCCGTCAGTGGCTGATCGCGGGGAGCTCTTCTGCAGGCGGTCCGCTTGCGGCGATCGGCTGGAACGGCGGACCCATCGAGGGGGAGAACGGCAATATCCTCACCAAAACGGAGGGCAAGAACGAATTTACCATTACGATCAACCTGTACGTGGGCGATCAGTTCCAATTTTGCATTCAGGACGACGAAGGCGTCTGGAACACGGACGATGCCAACGGCGGCGGTGCGCGCGGCGGACAGTATCTTGTCGAAAATGAATATATGAGCGCACCCGGCACCGGTCTTGGCGACGGGCAGGTGAATATTACCGTTTCCGTGAGCGGCAATTATACGCTGACGCTCACGACGGACGCGGAGGATAAGAACGTCGGCTCCATCACGGTCGTGCGCAACGGCGACGCTCCCGCGGTGACGGTGGACCGCTCCGACTATACATGGTACATCTACGGTAATTCTGCGGCTGAAAAGAGCGCCGAATCCGTACTCGCGGGCACCAACTGGGGCGCGAATGTCGAGTCGCTGCAGTATTCTGCCTATGAAATGTTCAAGATCTCCGATAACGAGGCGGACGGCACGGGCACTTGGATGCAGACCTGGACGCTCGCCGAGGGCGATGAGTTCCTGCTTGCCTACTGCATGCTCAAAGATGGCGGCGGCATTTCGGCGCAGGACGGCACGATGTTCTACTATCCCGATATCGATGAGTTCAACGGCGAGGACGCCGCGTTTAAGAAGGCGGACGGCATGGGCAGCAACATCGTGGTCGTCGAAGGCGGAACATACACCTTCACGCTGACCGTCACGCTCAATGCTGAGACGAACACGCTGGAAGGCTCCATCGAAGTGGATAAGACGGCGGATATCTTAACCTCCGATCAGACGTGGAAGGTGCTGGGCGGCAGGCTCTCCTATGCGCAGGCGACCGACCCCGCAACGGGTAATCTGACGATCGATGAATCGGCATACAACGGAAAGACTTCGGTCTTTGCAAACAATAACTTCGGCATGGGATCTCAGGTGCAGCAGCTCACAGCTGTTTCATCGCCCGCGGCGGGTATGGCAAGGGAGTACGAGATCACGCTCGATCTTGTTGAGGGCGACTACTTCTACATCTGCATTCCTGTTTGGGTGAATATGCCGTACCGAGAGAATGCAGAAGGTCCTTATTACAAGCAAGGGTATAATTCCCAGTTGGCTACCGCACAGAATCTTCCCGAAGGCATTACGGCTGATTGGGCATGGAGCGGCAATTTCCTCTGCACGCAGGCGGGAAGCTACACCTTCAAAGTATCCGTTGCGGCGGACGGCACACTCTCGCTGACGGTGACAAACGCATAACAAAAAGCGGTATCGGGGCGGTGAATACCGCCCCGAAATTATCAATACCGATCAGGGAGGAAGGCTCATGAATAAAACTGCCATTTTGCATATCCCCGAATCCCAATATTCTTTTGCTTACGGCGAGCACGAACTGCGCATCCGTCTCCGCGCGGCGCGGGGCGATCTCGACAGCGTAACGCTCATCTATGCGGTCAAGTACGACTGGCTTACGGAAAGAAAATCGCTTCCGATGCGGAAATCGTATTCGGATGAACTGTACGATTATTATACGGCGGCGCTTTCTGTGCCCGATCCCCGCACCGGATATGTATTTTATTTGAAACGCGGGGAAGAGGCGTATTATTACTCGGAAGAGGGTCTCACGGTCGAGTATGACCATGAGAAAAGCTATTATAATTTCTTTCAGTACCCCTATATCAACGCAGCGGACGTACACCGCAAAGTGGATTGGTGCGACCGCGCGGTATTCTATCAGATTTTTATCGATCGGTTTCGCTGCGGGGATCGGGAGAAAGACAGATCGTATATCAACAGAAGTTGGGGCGAGATCCCTGACGCAAAGAGCTTTTACGGCGGCGACCTCAAAGGCGTGACGGAAAAGCTCGGATATCTGAGCGATCTGGGCATCACCGCGCTCTATCTCACGCCCGTGTTCTCTTCGCCGAGCAATCACAAGTACGATACCGTCGATTATTATCGGGTGGATGAGATGTTCGGCTCCGCCGCCGATCTGAAAGAGCTTGTGCAAAGGGCGCACGAACGCGGCATGAAGGTCGTGCTGGACGCGGTGTTCAATCATTGCAGTATGCGGTGCGCGCAGTTTCAGGACGTTCTGAAAAAAGGCAGGTCGTCCCGATATCACGATTGGTTCATCATCCGCGGCGACAAGCCTGATCCGCAGAACTGCAACTACGAGTGCTTTGCCGCGTGCAGCTACATGCCCAAGTGGAACACGAGCAACGAGGAGGTGCAGGAATACCTGCTGCGCATCGCTCTGTACTGGATGCGCGAATGCGGCATCGACGGCTGGCGGCTGGACGTCGCGGACGAGGTCTCGCACGACTTCTGGCGGCGGTTCCGCAAAGCGGTCAAGCGGGAAAACCCGCAGGCGATCCTCATCGGCGAGAGCTGGCACGATGCGGGCGCGTGGCTGAGAGGGGACGAGTTCGACGGCATCATGAACTATTCGTTCACCAAGGCGTGCATCGACTATTTTGCCAAGGGTACCCGTTCGGTACAGAGCTTCTGCGATCGGCTCAATGAGCTTCTGATGCGCAATACCGATCAGGTCAACGAAATGATGCTCAATCTGCTGGACAGTCACGATACGGAGCGGTTTCTGACGCTCGCGAAAGAAAATACGGCTGCGCTCTGCTGTGCGCTTGCCGTCCTGTTCTTTTTTCCCGGGATGCCCTGCATCTGTTACGGCACGGAGATCGGCATGATCGGGGAATATGAACCCGATTCCCGCCGTACGTTCGATTGGAACGAGGCGCTTTGGGATAAGAGTTTGCAGGAGACTGTCCGTACGCTCGCACTGCTTAGGCGCGAAAAGATCGGCGGAGCGATCCGCCTGTACACGCAGGGCGAATTGTTGGTGATGGAGCGTGAAACGTGTTCATTGATCGTCAATTTTACGGACGATGTATTGACATATGCTGCGCATGCCTGTTATCATGTGATCGGGGCGCGCTCCTATGTTGTGATCGATAAGGAGGAATCGGCATGAAAAAGGGGAAAATCATTTGTATTGCGCTTGTCCTGACGTTCTCCGTGGGCGTGTTTGCCGCCTGTACGGAGCGTACGGGGGGAGGTACGTTCACCTATGAGGAACTCATGGCGAAGTTCGACGGCGAGATCGAGCAGAACGCCACCATCCGCGTGCTCGACAATCAGATGGCGATCGAAACGGGGCATCTGCAGGAGGTGCTCGATGCCTTCAACGAGCGGTATGCCGCGTACAACGTCAACGCGGTCGATGCAAACATGGATCAGTATGTCGATCTTGAGCAGAACGGACCGGACGGGTACGGTCCCGACGTGCTCTATCAGGCGAACGACATGCTCATGCGCTATGCCGAGGGCGGGCATGTCCTGCCCCTTCCCACGGAGGAGCTGGATATCGCAAACATTCCGCAGACGGTCATGGACGTCTACAAGCTGGAGACGTACGGGCTCGAGCTCTATTACGGCATGCCCGTCGCGCAGCAGTCCACCGTGCTCACCTACCGCAGAGATCTTCTGCCCGAGAACTGGGAAAGCGAATGGGACGACAACGAAAACGGTATCCCCGACATGGTGGAGACCATGAACGACCTGTACGCCTATAGCAGTCAGGTCAGGCAGGAATCGAACGGCGACAGATACGGGCTGTATATGTCGCTCGTCGATCAATACTTTAATACGGGGTATCTGCTGTCGTACGGGGCGTACGTCTTCGGCGAAACGCACGATGACATCGGGCTCAACGCGGACGGCGCCGAGGTGGGGCTCAATCTGTTCCGCGATTTTGCGGGCGCGCTCGGTTCCACCTGCATCTCGCAGAATGCGACCACGCAGGTGGCGACCTATCTCACCAATTCCGCGGGCACGGCGTTCTGCACGATCGGTACGCCCGACTGGCTGACGACCTTTCAGGAAAATCTCACCGCGACCTATGTGCGCGAAGGCATGGCGCAGGAAGAGGCGGAGGCGGCGGCAAAGGAAAATCTTGTCGTCGTGGCGCCGCCGCGCCTTCCCAAGGACGGGGACATCACCAAAGAACTGACCGATATCGAGGAGGAGACGTTCGCGCCGACGACGATGGGCGGCGTCAATGCCTTCGGCATCAGTTCCTATACAAAGTATCCGAAGGCGAGCCTTGCCTTTGTGAAGTTCGTCTCCGAATATGAAAATCTCAGGTGGCGGAGCGAAGCGCTCGGCGCCGTTCCCGCCCGCACCGATCTTGCCGAAGAACTCGGCGGGGTCTCCGAAATACTTAGTGGGCGCGTTTCAGAAGGACTCATCTATATGATGCCCTCCACGCGCGATACGCAGTATATCTGGGATCCGCTCTCCTCCCTGTTCAACGATGTGGCGACGGATAACACGACGCGTGCCGTGCCCGTGTATACGACGGCGGAGTCGCTGAAAGGGGCGCTCGATAAACTGGTGACGGACATCAGGTCGGCAATGGCGGTCGGCGATATTTCGTAAAGGAGGGTTGCCATGACGCAAATGCTCCAGCGTACGCCCGGAACACAGAGCGCGTTTTCGGCGTATCAGGTCAGGCTGAGCTGCGCATTCATGGGGCTGGGGCAGCTGTTCTGCCGCCAGTTTACCAAGGGCGCGCTGCTCATGCTCCTGGAAGTCGGCTTTATTCTCTTTCTCGTCTTTGCGGGCGTGGACAACATCATCGGGCTGTTCACGCTCGGCACGACGGAGGGTGTGCCCATCATGGGCATCGAGGGGGACAACTCGATCTCCATGCTTGCGTGGGGGATCACGACGATCTTTCTCGTCCTGCTGTTTGCGCTCGCATACTATGCGAACATCAAGGACGTCATCTACACCATCGGGGAGATCAGAAAGGGCAACCGCGTCAAAAATTTTTTTGAGAGCTGCCGGACGCTGTTCAATCAAAAGTTCTATTTCCTGACGCTCACGCTGCCCCTCGTGTTTGTGTGCATCTTTAACATCATGCCAATCGTGTTCACGGCGCTCGTCGCGTTCACCAACTACGGCGGCGAGGTCGTCCCGCCGCGGCTGGTCAGCTGGACGGGATTCCAGAGCTTCCGCGTCATCTTCACGATGAGCGAATATATCGGCACAATGGGCAAGATCCTCGCGTGGAATATCTTGTGGGCGGTCGGATCCACGTTTTTGGTGTATTTCGGCGGGTTGGGGCTGGCTCTTTTGTACAATGCAAAATGCCTGAAATTCAAGCGCTTCTGGCGCGTGTTTCCCATGTTTGCCTACGCCATTCCCAGCTTTATCACGCTTACCGGCTTTTACTTCATGTTCTGTGACAGCGGACCCATTGTCGGGCTCCTGAAGGACTGGGGCTGGGTCTCGGAGAACTTCACCATCATCTCCTACGACTCCAAATGGTCGCTGCGGCTGCTGGGCTTTTTCTGCTGCGCATGGATCGGCGTGCCGTCCGTCATGTTTCTGGCGACGGGCATCCTTTCCAACGTCAACAAAGAGATGTACGAGGCGGCTCGTCTGGACGGCGCGAACGGTTTTCAGCAGTTCCTCTATCTCACGCTGCCTTTTGTGCTGTTCGCGACGACGCCCGTTATCATCAGCACCTTCATCAACCAGTTCAATAACTTCAGCATCTTCTATTTCCTGCGACCCGAGACGGTCTATGCGCCGGGGTACTTCAACGCAAACAGTTCTGACCTGCTCATCAACTGGATGTACAATCTCACGGTGGAGAACGGGCTGTATTCGCTGGGGTCGGCTTTGAGCCTCATCCTGTTCGCGTTTATGGCGATCTTCTCGCTGATCGCGTATGTGACCTCGCCTGCTTACAAAAAGGAGGATACATACCGATGAGAAAAGCATTGCATTTTCGTCCCGACCGGGCGCTCAGAACGGCGCTGGTGTATGCGCTTGTGCTGCTCGTCAGTTTTGTCTTTGCCTTTCCCTGTATCTGGCTGGTGCTGTCCGCCTTCAACGCGGAAGGGGATCTGCTGACGCTGGAAGGCTTTTTCCCGCAGACGTACAGCTTCGATACTTTTCGCAGACTGTTTACCGAGATCACCAAGTACGACTATCCGCGCTGGTTCGGCAATACGCTCTTCGTTGCGGCGGTCAGCTGCGTCATTTCGACCTTCCTCGTCATTGCGGTGGCGTACACCATTTCGAGGTACCGCTTCAAGAGCCGCAAGGCGATGATGAAGGCGACGCTCATTCTTGGGATTTTTCCCAACTTCATGAACATGACGGCGCTGTTCGTCATCATGACGCAGCTGCACCTCATCAACAACCTTTGGGGGCTCATTCTTTTGTACAGCAGCGGTTCGACGATGGGATTTTTGGTGCAGAAGGGGTTCTTCGACACCATTCCGGGGACGATCTACGACGCAGCCACACTGGATGGGGCAAGCGATTTCAGGGTATTTGTCTCTATCACGCTGCCGCTTGCCAAGCCGATGATCGTCTATACGGCGCTCACTTCCTTTGTGTGGCCGTGGGCGGACTTCATGCTGCCGAGCATGCTGCTCATCGATAAGTCCTCCTGGACGGTCGCGGTGGGACTCAATTCGCTGGACGACAGCGAGTTCTCCATCTTTGCCGCCGGCTCTATGTTTGTGGCGGTCCCGATCATCGTTTTGTATGTCGCGCTTTCCAAGTATCTCATCCAGGGCGGCTCGGCGGGCGCGGTCAAGGATTAAAGAGTTTCCTCCCTGTCCGGCAGGGCGGTAATTCCCCCTGATCGTTCTCTGCCGGACTTTCTTTTCATGCAAGAGCGGGATCTTTCAGGATCCCGCTCTTGCGCGGCAATGCAGCGTAGGAAACGCCGAAAAAATGTTTTGGCAAAAAGAAAGTTTTTGTAACATCTTTTAGTAACAAAGCAGAAAGCAAAGTATTCCGTTGTGCACAAAAACGCACAAAAAGACCCGTATTTCAAGCGAAATACGGGTCTTTTTATGCTGGCGCCGATTGGGGGACTATGTACGAACTCAGAGGGAAAGAAGAAGCAGATCGAGAAGAATCCTCGACCTGCTGTTCAATGTCCTCCGCATACGATTTGGAAAGCCGTTCCGCGGAAAACCGCTCTTGAAAGTTGTATGTAATGACGAGTTTGTCGCCGTACCAGATCACTTCACGGATAAACGTCTTGACGAGCAGCTTGCGTACCTTGATGTCGTCGGGATCTTCAAACACTTTGGAGAGCAGGAACTTTTCGACCTCTTCCACGCTGACATGAGCATAGGATCTCTGCGCCGCTTTATTGATCTCGATCTCTAATTCGTTGAGCTCCGCCTGCAAGCTGTTGAGCCTGTCCTTCGTGAAGTCCGTGATGATGCCATGTTCAATGGCTTTCACGATGTTGTCCGCCGCTTTCTTGGTTTCATCCCGCTTTTTCATGAGAAGCTGCAAGCCCGAATCGTCCTGCATCATCTTCTCATCCGCCTATCATCTCGCAGGAGCTTTGGGATAGAGTACGCGAACGTGAAAAGTCTGTCGCGCAGGGCAGGAAAACCGCTACGGGCTATACACACCCTTTATCAGGATTTCTTTATTGTGCCGACTGCGGTTGCAAAATGAAGTTGAACAGCGTCGGAAACAATAAATATGCGTTTAACTGCGGCGACCATATGCGTTTCGGTAAGACGATATGCTTTTCCCATCACATAGCGGCAAAGACTCTCGAAAAAATAATCCTTGACGATATACGGGAAATGGCGCAGCGGATCGTCCTTGACGAAAAGGCTATTCGCGAAGAGTTTATCCGGCACAATGCGGAAGTGCAGGAAAAATCCATAAAAGCAACTAAGAAGGAATTACAGGGAAAGCGGAATCGTATCGAAGAATTGTCTCGCCTGATGCAGCTTGCGTATGAGGACAGGCTGAAAGGCAAAATGCCGGAGGATATATGCATCGGCTTTATCCAGAAATATTCTGACGAGCAGAAGAAACTCGAAGCTGAAATCGTGGAATTGGAGGTAAAGCTGACCGAAACGGAAAATACAATACAGAGTGCCGATGACTTTATACGGAACATAAAGAAGTATCTCGAAGCTCCCGAACTTACACGTGAGATGTGCTATGAGCTGATAGACCGTATCATCGTCGGCGGCTTACCGAAAATCACAGGCAAAGAACGGGAAATAGATATTGTCTATAAGGTCGATATTGCCTCCGTTTTACGGCATAAACTTAATAATTCCGATAAATAACAAACAAGCGTATGGGTTGACCGAACTCATACGCTTATTTTGTGCTGCTAATACCATTATTTAATGAGTGTCCATAAAATTGTGTCGCAACGATGACCACGCTCCATTGCTTCCGCCTGCTGTCGCGCAACATTTGCTGGAATGCCGCACGGTTGTCGTTCATCCCCGTAGTGGCTCTGTCGATATACTGATCCACCACGAGAAGATCGTTTTTCTCCGCGAACTGTTTGCAGACGCGGACTTGCCCTTCGATGGACTGCTCGGTTTGACTGTCAGATGAATATCTGGCGTAGATGACTGCTGTTTTCAAAATTGATACCTCCAAAAATTTTTGCTTTCATTGTACACCTTAACGGCAGGGAACAACAGGCACGGGGGCGCAGGTGTTTCCCGACAATTTCCCAATCGACCGTAGGAAAACCGCAATAAAAGAGATACAATTCCGGCACTCTCGTACCTTTCGGCGCACCCAAAACAGGGAGAGCGAGGCGAAGGCTGTCAAAGGTCTGCCCGCATAGGGACACGCAGGAATTTTGTAGAATAAAGTCTTTTTTCTTTCCCCTCAAAATTGCTGCGTGCCTTTGACAGACAAAGACGCTCTCCCACCATCCACAAGCCGAAAGGTACGAAATTTCCTGCAAAGGTTACAAAATGAGCTAAACTGTCAACATTAGTTGCGGTTTTGTTGGGGTTTACTAACGGCAGCTTTTGTTGTAAAACGCGAGGGAATGTGGTAGAATAAAAGCACAAACAAGCGGAGACGCTTCATATCACGGAAGAATGTATTCTGACTGTGGGAAAAGTACCAGCGGAAGTAGTCGGGCGAAAGCCAATGTAACGAAGTAAATCGATGAAATATCCGGGTGACCGTGACTGTCAGGCAAGACGGGCGAGAGATCGTCTGTTATTTGTCTGCGGTCACGGTTTTTTTTATTTTCCCAAAAAATTTCTGACCAAACCGCCACGCTTGCAAACTTTTTGTCCTTGAGGTAGTAGAAGGATTTTTCCTTGCAAGAAAAAAAGTTACGGAATTAGTGCCACAATTTGTCCACAATTTCATGTAGGATAAAGAAAAATTCGCTGGAAGCCGTGAACTTTCAAAATATTTTGTCCTTGTGGAAGTAGAGGGAAAATTCAAAAATATTTTTGTAAGTCGTAAAAACCTTGCGAGTTCAAGGTTTAAGATAGTCGCACAACGGGAGGAGAACGCTATGACGCTCAACGAGATCAGACAACAATTAAAGACGATACGCCTGTACTATATGCACAAGGCGAAGCTTGACGCGGCATTTGAAACCCTCCCGCATAGAGCGGCTACCCTTGTCGATGAATATGCGGCAATGATCGGGGAAGCTCCGCTCGATCTGTACATGATCTATTGTAAGCTGTATGTGGACGGCTTGACGCAGGAGGCGACGGCGGAAGAACTCAAATACTGTCCGGAGTACATACGGCAGAAAAATAAGCGGCTGCTTTTGTTCTTTCAAAAGAAACTCAACGAACGGGAGGTGGAATGATTGAAGGAGATTGAAGTCAAAGACAATCCATTAGGCATTCGGGTCTATGCCGTCGGAGAGCCGGATATCGACCACATGACCGAGGAGGAATACACCTTATTCGTGTCGTCGCTGGCGATGCAAATAAACGAATACATCACAAGACAAAAGAAGGAGGAAAACGATGCCGTATAGCCAAGTAAAAGTGTATTCAGACGGAGGCCATTTCATCGGTGTTCCGTATGAGCCCAATCCCAGCGCGAAGAACCGCCGTCCGTGTTGCGAAGAAATCATTGAAGTCAAGGAACCGCTCACCGCAGCCCTTGAAACGGTTTTGAACGATGAACAAGAAAGTGTCGTTTTGGCACAAAATTTCGCAGACGTACACGAAAAAAGCGCACCGCCTGCCGTAAGACAGATGACGCGCAAAGAGCTGTTCGATGAGTTATATATGCAGACAGTTGACATGAAAAAGCGAGAACGAAAGTCCTATATCGTCAAAGAGATGCTGCCCTACTTTAAGGACGGCACCTCTTGCCGCACCTTCGTGGAAGATAACTTCGCCCGCAAACACCGCAACATGATCTGCCGCAGAACGCGCCTTTGGAGAAAGATCAACCACCAACGTTTCAACTATTTTGTAACTTTAACGTACGCGGATGATAAGATGACCGAAGAAGAATTTGCGAAAAAGCTGCTGAATACCTTGTACCACTTTTCCAGTCGCAAGGGCTGGCTGTATATCGGCGCAAGGGAACGCGGCGGAGCGACCAATCGTCTGCACTTCCACGGCATCTTCTATATTCCCGAAGGCACTATGTCGGGAGAGATGGAAATATTGCGCGACTTCGATACCCGCAAAAAGCGGATGCAGACGGTGCAGCAGAATACCTTCTTTGCAAAGCGGTTCGGGCGGAATGAGTTTCGTCCTATTTGCCATGTCTCCGAGATGCCGCAGGCGGTCAAATATCTCGTGAAGTATATCGAGAAATCCGGCGGCAAACTCATCTATTCGCGCGGACTGTATCAATACTTTGTAACGGATATCATGGACGAGGATATCGTCTGCCCCTACGGTTTAGAGGACAGGAAAATACTCCTCTTCGACAGCTTCGGGTGCTGGATAGAGGGCGAATATATCGGACAGGTAAGCCCCGAAGTGATCGCACAACTCCCGAAAGTGACATAGCGCGATAACGAGCGCTATCGCCTTATCGTGGAGCAGCATATCAAAGAGAAAATCGGCAGCATGGAGCTGAACGATCTGTCTCCGCTTGTTTTGCAGTCATTCATCACCGGGCTTTTGCAAAGCGGCAATAGAAAAACGGGCAAAGGCTTATCCGCCAACAGCGTGAATGCCGTTATTTCCGTTATTCAGAGTTCTCTCAAAACGGCGCACCTGTTGGGGCTGACGAAAGAATACACGGCCGATAAGCTTAAACGCCCGAAGCTCAAAGAAAAGCCCGTGGAGTGCTTTACACTTGTCGAACAAAAGCAGATAGAGCAAGCCGTTCTTATGGGCAAGAAAGATAAACTGTACGGCATCATTCTTTGTCTTTACAGTGGTCTGCGTATTGGGGAACTCATTGCCCTGCAATGGAACGATATTGACTTTACGAAAGGTATTCTGACCGTATCAAAGTCCTGCCATGACAGCAAAGACGGGCTTATCATAGACGAGCCGAAAACCGCCACTTCCCGCCGCGTGATACCGCTGCCGAAGCAACTGCTGCCCCTTCTCAAGAGCGTAAAGAAAAAGAGCAATTCGCCCTTTGTGGTGTCTGCAAACGGAAAGCCTGTTTCCGTCCGCTCCTACCAGCGAAGTTTTGAATTGCTCCTAAAAAGACTAGATATCCCGCACAAGGGCTTTCACTCCCTACGGCATACCTTTGCCACCCGCGCGTTAGAGTGCGGTATGGACGTAAAGACACTCTCCGAGATCCTTGGTCACAAGAACCCGACCGTCACTCTTAACCGCTATGCTCACTCCCTTATGGAACATAAGGCGGACATGATGAACCGGCTTGGAAAGATTTTGGCTCCCAAATGCAAATAAAACGACAGAAACACGTCTGCCGTTTTGTTCATATATTATCCTATTCAGTGTACATACTCTTCTTATATGGTCATGAAATATGGCTTACATTCTTATTTATTAGAATAATCTTTGCAATAATATTGACAAAGCTACGGATTAGTGTTATACTTTTATCGTAAAATGTTCACTGAATAGGATAGTTGGTGTACACTTTTTTCATATAGTGTTCACAAAATAATTTTAGTGGACCTTTTTATGTAAATCTATTTTAGTATCTTTTATATCAGAATCGGAGGGATAGTAATGAAAAAGCAAGTGCTCAAAGTAGTGACAATGATATTGTCCATAGTTTTCATGCTTGTATTGTTTGCTGCGTGTACTGTACGGGGAGAACAGGGCGTTCAAGGCGAGCCCGGTATAGATGGGGTGGACGGAAAATCTGCCTATGAACTCGCTGTAGACAATGGTTATGAGGGAACAGTTGAAGAATGGCTTGCTTCTTTGGTGGGCGAAGTCGGCGCGACAGGAGAGACGGGAGCAGACGGAAAATCTGCCTATGCGCTTGCCGTGGAAAATGGATATGAAGGAACCGAAGCTGAGTGGCTTAATTCCCTTATTGGGAAATCTGGTGCGGATGGTGCTGATGGAGTCAATGGAAAATCTGCCTATGAACTTGCATGCGAAAATGGTTTTGAAGGGTCGCTGTCAGAATGGCTGGATTCTCTCGTTGGAGAAGATGGTTTAGACGGTGAAAACGGAAAAGATGGTGCAGACGGTGAGGATGGCAAGTCTGCTTATGAGCTTGCGGTAGAAAACGGTTTTGAGGGAACTGTGACTGAATGGCTCGCTTCCTTGGTCGGAGAAGACGGATCGGCTGTTGAGAAAGGCGATGATGGTAAGTCTGCTTATGAGCTCGCGGTAGAGAATGGGTATGAGGGCACAATGTCGCAGTGGCTTGCCTCTTTGGTGGGTGAAGCGGGTAAAGATGGGCTTGATGGCGATGATGGTAAGTCTGCTTATGAGCTCGCAGTAGAAAATGGATATAATGGGACTGAGCAGCAGTGGCTTGCTTCTCTTGTTGGTCAAGATGGGGCGAATGGCACTAACGGCAAGTCTGCTTACGAACTTGCGGTAGAAAATGGTTATGAGGGAGATGTGCAGACATGGCTTGCTTCTCTTGTTGGTGCCGATGGTACTGACGGAACCAGTGGCGTAGATGGTCAATCTGCATATGAGTTGGCCGTAGAATTGGGCTATCAAGGGACAGAATCCGAATGGATCGCTTCGTTAGCTGGAAAGGATGGTGCTGATGGGTCGGATGGTGTAGATGGCGCTGATGGGAAATCTGCATATGAACTTGCATGCGAAAACGGATTTGATGGTTCTCTTTCCGAGTGGCTCGATTCTCTTGTCGGAGAATCCGGTGTTGACGGAGTGGACGGTATGTCGGCTTATGAGGTTGCTGTAGAAAATGGGTTTGAAGGCTCTGTGACTGAATGGCTTGCATCTCTTGTTGGCACTCCTGGTGAGGACGGTGCAGATGGCGTTAATGGTTCCAATGGAAAGTCTGCTTATGAACTTGCAGTAGAAAATGGGTATGTGGGAGATGTGCAGACATGGCTTGCATCTCTCGTCGGTGTAGCAGGCGAAGATGGAAAATCCGCATATGAACTTGCTGTGGAAAACGGATACGAAGGGACCGAACAGGAGTGGCTTGCATCTCTTGTTGGAGAAAAGGGCGAAGACGGCATGTCTGCCTTTGAAATTTATCAAAAGTATCATCCTGAATATACCGGAACAGAAGAAGAGTGGATCGAATCCTTAAAAGGAACAGATGGCGCCGATGGACAAGATGGACAAGATGGGCAAGATGGCATAAGTGTGGTGAATGCCTATGTGGATGAAAATCTTCATCTTTGGATCGTTCTTTCCAATGGTGATGAAATTGACGCAGGGTATGTGGGTGTATCAGTGACTGAACCATCCGACCCTTCGCCTACGATCCATACTGTTATCTTTGTGGGCTATGACGGTACCAGACTTAAGACCGAAATGGTGGAAAATGGGCAGAGTGCAACTGCTCCGGAGGCTCCTGCAAGGGATGGTTATATCTTTACAGGCTGGGACAAAACATTTGACAATGTCACAAGTGATTTGACGATAACGGCACAGTATGAATCTACTGCACCTCAGATGATATTATCACAAGCAACTGCGCATGCTGGTGAAACAAATGTAGTCGTTACATTATCTGTCAAAAATAACCCGGGTATCCTAGGCGCCATACTTTCAATATCTTATGATAGTTCCGTGTTGACGTTGACCGGTGCAACGAATGGCGTAACTGCTGCAGGTGTTAGCTATACACCGCCTGCTCAGTATAAGGACCCTACTTCTTTTGTGTGGGATTGTCAAGATTTAACTTGGACAGAAGATGGTATTATCTTAACACTCACATTTAGCGTATCTGATACAGCTGCAAACGGGAATTATTCCATTACCTTGGACTATGATCCGTATGATGTTTTTGATAGCAATGGAGAACCGATTACTTTTGTGGTTACGAATACTACAATTGAGGTCGAATGATGCCGAGCAAGCAGAATATAGCGATAAAATTCGTGCTGGTATTATTTGTTTGTGCTACTCATTTTGCACTTACACTAATCGCATGTTCTTGCGGAAATAGGAATAGCAGCGAGGATTTGAAAGAATCCAATGATGGAAGACCATTTTTGGTTGTACACGGAACAGATTCAGAGTTGGGAGCCCAAAATGTAGAAGTGATTGTTGAAATCAAAAATAATCCGGGAATTTTGGGTATTGACTTTGAAATTTATTATGATGATACGGTTATGGTGCTATTAGATTCACAATCCACACTTGATCTGGAGGGCTGTGTTTATACATCACCATCGTATTACAGAAATCCCACAACATTCTTGTGGGATTTCCAAGATGTGACATGGACTGAGGACGGAGCAATCCTAAAACTTTATTTTAATATCTTTGAAACAGCGTCACTTGGAAAACATGAAATCAAACTCATGTATGAATATGGCAATATTTTCGATGCCAACGGCATTCCATTAGATATTGAAGTGAAGAATGCGTATATCAATATAGAAGAGTAATTTAATAAGAGGAGGAGTTTATATGAAAAAGTATGTATTGATTCTTCTTATGTTTTGTTTGGTTACGCTATGTATTCCTGCGGCAACCATAGCAACGGCGGAGGAAGCAAATTGTACTATCCGCGGTGAGGATGTAGTTGCATTGCCTGATTCGGATGTAACGATGGCTATTTCCATCGAAAACAATCCCGGTATTGCTGGTGCTGAACTTGTAGTATCTTTTGATGAGAGATTGACATTAGTAAGTGCTGAAGCAGGTGATGCGTTTTCAGCCTTGACATACGTAGAACCTTCGTATTATAGGAATCCTACTATTTTCGTATGGGATTCGGAAAAGTTAAACGAAGAGGATATTAAAGATGGCATTATCCTTGAATTGACATTTCATACTCCAGACGGTGTAGAGGATGATTTTCCGGTTACAATCACATACGAGTCAGGAAATGTCTTTGACAAGGACTTAAATCCGATGGAGTTAACGATCGATAACGGCTGTATCACATCTATTTCTTACCTACCGGGTGACGCGGATGGTAATGGCCGTATTAATACATTGGATATTACTTCAATTCGTAGATATATCTCCGATGGACGTAAAACTGATCCTAACGGATACAATGTTGTCATAAATGAAAATGCTGCAGATGTTGATGCAAATGGCAGGATTAATACCTTGGACATCACGATGATTCGCAGATACATTTCAGATGGACGAATAACCGATCCAAACGGGTATAATATTACTTTAATGCCTGGCAATATAGCCTGTGCGCATACCTTAACAAATACAGCGGCAGAATCTCCTACATGTACCGAATCCGGTAACATTGCGTATTGGAGCTGTGCGTCCTGTGGGAAGTATTTTAGTGATGAGGCAGCCTCCGTTGAAATTGCTTTAGAAGATACAATCATTGATGCGACAGGTCATAAAGAGGTAATTGACGAGGCCGTTTCTCCTACTTATGATAGCGCCGGATTGACTGAAGGAAGCCATTGTTCAGTGTGCGGCACAGTTTTGGTAGAGCAGCAGATTATTGAGAAGTTGGAGCCTGTCTATTACAGTATCACTTATTCGAACCTTCAGGGGGCAGAAACCCCGGAACTGGACGAATATGCGTCGCATATTGGCGTATCGCGAGCAGATATGCCAAAACCTGAACGTAAGGGATATGAGTTTGTTGGTTGGTTCGATGAAAATGGCGATGAGGTTATCTTTATTGAAGCGGGGCGCAACGAAAATATTCAGTTAAGAGCAGAGTGGTCAATTCTAAATTACTCAATAACATATTATTGCGGAAATGGAGTTAATTCAGAGAATAATATTGAATCCTATAATGTGAATACTTCATTTACGTTTGTCGAACCAGTTCTACACGGATGTGTTTTTTCTCGC
The DNA here is from genome assembly GCA_944367185.1 of uncultured Clostridia bacterium. Classification (GTDB taxonomy): domain Bacteria; phylum Bacillota; class Clostridia; order Christensenellales; family Borkfalkiaceae; genus Gallimonas. The sequence goes on along the minus strand of CALVWM010000006.1, from coordinate 21,582 downwards.
TGGGTAGATCAATACGGTAATACGGTAACTAGAATAGAAAAGGGAACGACTGGCGATCTCATTTTAACTGCTGAATATAAAGAAAATAGGTACATTACGGTACCGATTTCAGAAATTGAAAATCCAGCGTATCAGATGGAAACTGCTTTTGCTCAATATGATTCAGATAATAACGTATATACATATGTCTATTATTTGGGATATGTGTCCAACGTCCCCTTGACGCAGCAGGATGGTATTTTTTACACTGGAATCGGAACGATAACTCAAGGGTATTCAGTTTCAACGGCAACCTCATCTAGTATTGAGAAGGCGTTGTCTGATTCGCAATCGTATACAATTTCTTCCGAAATATCTTCTACGCTTACAGCTAAAACAGAGGCAGAAATACCATTTGCCAAAGCATCGGTGGAAGCTTCTATCTCGGCATCAATAGGTGCGTCGTCCACTGTTTCTCTTGAAACCAGTATCAGTAATGCAGTTTCTAGATCAAATGAGCTGATTAAAGAATATTCTTTTACTATTCCTGATGGGTCTCCGCATGGTTATTATCGACCAGCGTATATGGGAACATTAGATATGTTTGCCGCGGTTGTGTATGATCCGGTAGAGGATAAAATTGATATTTTAAATTATTCTATATTAAGAGAGGGAACAGATTTCATGCTTGACTATTCCCAATCGGGTGAATACAATAATGTAGAGATTGAACAGTTCGATTTTGTTATACCGAGTGAAGTTCAAGACCATATTTTGTATTTATCTGGATCTAATCCGGATGATTTCATCCCGTTTGAAAATGGAACAGAATGCAGTATCATGGCGTATATTGGCACCGATACAGACGTTATCGTCCCTACTTATTTGAATGGCTGTAAAGTTACGTCTATTGATTCCAATGCTTTTGCGGGGAATACCTCCATTACTTCTGTGACGCTTGGAGAAGGGGTTACAGAGATTCCGGACGGTGCATTCCAAGGATGTACGTCTCTTGTTTCCCTGATAACCGATGGAGAAATAACAAGTATAGGGGCAAATGCGTTCAATGGATGCGCCTCGCTGGAATATGAAATTCCAAATACTGTTACATACATTGGCGATTCAGCCTTTGAAGGATGCGAATTGTTAAATAGTGTTACTCTTACCGATGCTGTGACGTCGTTGGGAACAGCTATATTTAATAATTGCGGTGATTTATTATTAACGGTCAATTCTAGTAATCTGAGCGTGATAAAAAATGCTGTTTCGTCGGGTGCGACAGAGGTTTATGTTAACTGGACGGGTTCGTCTGCGAGCGTAATCGAAGCCGGCTGCATCATAACCGTACCTGCTATCCAGACATTTATGTTTAACGGAAATCGCCAAACTTTCCACGATTTATGTATCAAATCCGATGCAGCGACTACGACAGTTGAATATGTGACGATATCTTACAGTTACTGGGAAAACGCATTTGAGTTCTCCTCTCCTACTGTCTGTTTAAGAGTGGTGGATGTCATTTCTACACAAACTCCATTGGTTTTAAGTGCCGAATCCACAGAGCTTACGATCGGCTCAAGCGTGACATTAAAAGCGACAAACGGCTATGATGGTCTGATCGCAAATGGCTTAACTATCTCAGCAATCAATGAGGCTGCGGAATTAAATGTGATCGGCAGTAACGGAAACCCTGGCGGAAATGGTATGACAATCAATGGGGATTTAAGCTTTAATGGCTATATTATCGCCATGATTCAGGCGGGTTCAGGGGATGCAGGAACGAAAGATGCACATCGGAACGGAGCTAATGGTGGTATTGGCATTTCTGCCGATAATATCTCTTTCAGCGCTATAGGGGAAATTGAGGTATATGGCGGTGCGGGTGGTGCTGCTAATGACCGTGAAATTGGCGAGAATGATGATGACGGCTCAAACGGTAGAGATGGATATAGTGGCGGTGCGGGTGGTGCTGCAATCAAAGCTGCTACTGTTACTATTAATTCCGGCACACTTACAGCAACAGGAGGCAACGGTGGTAAAGGCGGAAATGCTAGCGAATGTAATATTGGTGGCCCCTGGACAGGAGATGTAAAAGGTGGCCGAGGCGGTAATGGTGGCAACGGAGGCACAGCAATTTCCGCAAATCTGTTTGTTGTCTCTGATACGGCATCGAACATTTCGGTTACTTTGACAGGGGGCAATGGCGGAAATACCGGTAGGCGCGGTGGTTGTCATAGCGATACTCATAACGCTTGGAATCAGCACGCATCCGATGGGGATAATGGTACTCCGGGAAGCGCTTCCGTCTATTCGAGCGGGTGTGAAGTAATTGATCTTTCTTCTGTCATTGTAGCGGTAAATGGTATAAATGGTAATGTTGATACAGAATTAAATCAATGTTAAGCACCATGCTGAGGGGAATGGTTGCGTATGTAGATTATTAATGAGTTTTACTTATGGGTTTTAATAGTCCACGCAACAAATCATAGAAGGCAATCGCTTATTTTTGCGATTGCCTTCTATGGTTTTGGTATAAGGATAGCGCTACTTACTTCCAGCATAGGCCAATGTATCGCTTTCGAATGCTTACCTTACGGTGATATATCGTACCTCTGCCGATGCCAAGTTTGACGCAGACTTCGCCTTGCTTCATGCCGTTCATATAACAGTTCAGAATGGCAAGCTCCAATGCGGATAAATGCAAAGCTTCAACGAGTGTATCGTATTTGCTGTAATTCGTCTGCTCTGGTTCAAAGCAGTTTACAGGATCGGCGGGAAGTGCTTTGTAGTTCGTGAAATCTATGGATTCGACGACGGTTCCCCGTCTGTCGGGTTTGTTGCGCAAAAGCCTGATGAAATGATCTACTTCGCGATAGCAGGCAAGTTTGATTGTGATCTCTTTCCCTTGTTTGTCTTTGCCGTAAATTTCATTGGCGCTGTGACCGACGAATTGATAAAGAAAGCAGATTGCGGTTTGTGCCACGTCGTAGCCGTCCGATACGATATAGTCTATCTCGTCCATGTGATGCAGGTCTTTGATAAGACCGATATACAGCCTGTCTGCGACTTTCATATCGAACTTCTTGACGGTACGAAGTGCTTGCAATGCTATCATTTCGCCCATGAGTTTGACGTTCTCGGAAGAGATTATCTCTTTGAATAATTCACCTTCGTTGCGATACTTTCCGTTTGAGAACTTGGTTACCAACATTTCCATCTTAACACCTCTGAATTTGTATTTGCCATTTTCGGGCAACAGGCGGAGGTGCATAGGACGGTAAATGTCTGTTCTCTGAATAGCAGGGTTGCGGAAGTCAACGGGACAAAGCCAAAATCGTTGCGTACAGATCGGGAAATACCTCATAAACAGCAAAAGAGCCGAGCAAGGGATAATTTCCTTACTTGGCTCTCGATTCGTTTATATGAGTGTTTTCAGCAACGATTTTGCGGCCGTTGACTTCTGCGAGGAACTATGCTACCATAGCCGACCCGAAAAAGTAAATTCGGAGGGTTATTTTAGCCGGACGATCATGCCAAAGAAGTCGCGGGCAAAAAATAATACGAACTCCGCTATAGAGTTCGTATTATTTCCATATGGCGCAGAGAAGAGGATTCGAACCTCCGGACGAGTCACCCCCGTCACACGATTTCCAATCGTGCTCCTTAAACCACTCAGACATCTCTGCAAGAACGTATGCTATTCTACAACAATTTTTCGGAAAAAGCAACTTCTTTTGCCTGCATTTTATGATTTTTTTGTGGATGGACAAACTATTTTTTACCGTGCAGCTGCCGCGCGGCAGCAGGCGTCAAGACGCACTCTGATTTTACATTTTAGACAGTCTTGAAATATTTTATAAATTTGTGAAAAATATTTTCCCAAGACTATTGCCGAAAGCGAAAAAGTGTGTTATACTTATGATACTATTTGAAAGCAGGGGGTAAAAATATGAACAAAAGGCTTGCGGCGCTGATCGTTTCCGGCTTGATGAGCACTTCCGTCGTGCTGGGAATGGCTGCCTGCACTCCGGAAGAGACGGAGACGGCGGATCGGGAGGCGCCCGCGTTTTCCGATCCCGATTCTACGCTCACGATGAGCGGCTCGATCGATACGACGTCCGCCAACAACCAGATCTCGGAAGATCTCTTCGGGCTGTTTCTCGAGGACATTAACTATGCGTCCTTCGCGCTGGACGACAACATGCTCATCAACAGCTCGTTCGAGAACAAGCAGGCGCTTTCGGGCGGGCAGCTGTACGGCTGGTCGATGATCCGCGGCGGCGATACCGGTACCATGTCGGTTGAGACGGAAGGGGGCGTCAATTCCGGCGATGAGAACTTCTTGCAGGAGGACGGCACTTACGTCAACCAGGAACATCTCGTGGCGACGGTGGAAGCGGGCACCGGCATTGAAAACACCGGGCATATCGTCGCGACGCCCATCGCGGTCAAGGAGGGCGTGGACTATGTGTTCTCCGCATTCATCAAGGACTATACGGGCAAGATCACAATCGAGGTCGTCCGCGGGGCGGAGGTCTACGCTTCGGGCGAGATCAACGTGAGCGGCGCCGACTGGGTCAAATACCAGACGACGATCACTGCGACCGGCACGATGGACGAGACCGGCTCGGGCACGACGCTGCGCCTCACCTTCGATACGGCGGGCACGGTGTCCATGGATAATGTCAAGTTTGAGACGACGGAGAGAAACGAAGCGACGGGCATCAAGAGTTATCTGTACGATGCGATCGAAGATCTTTCGCCCGCATTCTTCCGTTTCCCGGGCGGCTGCATCATCGAGGGCCGCGGCGGAGAGACGGATGAGTACTTCGATTGGAAGAACTCCATCGGTGCGGTCGCGGCAGAGGGCGGCGATACCGTCCCCGCGTTCACCTATACGCTCAACGTGGACGGTACGACGAGCGAGGTGACGACCTACGGCGAACAGGCGACCCGTTCGTACAACACCGACATCTGGGCGAACGGCAACAACTACTATCAGATGGAGTACGGTATCGGCTACTATGAGTACTTCATGCTGTGCGAAGAGCTGGATGCCAAGGCGATCCCGATCGTCAACTGCGGCCTGAGCTGCATGGCGCAGGATAACGGCGGCCGCGCGCTCAAGGGACGCCATAACAACGGCATCGAAGATTTCATGCAGGATGCGTTCGACCTCGTCGCGTTCGCAAAGGGCGATCCCAACTCCTCCGATCCCGACGAAGCATATTGGGCGCAGGTGCGCGTCAATATGGGGCATGCAGAGCCGTTTGAGATGGACTATATCGGCATCGGCAACGAGCAGTGGGGCAACTATTACACCCAGTACTATGAACAGTTCGTCGTCGCCTTCCGCGAAAAGGCGGAGGAGAATCCCCTGTACGGCAGCGTGGAGCTGATCGTCGGCAACTGCACGATGTTCTCGCATTGCGAAGATCCCGACCTCGACCGCCGCGGCGCAGCGCAGCAGGCTGCCGTGACCTTCCTCAACAACGACAGGATCTGCCCTCCCGATATGTGGAGCGTAGAGGAGTACGGCGTCGTCGACCAGCACTATTACGTCAACTATTCCGACCTGTTCTACAATCACGATCTGTATGACAGCTATTCGCGTCCCGATGACAATCCTTCCGGGTACTACCGCGTCTTTGTCGGCGAATATGCGGCGAACACCGACATCGTCCGCTCGCCCGGCGGCGAGGGCGTGACGCAGGACGTGACGAGTTTCGGCGGAACGGGAGCCGCATCGAGCAACTGGCTCAACGCACTCTCCGAAGCGGCGATGATGACGGGCATGGAGCGCAACGGCGACATCGTCGTGCTTGCGGCATACGCGCCCATGTTCGGTACCTATATCTCGGGCGCGCGTCAGTGGCAGGTGGACATGATGTACTACACCAACACCGAGCTCGCTCTTACGCCCAGCTACTTCGTGCAGCAGATCTTCATGCAGAATACGGGCGATCACAAGGTCTCTTCCAGCCTTTCGTCCAATCCTACGATGACCCTGACTTCGACCAACGGCGCTGCCAGCCGCGAGGTCAACACGCTCTATTATGTCACCAGCCAGGATGCGGAGACGGGGCACATCATCGTCAAGATCGTCAACGCGGGCACGGAAGCGGTCAGGATGAACGTCTCGCTCTCCGACCTGACGGGCGTCGATCTGACCGGCATCGCGGAGGTGTTCGGCGTCGTCGGCACGTCGTATGAAGATACCAACGACATCGGCTTCAACTCGGTCGCACCCATCAACAGCTATAAGATCGGCTTTGATGACGAAGTGTTCGGCTATGAAGCGCCCGCAATGAGCGTCACGGCGATCCGCGTCAGGACCAGATAAGCGGCGCTGGAAGGAAATTTCTTCACGAAAAGAGGAGATCCGCATCCCGTGCGATGCGGATCTCTTGCCGTCTTGCAAAGAAAAATTTTTCAAGAAGGCGGCGCGGAATGGCGCGGAACGATTGACGAAGGCTGCGGAATGGTGTATAATGGCAACTAAGCGCATTCGATGAGAAGGGGGACTTGCCGTCGGCTCCGGGCGGGCGGCGAAGCGTCGGTGCGGGATCGGAACGGCATAACGCGTTCATTTCACGCAGAAGATAACAGCTGAGGAGAAGGCATGATCACACACGGTAACGAAATCAAGCTCTTTGCAGGCAACTCCAACAGACCCCTCGCAGAGGCGATCGCCGCGCGTCTCAATACGACGCTGGGCGATATCGAGGTGAGCAAGTTCTCGGACGGCGAGACCAGCGTCCATCTGGGCGAGACGGTCCGCGGCCGCGACCTCTTTATCATTCAGTCCACATCCGCGCCCGTCAATGACAATCTGATGGAACTGCTCATCATGATCGACGCGGCAAAGCGCGCGTCGGCAGGGCGCATTACCGCCGTCATGCCCTATTTCGGCTATGCACGGCAGGACAGAAAGGCGCGCTCGCGCGACCCGATCACGGCAAAGCTGGTTGCCGACCTTCTGACGTCCGCAGGCGCGGACCGCGTCCTGACGATGGACCTGCACGCGGCGCAGATCCAGGGATTTTTCAACATTCCCGTGGATAACCTGCTGGGCGGCCCCACGCTTTACAACTATTTCGCCGAGCGCATGGACGAAAATTTCATCGTCGTATCGCCTGATGTCGGCAGCGTCAACCGCGCGCGCAAGGTCGCAGAGCGTCTGGGCTGTCCGATGGCGATCATCGATAAGCGCCGTCCCCGCGCGAACGTCATGGAGGTCATGAACATTATCGGCAACGTGGAGGGCAAGAAGTGCCTGCTGGTCGACGACATGATCGACACGGGCGGCACCATCGTACAGGGCGCGCAGGCGCTCGTGGACGCGGGCGCGACCAATATCTATGCCTGCTGCACGCACGCGGTGCTCTCAGGCCCTGCCATCGAGCGCATCAAGAATTCTCCCATCGAGGAGCTTGTGATGCTGGATACCATTCATCTGCCCGAGGAGAAGATGCTCCCCAAGATGAAGATCCTCTCCGTTGCGGACATCTTCGCCGCCGCGATCGAGAACGTCTACCTCGATAAACCCATGAGCAAGATCTACGACTGAAATCTCCGCCGCGCCCGAGCGCGGCGGCATCTTTGTAAGGAATAATTTATGTTTCTCATCGTCGGACTCGGCAATCCCGAGGAAAAATATGCAAAAACATTTCATAACATGGGTTTTCTCGCCGCAGGGGACGCTGCGGCGCTTTTGGATGCCAAATTCCGCAAAAAGGAGTGCGAGGCGAGCGTCGCCGAGGCGTACGTCGGCGGGGAGAAGATCGTCATCGCGCGCCCGCTCACCTATATGAACGCCTCGGGCAGGGCGGTCAAACAGCTCATGGCGCGCTATAAAATCTCGCCCGCCGAGCTTGTCGTCATCTACGACGACTACGATCTTCCCAAGGGGCATGTGCGCATCCGTCCCTCAGGCAGCGCTGGCACGCACAACGGCATGCGTTCGGTCATCGCGGAAACGGGGCTGACGGAGTTCGCGCGCATCCGCATCGGCATCCGCGATCCCGAGGTCAACATTCCCATCATCAACTATGTACTTTCCGAGGTGAAAAAAGAGGACTACGAGCTGTTTTCTTCGGCGTGCAAGCGGGCGGCGGAGGCGGCGGTCTCGCTCGCGGGCGGGGAGCGCATCGACCTCGTGATGGGCAAGTATAACGGATAATATGAAGGGATTTTTCTCCTTTGACGCCCTGAACGGCGACTATCCGCTGCTGGGCGCGACGGTAAAAAACGGCGTTCCCACGGCGGTGTCCGGCGTTTCGGACGCCCAAAAACATCTGATCGCCTCTCTCTTTGAGGGGCGCATCGTCTATCTGACGGCGGACGCACTCACCGCGAAGCGCGCGGCGGAGGATATTCGCGCGCTCTCGGGGAAGAAGGTCGCCCTGCTTGCCGCCAAGGACGAGGTGCTCACCTATCGCAAGGCGGGCAGCCGCGACGCGCTCTTTCGCCGCCTGACGGCGCTGCATGAATGGCAGGCGGGGGCGGAGGTGCTCGTCGCCGATATCGAGGCGGCGGCGCAGCTCGTGCCCAAAGAGCTCACCTGTTTTCATCTGGAGACGGGCGCCGAGCACGACATGCGCAGGCTGATCGACGGGCTTGTGCGCGCCGGGTATGTGCGCGAGTACAGCCCCGAGCAGCGCGGCACCTTTGCCGTCCGCGGGGACGTTCTGGACGTCTATCCCGTCAACCTGGAGCACCCCGTCCGCATCGACTTCTTCGGCGACGAGGTGGAGAGCATCAAGCCCTATGACGAGGTGACGGGCGAGCGCTACGAAAAGCTCTCTTGCGTCGATCTCGTCGCGGCGACGGACGCCGTCGCCTCGGAGGAGGAGTGGCCGCGCATTTTGCAGACGCTGTATGCAGCGTGCAAAAAGGCGTCCTCCTCGGCGGCGTACGCCAGGATGCAGCAGATTGTCTCCGACCTGGAGGTCAGCGGCGCAAACGATTTCGTCCTGCCGCTTTTGGAAAATTCTTCCGATCTTTTTTCCATACTGCCCGAAGGCACGCTGCTCGTCTTTGACGAATGCAAGCTCATCAGAGATAAGCTCGTCGGCATGTACAAGGAGCACGTCGAGCGCTTCTCCGAGCTGGAGAATGGGGGCGAGGTCATGTCCTTCTCCCTCGATCAGTACGCGCCCGCGCAGCGCATGGAGCGCTTTTCCGACTTCCGCACCGTCGCATTGCAGACGTTTGCGGGCAATACCTATTTCTTTGAGCCGCTCAAGCTGTTCAACTTTACCTCGACGCCCGCGCGGCGGTATCTGGGGTCGCTTCCCGATCTTATAACGGACATCAAGGCATGGCGCAAGACGGGGTACCGCGTCATGCTTTGGTGCGGCACTTCGGAGCGTGCGGGCAAGATGCGCGAGGCGCTCTCGGAGGAGTATCTTCCCGTGCAGCCGCTGCCCGCGCGGCTCTCCGATCTGAAGGACATCGCCGTGCTCGAGGAGAGGCTGGAGAACGGCTTTCTGCTGCATGAGAACAAGCTCGCCGTCATCGGGACGAACGACCTCTTCCCCAAGGCGGCGGGGACGCGGCGCTTAAAGCGCAAGCGCGGGGATCTCTTCTTCGCGCCCGAGATCGGCGACTACGCCGTGCACGAGACATACGGCGTGGGCAAGGTCACGGGCGTGGAGCGCATCGAGACGACGGACGGCACCAAGGAGTATGTCTCCCTCGTCTACAAGGACGGCGATATGCTGCACGTCCCCGTCGAACAGATGGACGTCCTCTCCAAATATATGGGCGGGGACGATCCCGCGCTCTCCAAGATCGGCGGCGGCGAGTTCGAGCGCGTCAAGGCGCGCGTCCGTGCTTCGCTCAAAAAACTTGCGTTCGACTTAAAGGCTCTCTACGCCGAGCGGCAGGAACAGGTCGGCTATGTCTTTCCCGACTGCTACGAGGAGATGGACGAGTTCATTGCCGCCTTCCCGTACGAGGACACACCCGATCAGACGGTGTCCACCGAGGAGATCCTCGCCGACATGCGCTCGCCCAAGGTCATGGACCGGCTGTTGTGCGGGGACGTCGGCTTCGGCAAGACGGAGGTCGCCCTGCGCGCCGCGTATTTATGCGTGCTCGCGGGCAGACAGGCAGTTCTGATGTGCCCGAGCACCGTGCTCAGCGAACAGCACTACAAGACGGCGAAAGAGCGCATGGAGCCGTTCGGCGTGCGCGTCGCCTGCCTCAACCGCTTCCGCACCGACAAAGAGGCGGCGGGCATTCTTGCCGATCTGCAGGCGGGAAAGGTGGACCTGATCGTCGGCACCCACCGGCTGCTCTCCTCCGACGTCAAATTTCACGATCTCGGGCTTCTCATTCTGGACGAGGAGCAGCGCTTCGGCGTCGAGCACAAGGAGAAGATCAAGACGTACAAGCGCGACGTGGACTGCCTCACGATGACCGCGACGCCCATTCCGCGGACGCTGCATCTCTCTCTTTCGGGCATCCGCGACATTTCGACCATCCAGACGCCGCCCGGCGCCCGCCTGCCCGTGCAGACGTACGTCGCCGAGGAGACGGAGGCACTCGTCCGCGATGCCATTGTAAGGGAGATCGCGCGCGGCGGACAGGTGTTTGTGCTCTATAACCGCGTGGAGACCATCGGGACGTACGCAAGACGGCTCACCGAGTTCGTGCCCGAGGCGCGCGTGTGCATCGCGCACGGCAGGATGGACAAGGCGACGCTGGAAAAGAACGTCTTCGGCTTTTACCGCGGGGAATACGACGTGCTCGTCACGACGACGATCATCGAAAACGGCATCGACCTGCCCAACGCGAACACGCTCATCGTCATCGACGCAGACCGCCTGGGCATCTCGCAGCTCTACCAGCTGCGCGGGAGAGTGGGGCGGGGAGCGCGCCTCGCGCACGCCTATCTCACCTACAAGCCCGAGCGCATCATGACGCAGACCGCCGCCGAGCGGTTAAAGGCGATCATGCAGTTTACCGAGCTCGGTTCCGGCTTCAAGATCGCCATGCGCGATCTGGAGATCCGCGGTGCGGGCAACGTTCTGGGCGCGGAACAGCACGGGCATATGGATAAAGTGGGCTATGAGCTGTACGCCAAGATCTTAAAGGAGGAGCTGACGGGCGAACGGCAAGAGGCGATCGATCTGGATATCAAGGCGACTGCCTATATTCCCGAGCGCTACGTCGAGTCCAACGCGGGGCGCATGGACTGCTACAAGCAGATCGCCGACATCCGATCGCTTGCGGACTACAAGCGCGTCTGCCGCTCGATGGAGGAGACGTACGGCCCTCTTCCCGAGGAGTCGCTGAACCTGCTGGTCATCGCGCTGATGAAGAGCTATGCCGTCGGTCTGGGCGTGAAGAAGATCTCCGTGGGAAGGAAGGGGGGCGCGCTGGAATTTTCCTCGCTGTCCGCACTCGGCGCGGAGGGACTGAGCGCCGCCATGGAGAAGTACGCCGCGGCGGTGGGACTGGACATGACGAGCGCGCCCGTCGTGACCTTCCGCCCGCAGGCGAGCAGCGCAAAGACGATGATCCTGATGACAAATTTTTTGAAGTTTGCACGAACTTTTGCATGATTTTCATTGCGAAATCATTGCGAAATTCCTTGAAATACGATATAATAGACAAGAATTGCAGAATGCGGGCCACCGCATCGGCACACATGAGTTTCGGAGTATACAATGAAGAAGACGACGAAAGTAGCGGCAGTTGCGCTTGCCGCGGCACTGAGCACCTCGCTTCTGGCGGGCTGCGACATCACGACCAACATTCAAAAGGACTATGCGCAGACCATCGCGGAGGTGAATATCACCGAGAGCGAGAATTTTGCAGGCAGCGAGTATGCCGCATACGGCGACGTGATCGGCACGACCGAGATCACCAAGCGCGACATGGTCGCCTATTTCATCTCGACCGGCTATTCCATGATGGAGTCGTACGGCTGGACGTATCATGACACGTTTGCAATGATCAGCGAGACGCTCGTCAACCGTCAGATCTATATCCAGTATGCGATGCTCTATCTCATCGACGATGAGAGCGAACCGGATATCACCGTCGCGGGCTATGAGGCGGCGGTCGCGGGGCAGTCGGGCATCGAGCGCCGTCTCGCGGCCCTTGCCTACTTCCTCAATGAAGAGGAGGAGGCGCAGGCGCTGTACTCCACCCGCCAGCTCATCAACAACACGCTGGATTCCCAGGAAGAGCGCTATCTCGACCACGACCATTCGCACGACGAGAGCACGACCGCACGCACGACGCCCACGGGCATCGATACGGAGACGGAGGATTACTACAACGAGGCATACCGCATCTATACCGGCATCAACGCGGCGGCGGATTGCCCCGGATATGAGGCGCCGGAGGGCTCCACGCCCACGACGCGCCGCAAGGCATACAGCTCTTTCCTTGCAAGCCTTCGCTCCAACTCCCTCATCGAATCGGGCGAGGACGTGAGCGACGTCGAGAGCCTGAGCTACTTCAAGAGCGAGCTTGCGACTTCCTATGAGACGGCGCTGATCAACAAGCTCACCGAAAAATTCGAGGACAATATCCGTGCGACGGTCAACGAATCGTACGCGCAGGAGATCTACGATACCACCTATTCCCGTCAGGAGACGACGTTCGCAAACGACACGGACAGCTTTGAAACGGCGCTGGAGGGCGTGTCCGATACGTCTTTTGTGCTGACCGCGCCCGAGGCAAATTACGGTTACGTCATCAACATCCTCATTCCCTTCTCCACCTCGCAGAGTCTGGAGCTGGAGAATGCGCCCGCGGACCTTGGCGACACCAAGGGCAACAACTTCCTGCAGCGCGCGGGGCTTCTGAAAAACGTGCGCGGCACCGATCAGCGCGGCACCTGGTTTGACGAGGACTACGCCTTCGACGGATCGGAAAACGAAAAGGTATACACGGGTGGCAACGAGGCGAGAAGCTATCTCTTCTTCGAGGACAGCCTCGGCGGGAACGAGCAGTATGAGCGTGTGTCCAACTATCTCGGCTATTACACTTACAACGGCACGGTCCGTCAGAACGAGGACGAGACGTACACCGTGAGACCTAACCGCATTACGATCGACGACTTCATCGCCGAGATGGAGGGGTATCTTGCGCAGGCGGCCTCCGAGGTCAGCATCGAGGGCGACGGCTATACCCTTTCCGAAGGGACTTATGTGGACGGCATCGGCTCGGACGACGTCGTCAATGCGGTCTCCGATAACACGACCTATTACAACCGCACGGTGTCCGACTATTACACCGAGAGTGGCGCGGTCGATTACAGCAAGTTTGTCTACTACGCGGGCAAGGTGAACTTCACGAACGGCTTCAATGCCAACGAGTTCTTCCTGCCCGGCAGCGCGGAAAACGTGACATACTCCGTCATCAACGAGCTTTCCTTCGCATACAATACCGATACGGCGGGGCTCAACGATTACTTCGGCTACGTCATCTCCACGGGTGCGACCGACTACGTCCCCGAGTTTGAGTATGCGGCGCAGTATGTCTGCCGCCAGGGCGCGGGCAGCTATGTCGTCGTTCCCTCCGACTACGGCTGGCACGTCATTTACTGTACGTTCTCCTTTGTCGCGGACGAAGATGGCAACGTCATCCCGCCCTACACCTTCAACTGGGCGGACAGAACGACGGAGGGGACGTTCTCCTACCTGTTCTACGAAGCGCTCTGCTCCGACCTGGTGAGCGAGTATGCGTCCATCCGTCAGTCTAATGCCATCGAGGACTTCAAGGACTGCGCCGTCGTCTATGAAGATCGCTATGCCGATCTGAGCGGACTGGACACGGCATCTTGATCGGAGAACGTTATGGGATTTTGGGAAGCGATCTGGAAATCATCTGTTTTAGGAGTGGTGCAGGGACTCACGGAGTTCCTGCCCGTTTCTTCCAGCGGGCATCTGACCCTTTTGCAGCGCGTGCTCGGCTTTGACATGGGCGACGGCACGATGACGCTCATCAACATCATGATGCACCTGGGTACGCTCATCGCCGTCATCGTCGTGTTCTGGCGGGACATCCTCGATCTCTTCAAAAAGCCCTTCAAGACGCTTCTGATGCTGATCGTGGCGACCATTCCCGCTGGCGTGATCGGTCTTATTTTCAGCGATCGCATCGATGCGCTCTTCTCGGGTCCGGACGGCATTTTGTATCTCTCCGTCTGCTTTGCGCTGACGGCATTGCTTCTTGTGGTGTGCGAAATGATCGCCAAGCGGCAGAAGGTGCAAAAGCCGCTCGGCTGGGGGTCGTCCGTTGCGATGGGCGTCATGCAGGCGGTCGCGCTCTTTCCGGGCATCTCGCGCAGCGGCTCGACCATCGTCGCGGGGACGATCGCAGGGACCAAGCGCGAGGACGTCGCCAAGTTCTCCTTCCTGATGAGCATTCCCGTCATTTTGGGCAGTTTTGCGGTGGAAGTGTTCGGCATCATCCGCGAGCCGGAGAGTGTTGCCGGCTTCGGCACGAGCGGTATCGTCGGCATGATCGTCGGAATTTTGCTCGCCATGGTGTTCGGCTTCCTTGCGATCAAACTCATGCTCAGGATCATCCGCAAGGCAAATTACGTCTGGTTCAGCGTCTATCTGGTCGCGCTGTCCGTCGTCTGTTTCTCACTCTGCGCGGCAGGCGTCATCGTATAAACATTCAAAGGGCGTTCGTTGGAACGTCCTTTTTTGTATAAAATCTTCGTTTCCGCACAAGATAGGAGTATCGGAGGTGAACTATGAGATTGAATTGCGGCGATACCTGCCCCAAGACCGGCTCTTACAAGGTCATGGACGCACAGGGCAACGTCATCAACACCATCTACGTGGGCGAAGGCGAAACGATGCCTCCCACGCAGCGTTCGGACTGCCACTACGAGTCCGAGGACTAAACAAAGGAAAAAGGGGAGCGGGGCGCGTTGGCGTCCCGCTTTTCGCATGCCGGCATGACAGAGCAGGCGAACATTCTGCGGCGCAGGATGGCGCTTCGTCAAGTGCGAATTGCGCGGGGCGCGGCATACAGGCATGCCGCGCCCCGCGCCCGCATACAATGGTATGTGAAATATCGTTCCAGAACCAATCGCATCGTCCGCCGCATCGTCTTCGCCGTGCTTGCCGTCCTGATCGTCGTCTGCGCCGTCCTCTGGTACCGCGGCATTACGGCTACCATTCTGTCCGCCGTCCGGGAGGTCATGCGCGCCCGCACGACGGAGGCGGTCAACGAGGCGATCTACGAGACGCTCTCCGATCCGGTGCGCTATGACGACCTGATCACTGTCGTACACGGAGGCGACGGGGACATCCGCGCGATGACCGCGAACGCCTATGAGATCAACCGCATCGCCCGTGACTGTGCCTATCTCTCCCAAAAAAAGCTGCAGAGCGTGAGCGAGGCGGGAGTCACCATTCCGCTCGGTGCTTTTTTCGGCATCGACGCCCTTGTCGGCGTAGGGCCGGGCGTGACGATCTCGATCCTGCCCGTCGCTGTCGTGACCGGCCGCTTTACGTCCTCGTTTGACAGTGCGGGCATCAATCAGACCCGTCACAGCATCTATCTTGAGGTGGAAACGGAGCTTTCCGTCGTGCTGCCCGGGCGCACCGATTCATTCACCGTCACGACACAGGTTCTCATTGCCGAGAGCGTGCTCGTCGGCGACGTGCCGCAGACCTATCTTCACGCCAACCTGTTCGGGAGCGGCTATGTCGTGCGTGGGGGGCAATGAGCGTTGGGACCATGCGTCTTTGCGTTTGCGCCGGTTTTCTGCACTCTATCCGATGACCGACCGGATGACATCGGCGATCGCCTGTGTCCCGCTGACGGTATGGTCTCTTTCAAGGGCGGCGCGGATCTTTGCGTTGCCGTACAGGCACAAGAGGGCGGAGGGAAGTGTGTCGAGCTGCCCTTCGTCCAGCACCGCGCAGAGATCTTTCCGGGCGAAATAGGCGGCGTTCTGCGCCTGATCTCCGCGTGAGGCATGGGCAAGCGGTACGAGCAGCGCCGGCTTTTTGAGCGCGATCAGCTCAAACACCGCATTGCTGCCCGCCCGAGAGAGTGCAAGGTCGCAGCAGGCATAGGCGGCGCCCATGTCCCGTTCATATTCCAGCTGAACGTATCCGCGCGCCGTGCGCTCGCTGCGGTTGCCTTTTCCGCACAGATGCAGGATGTCGAAGCGCAGCAGGAGCGCGGCGAGGTTGGAGCGCACGGCCTCGTTGAGGGCACGGCTGCCGCTCCCGCCGCCCAGAACGAGCAGCACGGGTTTTCTCCCGGAAAAGCCGTACTTTGCGCGTGCCGCAAGCCTGTCGCCGCGGAAGAGCTCGCGGCGCATGGGGGAGCCGACGCATCTCCCGTTGCGGAACCTGCCCGCCGTCTCCGGGAAGGAGGTGAGCACATAGCGGCACTTTCCTGCGATCATACGGGTGCATAGTCCCGGGGAGAAGTCGCTTTCATGTGTCAGCACGGGCACTTTCAGGCGGTGCGCCGCCCATACGGCAGGATAACTGACATATCCGCCTTTGGAAAAGACGAGATCGAATGTTTCACGGCGCAAAATGTCGAGCGCCTTTCGTCGTGCGGCGGCGAGGCGGAAGGGGACGGTCAGATTGCGGGGCGTCGCGGCGCGGACAAGCTTGGGACAGTTGACGATATAATAGGGACAGCTGAAGGCGCCCGCAAGTCCGCGTTCGATGCCGTCCGTGCCCATATATGCGACGTCATAAGTCCCGCATAGTTCCTGCATGACGGCGAGATTGGGCACGACGTGTCCCGCGCTTCCGCCGCCCGTAAATAGCAAGCGTTTCACGTCATCAGTATATGCGCCCGCGCATTTTTTAGGCAATGATGCAGGAACGCGGCGGATCGTGAAATTTTTTGCGCGGATTTTCCGCAACGTATGAAAAAACGCTTGACTTGCTCCGCGCATTTGAGTATACTAAGAAAGCGTTGTCTGAGAAGAGAGCGCGTTGTTTTTGACGGAACCCCGTATCCCGAAATGTTGCCGCATTTTCCGTAGTTGCGCGTGTTTTTTGCGTTCGGGCGGCGTGCGCGGGGGCGGCAGGGGCCGGGAGAAAACGGGCAAAAATTCATATGCTGCTATGGCTCAGCAGGTAGAGCACGTCCTTGGTAAGGACGAGGTCACCGGTTCAAATCCGGTTAGCAGCTCCAGCGAAAAACCACAAGATATTGTGGTTTTTCTTTCGTTTTCGGGGAAAACACTCAATCAAAGGCCAATCACGGTTCGGTAGTTTTTGTGCAGAGCGTTGGCTTGCGGCCGAAGCTTGCAGTCGTGCGCAAAGGTTTTCCGATGTACGGAAGACGACGAGGCAAGTCGGAGGCCGGCACCGGATGCGTCGATCTGTAAACGCGGTCTTTTGTGAAGGCAGGCAACAGAACAGCATTGCCTTTGAGATGAAAAAAAACATATGCCGGTTTTTTCTATGATCAACGCTTGACTTTCTTGGGCATTCTTGGTAAAATAGTTAGCGTACAGTTATAAATGAGAAACCGACATCCCATTGATGAGCGAGCGTCCCGGGAGCAGAGCATCGACAGGGCTTCCTGCCGCGCGGCGGGCTCTCGCGGGCGGGCAGCCGTATGCCCGTTCTCTGCGGGCAAACGCCGCAGGAAGCTCCTTCGCCGGCACATGTCCTCGGATCGCGTCGGTATGAACATATGGATGAAACCTTTTTACATCGGAAATGCGAAAGGGGAGAATATGAGAAAAAAACAACAGGATGATGTACACGAGGAGATCGCAGCTGCGGACAGCGCCGTATTGGACGCCGTGCCTGCTGCGATCGCCGGGGCGGTCACAAAGCCCGCCGTCAAGCCGAAAAAGCGCTATGCTTACCTTTTTTTTAAGCGCGCGTTCGACATTATGTCGTCGGGCGCTGTTTTGCTGATCCTCTCCTGGTTCATCCTCATCCTTCTGCTCGTCAAGTGGCTGGAGGACATCGGAACGCCTGCGTATGCTCTGGAGATCACCGAAGCGGCGAGTATGGACGCTCCCAAGGCGAAGAAGGCGAAGCGGCTTGTCAACAAAGAGGGCAAAATTCTGGACTGCGTCTTAAAACCGCGTAAACTTGCCAAGGGGGAGAAGCGTCCGCTGCATGCGCCTGTATATTCTTCTCTGCGTGTCGCAATGGGCGGCAAGGAAACTTTCAAGTTTTACAAGATCCGCTCGATGTGTCCCGGGGCTGCGGCGATGAAACAGCAGCTCATCGATGCGGGTCTGAACGAGGCGGATCCGCCCGTCTTCAAGATGAAGGATGATCCGCGCATCACGCCGTTCGGTCGGTTTCTGAGAAAGACGTCGCTGGACGAGCTGCCGCAGCTCTTCAATGTCCTGAAGGGGGATATGTCGGTGGTCGGTCCCCGTCCGCCGCTCCCGCGGGAGGTCGACGAGTACGAGGAATGGCAAAAGCAACGTATGGACGTCAAGGGCGGGCTTTTGTGTCTGTGGCAGATCCAACATAACCGCAATGCTCTGTCCTTTGACGAATGGGTGAAACTCGACCTCGAATACATAGAAAAGCGCAGCCTTTGGCTCGATCTCAAGATCATCTTCAAGGGCGCCTACATGGTCGTGTTTGACAGAAGCGGAGAGTAGTGCTCATGACGATCGTTGTCACGGGCGGCGCGGGATTCATCGGCAGCAATTTCATCTTCCATATGCTGCAAACGTATCCCGATTACCGCATCGTTTGCCTCGATAAACTCACATATGCCGGCAATCTTTCCACTCTGAAAGGCGTTATGGATGCCCCCAACTTCCGCTTTGTCAGGCTTGACATCTGCGATCGGGAGGGGGTCGTCCGGCTCTTTTCGGAGGAGCATCCCGATGCCGTCGTCAATTTTGCCGCAGAGAGCCATGTCGATCGGTCCTTGCTTGACCCCGCTCCTTTTTTTCGCACGAATGTCGAGGGTACGAGGACGCTGTTGGATGTGAGCCGCCGATCGGGCGTGAAAAGGTATCATCAGGTCTCTACGGACGAGGTCTATGGCGCACTGCCGCTCGTTGGCGGACAGGCATTTACGGAGCAGTCTGCGCTGCATCCGAACAACGCATACAGCGAAAGCAAGGCAAGAGCGGATGAGATCGTGCTGCAATACGCCGGGCAGGGGTTCCCCGCCACGATCTCCCGCTGCGGCAACAACCTCGGACCATATCAGCATCCCGAAAAGCTCATTCCCCTGATGATCGTCAATGCCCTGGCGGATCAGCCTCTACCCGTCTACGGCACGGGTGAAAATGTGCGCGACTGGCTGTATGTGGAGGATCATTGCAGGGCGATCGATCTTATCCTCCATGAGGGAAGATCGGGCGAGGTGTACAACGTCGGCGGGCACAATGAAATGCGCAACATCGACGTTGTAAAGCTCATCTGCAAGGAGTTGGACAGGCCGGAGAGTCTGATCACCTTTGTCGCCGACCGCAAGGGGCATGATATGCGCTATGCGATCGATGCAGCCAAGATCCGAAACGAGCTCGGCTGGCTGCCCGAAACCACGTTCCGGGACGGCATCCGAAGAACTGTCCGATGGTATCTGGATCATCGGGAATGGTGGCAGGAGATCGTCTCGGGCGAATATCAGAGTTACTGCCGGAGAATGTACGGGGATCGTTGAGAAAAAGATGGAGAGAAGCGTATGAGAATTGTCATGATCGGGCAAAAATATGTCCCGTCGCGGGAGGGCGGCGTAGAGATCGTGGTGGAAGAACTTGCAACGCGTATGGCGGCGCAGGGGCATGAAGTCACGCTCTTCAACCGCAAGCGCAAGGAGTATCCTCCCATTGCCGAATACAAGGGCTGCAAGGTCGAAACGATCTTCACCGTCAACAAGCGCGCGCTGGATGCCATCGTCTATGCCTTCTTCGCAACGCTCAAAGCGCGCAGGCTGCTCAAAAAAAGGCAGGTGGATATCGTCCACTATCACGCGGAGGGCCCGTGCTTTTTTCTGAACCTCCTTCCCAAGCGCAAGAAGCGCCCGGGGACGAAGATCGTCGTCACCATCCACGGCCTTGACTGGCAGCGCGGGAAGTGGGGCGGGCTGGCAACGCGTATCCTTCGCATCGGCGAGCGCAGGGCGGTCAAGTATGCGGACGAGATCATCGTGCTCTCCCATAACAATAAGCAGTATTTCCGCGAGACCTATCACCGCACGACCAAGTATATCCCGAACGGCATCCAGCCGCCCGAACCGCGCGCCGCCGATATTATCAAAAAGAAATACGGGCTGGAGATGAACAGCTATATTTTATTTCTTGCGCGCATCGTGCCGGAAAAAGGTTTGCAGTACCTGATCCCTGCGTGGAAGAAGGTCGTGGAGCAGACGGGGACGAGCAAGAAGCTGGTGATCGCAGGCGGCCCCTCGCACAGCGAGGTGTTCTATGATGAGATCTGCAAGGCGGTAAAGGATGATAAGAGCATCATTATGACGGGCTTTGTGGAGGGACGGGAGCTGCAGGAGCTCTATTCCAACGCCTATCTGTATGTGCTTCCGTCCGACATCGAAGGCATGCCGATGAGCCTTCTTGAGGCGCTTTCTTACGGGAACGTGTGCCTCGTTTCGGATATTCCGGAGAACACGGAGGTCATCAACGAGAACTGTTATGTCTTCCGCAGAGGCGATATTGACAGGTTGCGGCATCAGATCAAGAAGGTCATCGGCCTGAACCTGCGCACGCACTACAATATGGTCATTCCCTACACATGGCAGGACGTTGTCCAGCAGACCCTGGAGATCTATACGAGATAGCGGGATACGCGGATATGTTGCGGGGGCTTTTCTCCCGAACAGTCAGACAAATTTTCCGTTCCTGTCTCAGATCGGGATCTCTTGCGTCCATGTGCATATATTGAGATATATGGTATCTGTTCAAAATAAAATCGTACGGCAGTGGCTGAAAGCCGCGGCTGCCGCCATCCCGATGATCGCGGTCATGGCGGCGATCTTCGCCCTGTCCAATCAGGCGGGAACGGAGTCGGCGGAAACGAGCAGCGGCGTGGCGGAATGGATCGTCGGCCTCCTCGGCATGGAAGTGCCGCCGGGGATGTCGGCATCCGACGTTCCCATCGTTTGCGGCCTGAACATCCGGAAATTGGCGCACGTCTTTCTCTACATGCTGCTCGGCGGGACGAGTTTTTTGTTTGTGGCAATGCTGCCGTTCCGGACATCCGCTTTTGTAAGGCCCGCGATCTGTGCGGGCGGCGCGGCGGTCATCTCCTTTCTGTATGCCTGCTCCGACGAATTGCATCAGTCTTTTGTCGCAGGGCGGGACGGAAAGTTTGCCGACGTCGGCGTGGATGCGATCGGGTTTCTCACCGTTTCCATATTGATATTGGCGGTTTGGTATTTGGTTTTGCTATGGAAACACAGGCATTCACCGAACATTTCTCCGCATGCAAAGTAAAGGACAATTGGGCAGCCTGATCGGCAGATGGCGTAAAGAGGCAGCCATTGCGGATGTTGCAGATGCTGTATTTTCGTTTCCCCCAGGCCTGTAAAAAGCGGCGCGCTCCGAACGGAGCGCGCCGCATATTGTACAAAAATTGTCCGGCTTTGATCAGCTCTGTGCGTTCGCGATCTCGGCGACGAGCGTCTCATAACTGACGC